>CAZGUU010000263.1:0-7524 GCA_964529315.1 uncultured Enterobacteriaceae bacterium
TCGGAGACTGGCGCATCGCGCGGATCGGCGGTGCGGTGGGGGCCGCGGCCGACGTGCGTCGGCCGCGGACCAGGCTGGCCTCGCTGCCAAGCGTGGCTCCCGTCCACCCCGCCCTCTCCGAGGCCGGCGCGGGCGGCGGCATGCGGCCGGTGCCCACCGCCCCGGCCAGCGCCGCCTGAGACGGCGGCCATCGCCAGAGCGCAGCCGGCCGAGGAGCGGGAGCCATGCACGACGTCGATTCCCTGGCGAGCCTGGGCTTGCCGCCGATCGACCAGGTCGGCTACGTGGTCCGCGACCTCGATGCGGCGCTGCTGCGCTACGGACCGATCTTCGGACCCTTCCAGGTGATGGAGGCGCCGCTCAACGGCGCGCTGCTGCGCGGCCAGCCGCGCGACTGCACCCTGCGGCTGGCCTTCGGCCGCTCGGGCGGCCTCGAGGTGGAGCTGATCGCGGTCGCCTCCGGGGACTCGCCGCACGCCGAGTTCCTCGCCGCGGGCCGTGAGGGGCTGCACCACGTGCGCTACCGCGTGGCCGACGTGGACTCGGTGCTGCGCTCGCTCGAGCCCCTGGGATTTTCTCCGCTCTGGTATCACGACATGGGCTTTGCCAAGTTCGCCTACGCCGAGCACGCCGCGCGCGACGGGATCGTGCTCGAGCTCCTGCAGATGCCGCCGGCCTGAGCCGTACGGCACCGCGTGCGGGCTCGGGCGAGCCCGACCGGGCCGGGCGCGGCGCGCGAAGCGACGAGGAGGATGACGAGATGATCAAGCTCTACCACGCCCCGATGACGCGGTCGGTGCGGATCGTGTGGCTGCTCGAGGAGCTCGGGCTCGACTATGAGCTCGTCAAGCTCGGCTTCATGACCGGAGACCTGCAGAAGCCCGAGTACCTCGCCAAGAGCCCGCTCGGGAAGGTCCCGGCGATCGAGGACGGCGAGGTGCGGATGTTCGAGTCCGGCGCGATCATCGAGTACCTGCTCGAGAAGTACGGCGCCGGGCGGCTCGCCCCCGCGCCGGGCACCCCGGCGCGCGCCGAGTTTCTCCAGTGGCTGCACTTCGCCGAGGCGACCGCCATGCCGCCGCTGGTCGACATCCTGGCCAACACCTTCATCAAGCCCGAGGCGCAGCGCATCCCGCAGGTCGCCGAGGAGGCCAAGCCGAGGGTCGCGCGGATTCTCGCCCTGCTCGACCGGCAGCTCGCCGGGCGCAAGTTCCTGCTCGGCGACGAATTCAGCGCCGCCGACATCATGATGGGATTCACCGTCGGCGGAGCCCAGCTGGTCGGCCTGCTCGACGAGCGCTACCCCAACGTGCAGGCGTACATGGCGCGGCTCTCGGAGCGCCCCGCCTTCAAGAAGGCGAGCGCGGCCTAGCCGGGAGCCCGACCGCTTCCGCGACCCCGCGGCGGGAGCGCCCCACGGCCCGCCGATGCAGCCCGCCACGCCGCGACACTTCCACGCCATCGTCGCGAGCGTCGCGCTCGCGACGGCGGTGTGGAGCACCTGGCCGGTGGCCGCGCACCTGCGCGACCACGTCGTCGACGGCGCGCGGGTGTTCTCTGCGGCCAGGCCCGAGCTGCCCGCGGCGCGCAATCTCGGGGCCGACGTCCTGCTCGACGTCTGGATCGTCTCCTGGGCCCTGCACGCGATGGTCGCCCAGCCGACGCACCCGTTCGACGCCAACATCTACCACCCGGAGCCGCTCTCGCTGGCGCGCTCCGAGAACCTGTTCGCGATCGCGCTCCTCGGTGCCCCGGGGAGCGCGATCGCCGGGCCGGTGGCGGCCCACCAGAGCGCGCTGCTGCTCGGCATCGCGCTCGGTGTCTGGACGACCGCCTGGGTCGTCGCCCGGTGGAGCGGATCGCTGCTCGGTGGCCTGGTCGCCGGGCTGCTCTGTGTAGTGACCCCGGTCCACCAGCGGTCGCTGTTTCACATCCAGACCGTCGTCACCGCCTGGCTCCCGCTGGTCGTCTTCGGGCTCGAACGCTTTGGCGCGACCGGGCTCGTTCGCTGGGCACTGCTGGCCGCCGCGGCGCTCGTGCTGCAGGTTCTGAGCGGGCAGTACGTCGGCTACTACGCGATGGCCGCATGGCTCGTGATCGGCAGCGCGGTTCTCCTCTGGGGGCGGGCCGGTCGCGGTCCGTCGTGGCGCACTCTGGGGCGCGATACGGCCTGGCTCGGCGTGGCGGGCGCGATCGCGGGCTTGCTGCTCCTGCCCGTCGCCTTGCCCTACCTGCGGCTGCGCGACCTCGGCAACCTGCCGGGGGCCGTCACCGGCCCGGGCGGCGGCATCGCGCGGGTCGGAACCCTGTGGGCCTACCTGGTCCCCGGCCTGGCGGGCGCCTGGGTTCGGATCGGGCCGTGGACACTGTGCCTGTCCATCGCCGGTCTGGCCGCTCTCCTCGCGGGCGGGCGAAGCGGCGTGCGGCACGCCTCGATCCTGGCTCTCCTGGCGGGGCTGGGCGCGCTGCTCTCGCGCGGACCGATGCCGCAGGGCACCCTGGTCTTCGACGCCTTCGCGGCGCTGCTGCCCGGGTTCGGCGGGATGCGCAACGCTTCTCGCGCCGCGCTCCTCCCGCACCTGGCCGCGGCGATGCTCGCTGGCCTCGGGGCGGCGGCGCTGGCGTCGCGCTGGGGTCGGCGCGGGGCGTTGCTCGCGATCGCCCTGGCCGCCCTGGCGCTGGCTGGCTCGTGGCGCGGCCCGGTGCCGCTGCGACGCCTGCCGGTCGGAGATTCGCTGCCGCCGGCGTACCGCTTCCTGGCGCTCTGTGGCGCGGGGGATCCGCTGCTCGAGCTGCCCGCCTGGATCGACGCGGAGCAGTGGCGCGAGGCCGAGCGGGTCTACCTGAGCACCGCGCACTGGCTTCCCCTGCTCAACGGCGAGGGCTACGCGCCGCACGATCATCGCGGTCGGATGGAGCTGGCCAATCGCCTCCCCTCGGCAGAGGCCGTGACGCAGCTGCGCGCGGCGACCGGGTTGCGCTGGGTCCTGGTGCACTGCGACCCGGAGAGCGCGGCGCTGCCGGGCATCGCGCAGCTCTGTGCGGGGCAGGAAGGCTTCGGCGTCGCCCGGTGGCGCTTCGGCTCACAGATCCTCTACGACCTCGGTCGCGTCGCGGCAGCGCCCGAGGGCAGATCGAGTGCCGAACCCGCCGATCCGAAGTGCATGGTCCCTGCCGCCGGGTCGCAGCCGTGACCGGGCCGGCGCGCGCCGAGAGCGCCCGACGGATCGCCCGGACGCGGTGGCCACGCCTCGATCGGACCGCGTCGCGGGCTTCGCAACGCTCAGCGCCCGGTGCTAGGCGAAACCGGAGCCCGGGCATCCCCGGTCAGATCTAGGATCCCCCGCGGATTCGCGGTTCCCGACACGAGAAGGAGAGATCATGCGTGCCGCAGTCTTCGTAGGAACGGACCAGCCCCTTGCAATCGAGAACGTCGAGCCGGCCGAGCCGGGCCCCCGCGACGTGGTGGTGGAGATCGGCGCCAGCGGCGTGTGCCACTCGGACCTGTCGATCGTCCGCGGATACGTGCCGCTACCGCCGGGCGTGGTCCTCGGCCACGAGGGCACCGGACGGGTGGTCGAGGTCGGACGCGACGTCACCAAGGTCGCCAAGGGCGACCGCGTGGTCGCTTCGTTCGTGCCCGCCTGCGGCACCTGCTGGTTCTGCCTGCGCGATCAGTCGAATCTCTGCGAGCAGGACACCCAGGCGATGATGGTCCCGCGAGGCAGCCGGCCCGACGGCTCGTCCTACCTCGGCTTCACCGGGCTAGGCACCTTCGCCGAGGCGATCACGTCGTCGGAGGACTCGATCGTCAAGATCCACAGCGACGTGCCCGACGAGCAGCTCGCGTTGATCGGCTGCGGGGTGACCACGGGCGTCGGAGCGGCGCTGAACACGGCCAAGGTGGAGCCGGGATCGATCGTGGCCGTGATCGGCTGCGGCGGCGTCGGGCAGGCGGTGGTCCAGGGCGCACGGATCGCCGGCGCTGCGCGTATCATCGCGGTCGATCTGGTCGAGATGAAGCGCGCGGCGGCGGGCAAGGCCGGCGCGACGGACTTCGTCGACCCCAAGCAGGGCGACGCCGTCGCGCAGGTCCGAGAGCTGACCGGCGGGCGCGGCGCGGACTACGCCTTCGAGGTGATCGGCCTGCCCGAGACGATCCTCCAGGCGTACAACATGACGCGCAACGGCGGGACGGTGTGCATCGTCGGCATGACCCGCTTCGATGCCATGGTCACGTTCCCGGCCTTCCAGCTCTTCTACGACGAGAAGAAGATCCTCGGCAGCCGGTACGGCTCCGCCAAGGTGCGGCGCGACTTCCAGCGCTTCATCGACCTGATCGAGACCGGACGCCTCGACATCGGCTCGATGGTGTCGCGCAAGATCAAGCTCGAGCAGGTGAACGAGGGCTTCCGTGCGATGGAGGCCGGCGAGGTCATCCGCAGCGTGATCGTCTGATCGCGGCGGGGAGCGCTGCGCCGCGGGTGCGGCGCTCCCCGCCGGTGCTGCTGCGGGGCCGAGAGGCGCCGAGGTGCTCGATCGACCGGGCGCGCAGCGCGCCACCGGTCGGGCTACCGCTTCTCCCCGAGGGCCGCGTCCGGCCCTCGCTCGGCACGGCTCGGGCCGCGCCGGGTCGTGCCTCCGGGCGAGCGATCCGCGCCGAATGCGTCGACCACCGCGCGGTCGCTCATGCGGCGAATCTCGCCGGCCGTCGTCTTGGCCCACATGCGGGTCGTTCCCTCGCAGGTCGGGCAGACCCCTTGGGCGGGAGCATCCCCGCGAGCGAGGCCGGTGGCTCCCTCGGTGGCGCCGTCGCTTCGAGGCGCGCTGCCCGTGTCCCGGGCAGCGACGGGCGAAGGCGACACCGCTTGCGTGCCACGCCACCCTCGACGGCTCGATGGCCTGCACTCGGGGCAGGCGATCTCCACGAAGCCCTGCTCGTTGGCCAGGACCGTTGCCAGGTGTCGGGTCAGCGTCGCAGCCAGGTCGAGCAGCTCATCGCGGTTCATCTCACGGCTCCTCTGATCGCATCGAGAGTGACGAGGAGCCCCGCGGTCTCGCGCTCGCAGCCGGCGGCATCGCTTGCCACGGCGGGAGGCGGGTGGCGCCGACCTGGGGGCAGTGGCCGGCACGGTTTCCCGCGCCGGCCACCCAATCCGGTCTGTCGGCTCCGGAGCTAGTAGCGACCGCCGCCGCCGCCCCAGCCGCGGCCACCACCACCACCACCACCACCGCCACCACGACCGCCGCTGCGGCCGCCGCCACCGCCGCCACCCTCGCGAGGCTTCGCCTCGTTGACGGTGAGCGCCCGGCCGCCATGCTGCTGGCCGTTGAGCGCGGCGATGGCCGCCTGCGCCTGCGCGTCGTCGGCCATCTCAACGAACCCGAAGCCGCGGCTGCGGCCGCTGTCGCGGTCGGTGACGATCGCAACGCTCTCGACCGCCCCGTGCTGCGCGAACAGCTCGCTGAGACCGCTCTCGGTCATGTTGTAGCTCAAGTTTCCTACGTACAGCTTCTTGCCCATTACGATTCTCCTGCCGGAGGGACTATCGACCTGCCTTTTACTTTCCAGGTCTGAGCGAAAGAGGCCGTGAGACGACCCAACTCGGTAGGAGGGCGACCGAGGGTGCAAGCAGGCCGCAAACCCGAGGGCCACGACAAGAAGCTCGATCGACGAACCGACGCACCGTTTGCATAGCACCCCTGGGCAGGCCTTGCACAGCCCCCCCCCAGCCCCCCCCCCAGCCCGCCGAGTACCCCCTGGAGCAGCACGATGTGGGCCGGTCAGGGGGCCGCCGGCTCGGGGGCGGGGATGCCGTCGGCGGCCGGGGGCGGTCGGTCCCGGACCATGACCAGGCCGAAGATCGTCGTCGTGTAGAGAGTGTCGCCGTCGGGGTCCAGGAACAGCGCGCCGGCCCAGTTGTTGAACCCCTGGCCGGCGCCGACGCGCAGCCGGTAGGCGGTCTGGCCGCTCTCGAGCTCGATCGCCGAGAGGTACCACTGGGTGATCGGGTCGCTCTCGTCGCGGAAGTAGGTGTACACCAGGCCGCTGGCGAAGGAGAGCTTGATCACCCCGATGCTCTTCTCCCGGCTGGTCCAGGCCGGCCGGCAATCGTAGCTGCCGTCGGCGCGCCGCTGGGCGTCGACGCGCGTGAGCCCGCCCTCGGGGTGCGCGATGGGGAAGCGGTGGTGTCCCCAGTTGTTCTCCACGATCGCGGAGTAGCGGCCGCTCGGGCGGCCCTCGGCATCGGCCTGTTCGAAGGCGATCGCGCTGATGTCGGTGCCGCTGCGTCCGTCGTCGAAGAGCGGCACGCTGCACGCCAGGCTGCCGTCGCTGCGGCGCACGAAGAGCAGGTGGATGCGTGGCTCGGCGTTGTCGGTGACCACGACCAGGCCGTCCACGTCGCCGGCCAGCGTGACCGAGGTGCCCGAGCCGCGGGTGATGTGGCCGGGCTTCGTGCCGCTGCCGCGGTCGTAGGAGGTGCGCCAGTCGGCGACGATGCCGCGCTGCGGGTCGTGCGAGAGGCGGTACAGCGCGTAGTCCGAGACGATGAACACACCGTCGGGGCCCACGGCGAACGAGTTCTCGATCACCTCGCCCTCGAGCTGGTACGTTTCGACCTCGCCCGAGGCCACGTCGACCGCGCCGACCATCCCGGCGGTGGTCGCGTACCAGTAGCGCTCGCCGCTCCACTCGGGCAGTACCCAGGCGACGCTGTCGCGCCCGGGCCAGGGCAGCGGCACCACATGCTGCGAGAGGTCGTAGCTGCGCACCCGCTCGAGCTGGCCGCCGCTCCCGGCGGGCGGGATCTGGACGACCTCGACGACGTTCTCGGTGGTCGGGACGACGGCACGGTCGGACTCATCGAGATAAAAGTACATTCCGGCACCGATGTACGCCCAGGGCATGACACCCTGGAGCACCCAGTCCCAGGGGCGCGAGGGCAGGGGGTACGATCCGAGGAGCTCCAGCGAGCGGGGGTCGAGGAGCTCGACGCGGAAGCTGCGCGCGTTGCTGTAGACGCCGACGATCCGCCGTGCGCGGTCGAAGGCGATCGTGCCGTAGCCGCCGAAGCCGAGCGAGCGCGAGCGGATCTCCGGGTGCACGCCGAGCGGCCCCCGGGCCTGCGCCGTGTCGCTCATCGAGGCGTCGTCGTGCATGTTGCTGCCCGGGTTCGCAGCCATGAACGGGTGCTGAGGCACGGCGACGTGTGCCACCTTCGGCGAGGGGTCGAGCGGACGCAGGCGGGTGAGCTGCCCCCCTTCGCGCACGCGCGGCTCGCCTCCGGCGAAAAGGGCGTTCCACGCGGCGGTGAATGCCTCGGAGGGAAGCAACAGAAACCCCGGGACGGGTGCCGCGCCGTCGCGCGGATCGAGGCCGCAGCCGGCCAGGGTGACGGCCAGGGTCAGGAGCAGGAAGCGCGCGCGGCACGGGCTGGCGCGTCGGCGGCGGGCACGCGGTGTGTCCAGACTGCGGCGGCCCCTCACCGCGGCGCTCCGCGCAGTGCTGCCCGAGCCTCTGCC
>CAZGUU010000264.1:0-7495 GCA_964529315.1 uncultured Enterobacteriaceae bacterium
CGGCCGGCGGTGGCGCGGTGGTCGCCCGTGGCCCCGCCGTCGCCCGTTGCGCGGCGGTCGGTGGCGAGCCAGCGCAGGCCGAGAATGGTGAGCGCCCAGCCGAGCCCGCCGGCGGCGGCGACCAGGTTGCCCAGGAAGGGCTCGGGCGCAGTTGCTTGACGGTCGTCCGTGCGTACGAGGAAGAGTGCCAGGCCCAGGGCGAAGGCGGCGAGGTAGCCCAGATCCGTGCGGCGGATGCGCTCGCCGAGTGCGATCGGCGAGAGCAGGAGCACGTAGAGCGGCGCGGTCGACTGCAGGTAGATCGCGCTCGCCGCGGTGGTGAGCTTGTTGCCCGCGACGAACAGGGCCATCATCGCGGCCTGCACGCAGCCCACGAGCAGCGCGCGCCCGGTCCACGAGCCGGGCCCCGGGCGCAGGAGCGCCAGCAGGACGAGCGACGCGAGCGCGGCGCGCAGGCCGGCGACGTCGGCGATGGGCAGATCGGCTGCCTTGATCGCCGCGCCGCCCGTGGAGGCGAGCAGCGAGGAGGCGAGGACCGCGAGGCGGGCGCGCACGGCGGCGGACACCGGGCGTGCATGCCCGATCCGCCACGTCCGGTCGAGCGCTCGGAGAGCTACCGTCGCGCGCTGACGATCCAGGCCGCCGAGTCCATTACCAGCCCCTGCGGGGTCCAGTGCGGCGCCACGGCGTCGTGCACGGCGCGCATCACCCGCTCGCGCGTCGCCTGGTCCGCGTCGCGCAGCGCCGCGCCGAGCGGCCCGAGCTGCATGACCAGCCCGACGCTCGCCTCGAGCGTCTGTCCGCCGCCCACCGCGAGCCGCTCGTTGGCCGACTCGAGCTCGACCTCCGCGAAGCCGGCGCCCTCGAGGATGCCGCGCACGCGCGCCGGGTCGGCGAAGGCGAACGGGCCCGGGGCGTCGGGGGGCGGCGGCGCGGGAAGCGGGACGTGCTGCAGGGCCGCGAGCAGGGGCACGGACATCCACGGGTTCGAGGTCATCTCCTGCCAGCAGACGAAGGCGACCCGCCCGCCCGGGCGCAGCGCCCGGCGCAGGTTGGCGAAGGCGTCCGTCGGGTGGGCGAAGAACATCACCCCGAAGCGCGAGAAGAGCAGGTCGAAGCTCTCCGGCTCGAAGGCGTGCGTCTGGGCGTCGGTGCGCGTGAAGCTCACCTGGGGGAGCTCTGCGCTCGCGGCCGCGGCGTGCGCCACCTCGAGCATGACCGCCGAGACGTCGATGCCGAGCACCCGGCCACCTGGCCCGACGCGCCGGCCGAGCTCGACGGTGGTCGTTCCGCACCCGCAGCCGACGTCGAGCACGCGCTCGTCACGGGCGACGGCCGCGCGCTGCATGGTGCGCTCGCCGAGCGGCCCGATCTGCGCGTCCAGCAGGCGGTGCACGGCCACCCACTTGGGCCCGGAGACCTCGTTCCAGTAGCGGATCTGCTCGGCGTTCGGGCCGCTCGCCTCGGTCTCTCCCATGGCTTCTCCTCACGGGCTGGTGCTCGGCTCGAGTAGCCGCTCGGCCAGCTCGGGCTCGCTCCCGCTGCGTCTCCTTCGAGGGGCTCTCAGCTCGGGTCTTCGCGGCAGAGCAGGAAGTAGTTCGGCAGGTCCTTGCCGTCGCGCGTCGCGCGGCCGATCAGCAGGTGCTGCGAGACGCGCCGCAGGTAGTCGACCATGCCGTCGTAGATGAAGCGCGAGAGCCGGTAGCGGTTGTCGTGCAGCTCCGGCCACTCGGCGGGGCGCGCCGGGGGGATGCGCCGGTAATCGACGGCGACGGCGCCCGGGCCCTGCGGCGAGTCGTAGGCGACGAAGTAGCCCGGGCCGGTGAGCGGTGCCAGCCAGGCGACGGGCTGGTAGTTGTAGCCCCACAGCTCGTCGCGATCGATCCCCGCAGCCGGGCGGCAGAAGCGCTTCTGAAAGCGCGTGAACGCGGGCAGCGAGTTCTTGCCGTGGAAGATCACCGGGCGCAGTGGGCCGGTCTCACGGGGCACCATCTCCGCGATGGTCACGCTCCGTCCGTGGGCCGCATCCCAGAGCCTGGCCTGCTGCTTGCCGTCGAGCGCCTCGGTGATCCCGACGCGCTCGGCCGGCGAGGCCGCCTCGAAGGCCCGCGCGAACGCCTCGCGATCGATCGACACCGCGCAGGCCAGGGACAGACACTCGTCCTTGGCGCTCATGGGTCTCCTATACCGGCGAAGCGCGCGGTGTGCCACGAGCCGCGTGGCCGGCTCGGGTCAGCTGCGGAAGGCGGGCAGCACGCGCTCGGCGAACAGGCGTGCCGGCTCGCGCGTGTCGCGCCCGAAGAGCTCCATGACGAAGGCGGTGCAGCCCAGCGCCACGTGACGGCGCAGGCGCTCGATCACGCCCTCGGGCGAGCCCCAGATGCCGTGCTCCTCGAGCGCCGCCCCCATGTGGCCCCCGTAGATCCGCGAGGCCTTCTCGAGTGCCGTGCGCGCCGCCTCCTCGGTCTCGGCGATGACCACGACGCACTGCTGGGAGACCTCGAGGGTGTCGAAGTCGCGCCGCAGCTCGTCGCAGCGCCGGCGCAGCGCCTCGACCTTGGCGCCGAGCTGCGCCTGGAAGGCGGCCAGGTTGTTCCACGTGTCTGCGTACTTGACGGCCAGGCCCATGAGAACCTTCTCGCCGCCCCCGCCGATCAGGATGGGCGGCCGGCGCACCGGCTTGGGCTCGCAGATCGCATCGCGCACCGAGAAGTGGCGTCCGGCGAAGGTGACGCTCGGCTCGGTCCACAGACGGGTCAGGATTTCGCAGGTCTCCTCGAGGGCGCGCAGGCGCTCGCGCACCGAGGGAAAGGGAGCACCGTAGCCCTCGAACTCCTGGGCGAACCAGCCGATGCCCAGGCCGGCGATGGTCCGCCCGCCCGAGACGTGGTCGATGGTGGCGATCTGCTTGGCGAGCACCGCCGGGTTGCGGAAGAAGGGTGGCGTCACCAGCGTGCCCAGCTCGACCCGCGAGGTGATCGCCGCCACCGCGGCGAGCTCGCTCCATGCCTCGAAGATCGGCAGGTTGGGCATCGGCACGCTGCAGAGGTGGTCGCACACCCAGACCGAGTCGAAGCCCAGGCGGTCGAGCTCGAGCGCCGTGTCGCGGGCCTCGGCCCAGCTGCGCTTGATCTGGGGCAGGGTGACTCCGAAGCGCACCGGTCGTGACATCGCGCAGCCTCCTCTTGGAATGGCGATCCGTGGATCGTTAGACGGGGAGTCTAGGAGCAAGCGGCCGCCGTAGACAAGCGGACCGCGTTGCAGGGCAGTCAGCCGAGGAGCGAGCGATGGCCGAGCCGACCGGGAACGTCCGCATCGAATCCGACACCATGGGCACCATCGAGGTGCGCGCCGACCGCTACTGGGGAGCCCAGACCGAGCGCTCGCTGCACCACTTCGCGATCGGCGACGACCAGATGCCGATCGAAGTCGTGCGCGCCTTCGGCGTGCTCAAGAAGGCCTGCGCCTTGGTCAACACGGCCGGCGGACGCCTCTCGCGCGAGAAAGCCGACCTGATCGTGCGTGCCGCCGACGAGGTCATCGCCGGCCGGCTCGACGAGCACTTCCCGCTCTACGTCTGGCAGACCGGCAGCGGCACGCAGTCGAACATGAACGTCAACGAGGTGATCTCGAACCGCGCCATCGAGCTCGCCGGCGGCGTGCTCGGCAGCAAGAAGCCCATTCACCCCAACGACGACGTCAACATGTCGCAGTCGTCGAACGACACGTTTCCCACGGCGATGAACGTCGCAGCCGCCGAGATCCTGGTGCGCCAGCTGGTGCCCAGCCTCGAGCGGCTGCGCGGAGCGCTCGCGGCCAAGGCCAGCGAGTTCGACGACATCGTCAAGATCGGGCGTACCCACCTGCAGGACGCCGTGCCGCTCACGCTGGGCCAGGAGTTCTCGGGCTACGTGGCGCAGCTCGATGCCAACCTCCAGCGCGTCGCCAGCGCGCTGCCCGGGCTCTACGAGCTGGCGATTGGCGGAACCGCGGTGGGCACGGGCCTGAACGCGCCGCGCGGATTCGGCGAGCAGGCGGCGGCGAAGATCGCCGAGCTCACCGGGCTGCCGTTCGTTTCGGCGCCGAACAAGTTCGCGGCCCTGGCGGCACACGACGCCGTGGTCTCGGCCTCGGGGGCGCTCAAGACGCTCGCCTGCTCGCTGATGAAGATCGCCAACGACGTTCGCTGGCTGGGCTCGGGGCCACGCAGCGGGCTCGGCGAGCTTCGCCTGCCCGAGAACGAGCCCGGCTCCTCGATCATGCCGGGCAAGGTGAACCCGACGCAGTGCGAGGCCATGACCATGGTCTGCTGTCAGGTGATCGGCAACGACACCGCGATCTCGGTGGCCGGCTCGATGGGCAACTTCGAGCTCAACGTCTTCAAGCCGGTGATGATCTTCGACTTCCTGCACTCGGCGCGCCTGCTCGCCGACGCCTGCGACCGCTTCCGCGAGTTCTGCGTCGAGGGCATCGAGGCCGATCGCAAGCGCATCCGCCAGCTCGTCGACCAGTCGCTCATGCTGGTCACCGCGCTGAACCCCAAGATCGGCTACGACAAGGCGGCGCAGATCGCCAAGAAGGCCCACAAGGAGGGCACCACGCTGCGCGGGGCGGCGCTCGAACTCGGCTACTTGACGGGCGAGGAGTTCGACGCGCTGCTGCGCCCGGAGAAGATGGTCCACCCGGGTTGAGATGCGAGCTCCACGACGCGCATCCAATCGCTCGCCTCGACGGCATCACGAGCGTCGCGCAGCGTGCGCTGGATGTGGTCCTGGGCACCCTTGAGCGAGGCGTGCTCGTGGCGTGGAAACGCATGTGCCAGACGGTCGCGCGCCCGCCGCAGGTAGACGTCGCGGAACACCGTGTCGAGGCGGCCCGCCTCGGCGAGGAGGGACTCCGCTTGCAGCTCTCGTGCTGGTGGGGCTGGCCGTTCGGCGCGCATCGAGGCCCCGACGATATCAGGCTTGCGGTGGGGCGAGGCAAGGCCTTGGCGGCGGGGCTCCGCCGCACTCAGGCGAATTCGAACGACCTCGCGCTCCGCGGGCGCCCTACCGCAGATCGACCTTGGGCACCTGCTGGGTCTCCTTGGGCGCCTCGAAGTACTTCTCGGGCTGGAAGCCGAGCCAGCCCGCGTAGAGCGAGCCAGGCAGCGAGCGGATCGTCGTGTTGTAGGCCTGGACGGCTTCGTTGTAGCGCCGCCGCTCCGTGGCGATGCGGTTCTCGGTGCCGGCGAGCTCGTCGGAGAGGCGGGCGAACTGCGCGTCTGCCTTGAGGTTGGGATAGGCTTCGGAGAGCGCGAGCAGGCGCGCGAGCGCGCTCGACACCTCGCCAGCGGCCTCGAGCCGAGCATCGCGCGTCTGCGCGCCGATCAGCTTGGCTCGCGCGGCGGCGACGCTCTCGAAGACCTGCTTCTCGTGGCTCGCGTAGCCGCGGGTCACCTCGACGAGGTTCGGGATCAGGTCGTTGCGCCGCTGCAGCTGGCTCTCGACCTGCGCCCACTGGCCGTCGATCGCCTCGCGCTGCGCGACCATGGTGTTGTAGCCACAGCCCGCGAGGCCCGCCGCCAAGAGCAGCGCGGCGACGATACCCGCCGGCTGCGCGCGTTCGACTGGAAAGCGCCTTGCGACCATCACCAGCTCCCCCCGGCACCGCCGCCGCCGAAGCGGCCGCCCCCGAAACCGCCGAATCTGCTGCTCCCGCCGCCGAGCCCGCCGCCGAAGCTCACGCGGGAGGTCGTCCGACCGAAGCCCGTACCGCCGTACGGTCCGCCGAGCAACGTGTCGAGCCCGCCCCGGCGGTGCGATCCGCGGAACGTGCCCAGAGCCCCCCGGACGGCGCTCAGCAGCCGGAGGAGTGCGATCAGCACGACGAGCGCGACGATCGGCCAGGTGGGATCTTCGCCCGCCCCGCCACCCTGGTGGCCGGGCTCCGGGGCTGCGGCCAGGGGCGAGGCGCGCAGCCGCACGCCGGTGCTCGCGGCGATCACCTGGGCCAGTGCCTCGGTCGCGCGCGCGATGCCGCCGGCGTAGTCGCCGCGGCGGAATGCGGGGAGGGCCAGGGAGTCGCGGATCTCGCCCACCTTGCCGTCGGGCAGGGCGCCCTCGACGCCATAGCCGGTCAGGATCTGCACCTGCCGATCGTCGACCGAAACCAGGAACACGACGCCGGTGTCCTTGCCTGCGGCCCCGGGCTTCCAGCTCTCGGCGATCGCCATCGCGTAATCGAAGACCGACTCGGGCTTGGTCGAGCGCACGGTGACCACGGCGATCTCGGCGCCGGTGGCCTCGCGCAGCTCGGCGATGCGCGTCTCGAGCGCCTGACGTGTGCCCCCGTCGATCACGCCTGCGAAATCCGAGACGTGGCCCCGCGGCGGTGGTACGGCGATGTGCGGGGCTGGTGCGACGGCGCTTCGGGCAGCTGCCGTGGGTGCGGCGGCGAGCAGCGCGCTCGCGAGCATCCAGCGCGTGCCTGCCTGGCGCAGGTGGGCGCCGCGTGCCCTGGGCCGGCTACGCCTCGTAGGCATCGATCGTCATGGCCAGCCGCTCGAGCTCGTCGTGCAGGCCGGCGAGCAGCCGGTCGAGATCCTCGTCGGCCGGCCAGCGCCGCACGCCGGCGCGCACCTCGAGGAGCGTCGCCAGGCTGCCGAGCGGCGCGCCGGCGCGCGCGGCCAGGGCGTCGATCATGGCGCGGCCCTCGGGGCGAGCCGCCGAGCCTCGACCCACCAGCAGGCCAGCCGCGATCGCCGGGAAGCTCGAGGCGAGTCCGGCCAGCGCGAGCTGCAGCTCGCCGTCGGACGGCCGGTGCACGGCGAGCGAGCGCAGCCGGAGGAGCGCGGTGCGCGCTTCGCGCTCGGCAGCGACGCGCAGCGCCTGCGGTGCGACTTCCAGGCTCTCGAGCAAGTCCTCGCCGGCGATCAGCCGGTGCCGAGCCTGCAAGTCCCAGAGCTCGACGGCAAAGGAGTCGCGCGCATCGCGCAGGAACGAGGGCGAGACCACGAGCGGCGTGGCAAACGGCAGGTCGTGGCGCGCCAGGCGGGTCAGGGTGGCGCCGACGAGTCGCAGGTCGGCGAACCTCACGCGTCGCAAGACGATGATCAGCTCGGCGTCGCCGCGCATCGGCGACCAGTCGGGCTCGGCAGATGCGCCCCAGGCGGCGATGCACGCGACGTTGCTGCCCAGCGCCTGGCCGAGCGCCCGCCCCGCCTCGTCGACCCGCTGCGCGAAGCTCATCCGCTGCGTCATCGCAGCCCTAGGATCCAGCGCCGGGCGCGAAGCGGCCGCGGCACGACGGGACGGCGGCGCTCGAGCGGCGCTCGCCGTCGGCCACCCTGGCGCGGGCCTCGCGGCGTGTCCCGTCGTGGATCATCTCGCGGTCCCCATACGCGCCCAGAGTACGATGCGGGCCGGCGCGGAGCCAACGGACTGCTCGACGGCGCCCCCGTGGACCGCTAGGGTTCCGGGGGCGCTGCCCGTCTCGAGGCCGCCCCGGGGGCGAG
>CAZGUU010000265.1:0-7432 GCA_964529315.1 uncultured Enterobacteriaceae bacterium
GTCGCTCTCGCGCTGCCCGCGGGGGCTCAGGAGGAAGCACCGAGCAAGGCGCAGATCGAGAAGCAGTTCGCCAAGCCGTACTCGCCCTACGCCGGCCGAGAGTATCCCACGCAAGTCTTCTGGGGCGACACGCACCTCCACACGGCACTCTCGGTGGACGCCGGCGCCGCCGGCTGTCGGCTCGGGCCCGAGGAGGCCTACCGATTCGCGCGCGGCCAGGAGGTGACGACCTCGACCGGCCAGCGCGCCAAGCTCTCCCGGCCGCTCGACTTCCTGGTGGTCGCCGACCACTCCGAGATGTACGCCCTGATGCCCCAGCTGCTCCAGGGCGATCCCCAGGTCCTGGCCACGGACAAAGGCCGGCGTTGGTACGAGATGCTGCGCCAGGGCGACGACGCCACGACCTACTCCGCGGTCGTGGAGATCATCGGGTCGCTCGTCCAGCACAAGGCGCCCATCGAGAGTCCGCAGGCGTTGCGCTCGGCCTGGACGGCCTACACCGCCCTGGCGGACCGGTACGACGAGCCCGGGCGCTTCAGCGCGCTGATCGGCTTCGAGTGGACATCGATGCCCAACGGCAACAACCTGCACCGGGTGGTCGTCTTCCGCGATGCCGCCGACAAGGCGAATCGCACGTTGCCCTTCTCGCAGTACGACAGCGCCGACCCTGCGGAGCTGTGGAAGTACATGGCCGCCTACGAGAAGGAGACCGGTGGCCAGGTGTTGGCCATTCCGCACAACGGCAACGTGAGCGGTGGCCTGATGTTCAACGTCGTCGACTTCGTGGGCAAGCCGCTGACCAAGGAGTACGCGGCGCTGCGCAGCGCGTGGGAGCCGCTCGTCGAGGTCACCCAGCAGAAGGGCGACGGCGAGACGCACCCCTTTCTCTCGCCCAACGACGAGTTCGCCGACTTCGAGCGCTGGGACAAGCTGAACCTCGGGGCGACCGAGCCGCAGAAGCCCGAGATGTTCCAGTACGAGTACGCGCGCTCGGCGCTCAAGCAGGGCCTCGCGCTCGGGGGCAAGCTCGGCGTGAACCCGTTCAAGTTCGGCATGATCGGCAGCACAGACGCGCACACGGCGCTCGCGGCGGTCGAGGAGGACAACTACTTCGGCAAGGTCGCCCTGCTCGAGCCGAGCCCGCACCGCTGGGACCACGTGTCCTTCGACTACGAGCCCGACCCCGAGCTCGACGTCTACGGCTGGGAGATGGTCTCATCCGGCTATGCGGGCGTCTGGGCCCGGGAGAACACGCGAGAGGCGATCTGGGATGCGATGAGGCGCAAGGAGGTCTATGCGACCACCGGCCCGCGCATGACCGTGCGCTTCTTCGGTGGCTGGGACTTCGAGCCCGCGGATGCGAGCACCCGCAGCCCCGCCGCGATCGGCTACGAGAAGGGCGTGCCGATGGGCGGCGACCTGCGCGCCGCGGCCGCCGGCAAGACCCCGACGTTTCTCGTCGGTGCGATGAAGGATCCGATCGGCGGCAACCTCGATCGCATCCAGATCGTCAAGGGCTGGCTCGACGGCAAGGGCGAGACGCACGAGAGGGTCTACGACGTCGCCTGGTCCGGAGGTCGCAAGCCGGGCCCCGACGGCAAGCTCCCGCTGGTGGGCAGCACCGTGGACGTCGCCGGCGCCACCTGGACGAACACGATCGGCGCGCCCGAGCTGGTCGCGGTGTGGCGAGACTCGGACTTCGACCCGAAGCTCCGGGCGTTCTACTACGCGCGCGTGATCGAGATCCCCACGCCGCGCTGGACCGCGTACGACGCCAAGCGCTTCGGCCTGGCGATGGCGAAGGAGGTGCCCATGACCACCACCGAGCGCGCCTACACCTCGCCGATCTGGTACACGCCGGCCGGCTGATCCGGGCGGCGCAGGCGGGCGGCGACGGGGGGCGATGGCCGGCGCCGCGCTCCGCGGCGCCGCATCGGGACGCATCTCAGGGCCGGCACCCCTCGGGCACCGTTGGCCCGGTGTTGCGCTCGCAGTAGATGCGCGCCAGGGGGCCGGCCAATGCGTCGGCGACCAGTGCGCCCAGGCGCGGGCCGTAGTGGCCGCCGGGGCGGAAGTCGCCCTCGCGCAGCGGCAGGAAGCTCGCCTCCGGGCGCACCAGGAGGGACTGCTCTTCGAGAGTGCGCAGCGCGGGTGCGTACCAAGGGGCGCCCGCGCCGCGACCCTCGCTGGTCGCGTCGCCCAGGTCCTCGCGGCGCGGCAGGAGCACGGTGACGAAGGCCGCTCCGTCGGCCGTCGCCTCCGCGGCGAATCGGCGCAGCAGGCGCGAGGCCAGATCCTGGGCTTCGGGCTGCCCGCCCAGTCGGGCGATCGGGTCCCCGCGCGCCTCGCGCATCCGCGCGACCAGCGCTGCCAGGAGCGCGGCGAGCTTGCTGCGCAGCCACCAGTGGTCCTCGTGGCGGCCGTCGAGCGCCACCTCGTGCGGGCGCAGCGGGTGGTTGGCGATCGACGCGAGCACCTGCGGAACGAGCTCGGGTGCGAGCGCCGGCGAGTTCACGAGCTCGAGCCCGCCGTCGGCGGCCAGCACGAAGCGCGGCTTGCTGAGCGGAATCTCGGTGCCGGCGAAGTAGAGCGGCCGAAACACGTTCAGGTTGCGCACCAGATTCTCGGGCTGGAAGCCGTAGACCACGACCGCCGGGTGAAGGCGGCGCCCGGCGTGCCGCCAGCGCAGGTAGGCCTGGTCGAGGCCGTAGGCGTTGACGCCGAAGTTGAGCACCTCGGCGGTGATGCCGCGCTCGCGCAGGCGCTCCTCGAGCAGCGCGGGCCAGCTCTGCTCGACGGGCACCTCGTCGCCGAAGGTGAAGGAGTCGCCGAACACCTCGACGCGGAGCACGCCGGACGCCGGCTCGGGGGCGAAGTCCCGGTCGGCGCGCAGCCCGTCGCGGTTGGCACGCAGCAGGTCTTCCCGGGCGCGGCCTCCGGGGCGAGGGGCCCAGCCGAGCAGCGGATGGTAGATCAGAAAGGAGTCGTCGCTGGCTCGGTAGCGGGCGATGCTCTCGGCGATCTGGCGCAGCGGGAGGCGCTTGGGCGGCAGCGCGTAGTCGAGAACCCGCGTCTGGCCCTCGGGGTCGTCGTGCGCCAGGGCGCGCACCAGCCCCTCGCCCAGCGCGAGCGTGAGGAGCGCGGCGAGCAGCAGTCTCGCGACGGACGAGCCGGGCCGCACCGCGGGAATCTCGACTCAGGCCGGGGTGGGGGAGCGCCACCCACTGCCGCTGTACGCCGAGCTGTGCCTCCCTCTGCCTGGCTGCCTCGAGCTGCGCGGCCCCGTGCCCTGCCGCCTCGCGCTGCGCGGCGCCGGGGCGGGCCGGCCTTCGGGGCGCCGGCTCACATCGCCCCGGCCGTGAGATTCCACGTGATGTCGCCCTTCTTGAGCGGTGCGACCACCTGCTTCTCGAGCTTCCCGTCGCGCCAGCGGTAGCGACGCAGCTCGCCCTGGTCCTCGGCTGCGACGTAGATCTCCGGCGCCCCGTCGCCGTCCAGATCCGCGACCAGGACCGGGTGCTCGAAGCCCGAGGAGCGCTCGTCGATGCGCGTTGCCTTCCAGGCTCCCTCTCCCTGCTGCTCGAACATCCACAGGCCCGAGCCCAGGCCGCCGGCGACCAGGTCGATCTTTCCGTCGCCGTTCACGTCGCCGGCGGCGATCGAGCGCATCTGGCGGTCGGGGACCGTCGCGACCACCTGGCTCACCCACTGGCCGTCCTGCATCCGGTATTGCTTGACGGTCACCGGACGGGTGAGCGCGCCGCCCTTGCCGATCGCACCCTCCCAGACGATGTAGAGCTCGTCCTTGCCGTCGCGGTCGGCGTCGGCGGTGAGGATCTCCTTGGCGTGCGTGTCGCCCGGGGCGTCGACCATCGAGCGCTGCCAGCTCTTGCCGTCGGCGGAGCGGCGGTACATTCGCACCTCGCCCGGCTGCTCCTTCTCCAGAGTGTTCGGCTTGCTCGGCGTGGCGAAGATCTCCTTCTGCCCGTCGCCGTCGACGTCGCCGAGCTCGATCTCGTGCACGAAGATGTTCGGCTCGCGGGCGATCTCCTCGACCGCCCACTGCCGAGCCGGCCGGACGATGGCGATCACTCCCTGGTCGTGGGTGGCGATCACCAGGTCCTCCTTGCCGTCGCGGTCGACGTCGGCGTGCTCGAGGTCGCGCAGCCGATCGAACTTGCCGCCGAACACCGGGCTCCAGCGCGTCTCGGAAACCCACTTGCTGCCGTCCGAGCGCCAGGTCTTGAGCATCGCGCGTGTGGCGCCGATGGTGAGCAGCCCGCCATCCCAGGGCAGCGCCTTGTGGAACACGTTGCTGTCGGGATCCTCGAGGACGCTGATCTGCCAGCCGCCGGGCGTGGCGCGCACGATGGTGAGCTTGGCGGCGCCCGGCTCGGGGAGCTTGCTCCCATCGGGCGCGAGCTTGTCGCGAAACTGCGCCTGGGCGACGAGCAGCGCGGGGAGCGCGCCGCCGGCCGACGCATGCTTGCCCGCGGTGGGTGCCGCGGTGGAGGGCGTCGCCGCCGCGGGCCCCGAGGCACCGGGTGCTGCCGCTGGTGGCGCTGCCTGTGCGGGCTTGGCGACGGCAGCACCGCCCGCCTGGGCGCGTGCCGGGAGCGCCGAGAGCGAGGGGGCGAGCGAGAGGGTGAGGGCGGCGACGAGGGTGGCGTCGCACCGGCTGGACCAGGCAAGTCGCGTCTTCATGGCGGCCCGAGTGAATCAGAGGGTTGCCCAGGCGACAAGGCGCTCGGCGGGGCGCGGGTTGGCGGCGCCCAGCCATCTCCTTCCGGTGTGCACCTCGACAGCGGCGCCGCGACGACCGGACCGAGCTGGTCGTTGACTCCGACGGATTCTCTGCCTAGCGTCGAAGCAGCCTTTTGGCTGCCAAATGTCATGAATGGGTGCCTGTCGAGCGCCCGTCGAGGTTTGCGATGCAGCTCTCGGAGATCGATCTGGTGAGCCCGGACAGCTGGGTTCAGGGGGTGCCCCACGAGGCGTTTCGCCTGCTGCGCGCCGAGGCTCCGGTGTTCTGGCAGGACTACCCGGGCGGGCAGGGCTTCTGGGCGATCACCCGCTACGAGGACGTGGTCGCCGTGTCCAAGGACAGCGCTACGTTCTCCTCTCACCGGGGCGGCACGATGCTGCGCGACATGGAGGGCCAGCAGCTCGACGAGACGCGCCACATCATGATCAACATGGACCCGCCCCAGCACAGCAAGTATCGCAAGCTGGTCAGCCAGGGGTTCACGCCGCGCATGACCGCGCGCCTGGAGCCGCGCATCCGGGAGGCGGCCCGGGCGATCGTCGACCGGGTGGCACCGTTGGGGCGGTGCGACTTCGTCCGCGAGATCGCCGCCGAGCTGCCGCTGCAGGTGATCGCCGAGCTGGTCGGCGTGCCCGTCGAGGACCGGCAGAAGATCTTCGACTGGAGCAACCGCCTGATCGGCTTCGACGACCCGGAGTTCGGCACCTCGGAGGAGGTCGGCCGCGTGGCCGCCGGCGAGCTGTGGATGTACGCCAACCAGCTCGCCGAGCAGCGCAAGCGGGAGCCGCACGACGACCTGGTGAGCGTGCTGCTGCACGGCGAGGTCGACGGCGAGAAGCTCACCGAGCTCGAGTTCGACTCCTTCTTCCTGCTGCTCGTCGTGGCGGGCAACGAGACCACGCGCAACCTGATCTCCGGCGGCATGCTGGCGCTGATCGAGCACCCGCAGGAGCGACGCCGGCTGCTCGACGACCCGCGCCTGCTGAACAACGCGGTCGAGGAGATGCTGCGCTGGGTGAGCCCCTTGAACCACTTCCGGCGCACAGTGACGTGCGACGTCGAGCTGCGCGGCCAACGGCTGCGCGAGGGCGACAAGGTGGCGATCTACTACCCCTCGGCAAACCGCGACGAGACGGTCTTCTCCGACCCGATGCGCTTCGACGCGACGCGCTCGCCGAACAACCACGTCGCCTTCGGCATCGGCGAGCACTTCTGCCTGGGCGCCAACCTGGCGCGCCTCGAGATCCGCGTCATGTTCGACGAGCTGCTGCGCCGCCTGCCCGACATCGAGCTGGACGGGCCGGTGCGCCGCCTGCGCTCGAACTTCATCAACGGCGTGAAGGAGATGCCGGTGCGTTTCACGCCCGAGGCGAAGCCGGCGTAGGAGCGCGCCAGGCGCCGGCCGAGCGAAGAGGATGGAATGAAGATCATCGTCGACTACGATCGCTGCGAGGCCAACGCGGTCTGCATGCGGGTGTGTCCCGAGGTGTTCGAGGTGCGCGAGGACGACACCCTGCACCTCGCGACCGACCAGCCCGACGAGAGCCTGCGCGAGAAGGTGGAGGAGGCGGTGCGGCGCTGCCCCCGGCAGGCCTTGGCGCTGCGCGAGGGGTAGGCCGGCGCCCTGCCGCCGCATTGCACGGCACTGCCCACGCAGCGTGCAGCTGTCGCGCAAGAAAGCCCAAGGAAGGGCACGCGTGGCGGAGGTGCGACGGCGGCACGTCGCTTGCTGCGTCGGCTCCCGTCGAGTCGAGCGCGTCCGGCGCGCCAGCGCGGCCGATGACTGGTGGACGGCGCGCTCGCGGCGATGCCGGCGCAGGTCGGATTGCCGTCGTGTCTTGCGGGCGCCTTCGTCTGCGACCGTGGAATGGCCCGCGGCACGCGGGAAGGGGCGTCGGGGCAGCGGCCAGCGGGAGAATCCCTCCTCCGCTGGCCGTGCTCCGGCGGCGGCTTGACCACGGCCGGCGCTTCGCCGCACAAGCGAAGCGTGGCCGGTGTGCAATCGAAGATCCTGCACGATCGCGATGGCCTGGTCGCGGTCGACAAGGCTCCGGGGATTCCTTCCACGGGCCGATCGCTCGAGGACTCGCGCTGCCTGCAGGCCTGGCTGGCCGAGCACCTCGGGCGCCGGGTCTGGGCGGTTCACCAGCTCGACGCCGAGACCTCGGGCGTCAACCTGTTCGTCCGGCGCAAGAGCCTGGTCGCCGAGGTCGCCCGCCGCATGCGGCCGCCTCTCGGCGCAAAGCTCTACCTGGCGGTGTGCCACGGAGTGCCGGCCTTTGCGCAGCGCCGGGTCGATGCGCCCATCGGGCCGCTCGACGGGTCGGGCCACCGGCTCGGGGTGACGGCCGCCGGCCGTCCGGCGCACTCGCGCGTGCGGGTGCTCGACCGTGCCGGCGGCTTCGCCCTGCTCGAGGTCGAGCTCGCCACCGGGCGCACTCACCAGGTGCGCATCCACCTCGCGCACATCTGCCACCCGCTGGTCGGCGAGCGCCGCTACCGGCAGCCGCCCTGCGACCTGCATCCGCGCCACGCCCTGCACGCCTGGCGCGTGCGCCTCGGCCACGGCGCCGATGGCCTGCTGCTCGAGGCGCCGCTGCCCGGCGATCTGGTGCGCCTCGCGTGCCGCCTCGGCCTCGATCCGGCGCGCGCGGGCATGCCCGCCGC
>CAZGUU010000266.1:0-7398 GCA_964529315.1 uncultured Enterobacteriaceae bacterium
CGGCAGGTGACGCTCTGCTCGATCGGATCCCACTGCGAGATGACGCCGAAGGTCTCCATCGGATTGGCGCCGACGCGATGCCAGCGGAACTTCTCGCTCAATACCTCGTCGGCCTCGGCGAACGCACGGTCCACTTCGCCCCACCTGAAGAGGCGCCGGAACATCACGTTGCTCTCGTTCTGCTCGAAGAGCAGGGGGCTTCCGGGCGCGATGGCCGAGAGGGCATCGGCGAGCGGTGGGAGCGGCTCGTAATCGACGTCGATCAGCTCCAGGGCGTCCTCGGCGAGGTAGCGGCTGGTGGCGGCCACGGCCGCGACCGGCTCGCCGGCATACCGCGCCTTGTCGGTGACCAGGCAGTGCGTGCCCCAGCCCTCGGGCACCGTCGCTCCGGGGTAGCTCCAGCGCAGCGCGTCCTCGCCGGTGACCACGGCGACCACGCCGGGAAGCCGCTCGGCGGCGCTCGTGTCGATGCTCTTGATCCGCGCGTGCGCGAAGGGGCTGCGCAGGATCGCGCAGTGCAGCATGCCGGGGAGCGACACGTTGTCGATGAACTCGGTTCGCCCGGTGACCAGCATGCGGTCCTCCGGGCGGGGCACGTCCTTGCCGACGAATCGCGGCGCGGTGGTCGGGAGGTCTTCGATCCGTGTCTGAATGCTCATGCGCGCTGCCTTTCACCGGGCGGGGTGTCCAGCCCGATCAGCCCTTCCAGCACCTCGAGCTGGCGCGGTGCCGCGCCCAGCGCGAGCTCGAGCGCCTTGGCGCGACGATAGTAGAAGTGCAGGTCGTTCGATACATCGACGCCGGCGCCACCGTGCAGCTGCTGCGCGCCGAAGGCAATGCGTTGGCCGGCGTCGCAGGTGAAGGCGCAGGCGATCGCCAGCTCCCGGGCTGCGGCCACGCCCGCAGCCAGGCGGTAGACCGCCTGGTAGGTCGTCCAGCGCGTCCCCTGGACGTCGCTGAACATGTCGGCCAGATGGTGCTGGACCGCCTGGAACGTGCCGAGCGGGCGGTCGAACTGGACGCGCTCGCGGGTGTAGGCGGCGGTCGTCTCGAGCTCGTGCTCGGCGCCGCCGAGCATCTCGGCACACTGGATCGCGGCGGCCTCGGCGAGCGCGGGCTCGAGGAAGGCGAGGCCCTGGCTCGCCCCCCCGATCAGCGCAGCCGAGGGCACGCGGAGGTCGTCGAGGTCGATGCGGTACTGCTTGTCCGGGGCGATGGTCGCCATGGGGGAGCAGCGCAGGCGCGCGTCGCGTCCGTCCACGACGAAGATGCCGATGCCGGCTGCGTCGCCGGGAACGCCCGAGGACCGCGCCACCACGAGGATGCGGTCCGCGACGGCGGCGTAGGGCACGAAGAGCTTCGTGCCGCGGAGCACCCACTGGCCGCCGTCGAGCCGCGCCTGCGTGGCGACGAATCGCGGATCGTTGGAGACGCCAGCCTCGGCCAGGGCCAGCGTGGCGATGCGCTCGCCGGAGGCGATCGCGGGGAGCAGCTCGCGTCGCTGCGCGTCGCTTGCGCCCTCGAGGAGCACGAGCGTCGCCAAGGTGGTGGCGAAGAGCGGGCTGTCGAAAGCCGCGCGGCCGATCTCCTCGAAGAGCACCGCGAGGTCGAGCAGGCTTCCGCCCGCACCGCCGTGCTCCGCGGGGACGACGAGCCCGGTCCAGCCGAGCTCGGCCATCTTGCGCCACAGCTCGGGCGAGTGGCCAGCGTCGCTCGCCTCGAGCTTGCGGACCACCGACATGTCGCACTGCCCCGCGAGGAACGACCGCGCGGAGTCGCGCAGCATCTGCTGCTGCTCACCGAGCTCGAAGTCCATGAGCCTCGTCCGCTGCCAATCCCATCGCTCGTCCTCAAAATTGCCGCGGCGGCACATGTGCCGCGGGCTTCGTCGGGCTCGTCAGCGCGAGCGCGGCATGAAGAGCCCCGCCAGCGCGATGATGTCGCGCAGCACCTCGTTGGCCCCACCGCCGAAGGTCAGCAGCATCTTGGCGAGGTACTCGCGCTCGACGGCACCGCCCAGCGGTGCGAGCTCGCAGGCCGGCTCGAGCGTCCCGAGCAGGCCCATCATCTGCATGCCGATGCCGTGGATGCGCTGAAAGAGCTCCGAGCCGAAGACCTTGACCATCGCAGCCTCGGCGTGCGGTACGACGCCGCGCGAGATCAGCCACGCCACGCGGTAGTTGAACAGGCGGAGCACCTCGGTATCCCGTGCCATCTCGGCGAGACGGGTCCTGACCCAGGGCTGATCGACCACGCGCTTGCCGTCGAGCGTCGCCTCGCGCACCCACGCGGTCAGGGCGTCCACCATGCGGCTCGCCCTCGAGTGGGGGACCAGCGTGATCCGCTCCATGGCGAGCTGCGTGTTGATGTAGCTCCAGCCCTTGTTCTCCTCGCCGACCAGGCAGTCCCGCGGTACCCGGACGTCGTCGTAGTAGGTGATGTTCGTGCGGAAGCCGCCCATCGTATAGAGCGGATCGAAGCGAAACCCCGGGCTTCGCGTGTCGACCATGAAGATCGATATGCCGCGATGCTTCTTGGCGGTCGGGTCGGTGCGCGCCGCCAGCCAGATGTAATCGGAGAAGTGGGCCAGGCTGGTGAAGATCTTCTGTCCGTTGATCACCCAGTGGTCGCCGTCGCGTACCGCGGTGGTGCGCAAGGAGGCCAGGTCGCTGCCCGCGGAGGGCTCGGTGTAGCCGATGCCCACGTTGAGCTTCCCCTCGAGGATGGGCGGGAGAAAGCGCGCCTTTTGCTCCGGCGTGCCCACCTCCATGATCGTCGGCCCCACCGTGTTGAGGGCGAGCATCGGGATCGGCAGCGCGTGGTAGCCGGCGGTCGCGTCGAAGAAGATGTACTGCTCGATGGGGCTTCGCCCTTGGCCGCCGTACTGCTTGGGCCAGCCGATCCCCAGCCAGCCGTCCGCGCCCAGGCGGCGCAGGGCGCGCGTGTACTCGGGTGCGTCCTGCGGCCCACCGCCCTCGGGCTTCTCGCGCAGCTCGGCGCGCAGCTCGGGCGTCACGAGGGCGTCCAAGTACTGGTATATCTCGCGCTGGAGACCCTGCTGTTCAGGGGTGAGCTCGAAGTCCATCCGTCATCTGCCTATCTGGTCGGCGGCATGCTAGCGCGCCAGCCCCGACTCTGCATCGCCGCGAGGCGTCGTCGGCCGGTGATCTTCCTCAGTAATTGAGGGAAGTCATGTTTCGCTGCGCGATGGGTCGGGTCTCTGTCTGCTCTTCGCTCGCCGCGGGTGGGCGCGGCCTGCGTGGTGCAGGGCGCCCGGTCGAAGAGAGCGCCGGCAGCCGGTGGATGGGGCGCCGGTGTCGCCGTCGCCGTCCTTGTGGTCTGGTGTTCCGACGGTAACGGTATCAGTTCCCGGGGAAGCCCCGCCCCGCGAGCATGCCGCCGTCGGCGAGGAAGTCGGCGCCGGTGCAGTAGGAGGAGTCGTCGGAGGCGAGGAACAGGGCGAGGCGGGCCACCTCGGCGGGCTGGCCGATGCGTCCCAGCGGCAGGCCGCCGTACACCAGCGACGAGTCGACGCTGGAGAACTCCTCGCCTCGCGCCATCACGGTGTCGATGCCTCCTGGGCAGATGGTGTTCACCCGGATGCCGAGCGGGCCCAGCTCGAGAGCGGCCGTGCGCGTCATGCCGCGGATCGCGAACTTGCTCGACGAGTAGGCGATCAGCCCCGCCACTCCCTCGAGCCCGGCGGTCGATGCGATGTTGACGATGGAGCCGCCGCCGGCGTCCTTCATGGCCGGGATCACGGCCTGCATCCCGAGCAGGCAGCCGACCTGGTTCACCCGGATCACGCGCATGTAGTCCTCGAGGCTCGTCTCGAGGATGGGTGCCGCGTACACGATGCCGGCGTTGTTGACCAGGACGTCGACCCGGCCGAACTGCTCGCGCGCGGCAGCGACGAAGCGGCTCCAGCTCTCCTCCTGGCTCACGTCGTGGTGCAGGTAGCACGCGCGATCGCCCAGGGATCGCGCGACCTTCTCGCCGTCCGCGTCCAGGAGGTCGCCCAGGACGACGCGTGCCCCTTGCGTGGCGAACAGCCGCGCTTCGGCCTCGCCCTGGCCGCGCGCCGCGCCGGTGATCAACGCGACCTTCCCCTCGAGCTTGCCCATGGCTCACCCCCTCTCGGTTTCGCGGCTGCCCGTCCGATCGTTCGCGTGCGACAGCATCGACGCCCCGGTGCGAGCGCCGTCCTACCCCTTCTGTTGCGCCTGGCTCGTCTTTCGTGGAATGAGCGGGATCAGCGGCCCGTGGGCCTCCAGGCACGGAAGTCGCTACGATGGATCATCGCGGTCTGGCGCTGGGCGGCAAGGCCGGAGCAGACAAGAGAAAGGAAGCAGGGTGCCATGGCGGACGTGGAAAAGCTGGCGCGGGAGATCGCCGAGCTCAGGGATGGTGAAGCGGTCAAGACGGTGATGGCGCGTTACTGCCACTTGGTCGACTCGCGCAGCTACGCCGAGCTGTCGGAGCTCTTCACCGAGGACGCGACCTGCAACTACGGCTTCTTCGGCTCGTTCAAGGGCCGCAAGGAGATCATCGGCACCTTCTTCGGAACCCTGGTCGACGGTGCAGCTTCGTTCATGGTGCACATGGTGCACAACCCGGTCGTCGAGGTGAGTGGCGACGAGGCATCGGGGAGCTGGTATCTGACCGCGCAGACCACGATCCAGCCGGCGAACCGGGCCGTCTGGGTGATGGGGATCTACCGCAACCGCTTCCGGCGGGTGGGCGGCGCCTGGAAGATCTGCCTGCTCGATTTCGAGTTCAAGTACTACTCGCCCTACGAGGACGGCTGGGCCAAGACGCAGATCTGGCAGATTCCCCAGTAGGGCCGGGCGCAAGCATCGCGCCACCACCAGGTACTGCGAGCGGCGCAGCAGGCGTCAGGCGGTGGCGCCGACACCATCGAACGAGACGGTTCCATCGCACGAGTCGCCTCGCGCCGTCCGGCGCGCGGGGCAGGGGAGGCGAACCATGCAGTCGCGGTACGACGTGGTCGTGGTCGGAGCGGGCATCGCGGGAGTGATCTGCGGGGCCTACCTGGCCAGGGGTGGGCTCACGACCGCAGTGCTCGAGAAGGAGGACGAGGTCGGCGGGCGCATGAAGCTCGACCCGACGTCCCCGGGCTTCACCGGCTTCGAGCACTGGGTGGCCTTCGGCCAGGGATGGGGCGGAGGTGCGTGGTACCGGGCGGCCAGGGAGCTGGACGCCGACGTGCGCTTCTACGAGGTGCCCGAGCCGTGCCTCTACTATCGGGGCACGGGCATGAAGTTCCAAATCGCGCCGCGCTGCGCCTCGCCCGCGGCGCTGGTCTCCTACTACGAGAGCTTGTTTCCCACGCCGCTCTCCGACGAGACGCGCCGGGAGTTCCTGCGCGCCTTCGAGTACGCCGCCTCGATCCCGTATGCCGAGCTGTTCCGCGAGCCGCTGGCCTCGATCCCCTTTTACGACTTCAAGGACAAGCTGAGCCGCGATCCCCAGGTGGTCGCGTTCTTCGCCTCGATCGCCGCCAACTCCACCATGTGCGAGGCGGACGAGGCGATGCGCCACCTCTCGGCCGGCGGGCTGCTCAGCACGTTTCGCTTCTGGTGGATGAGCGAGGCCCACTGCGTCGCCTTCAAGCCGAGCTACGTCGAGGGTCTGGTGCGGCCCTTCGTCGCGGCCATGCAGCGCGCCGGGGGCGATCTCTTCGTCGGCAGCGAGGTCGCCGAGGTCGTGGTCGAGGACGGCGCCGCAACCGGGGTGGTCGTCACGACCGCCCAAGGCGAGAGGCGTGAGATCCGCGCCGGCAAGGTGGTGGTGAACGCCGACTTCACGGCGATCCCGCGGCTCTTGCGAGTGGTTCCGCCCGAGGTGCAGGGGCCGATCGACGCGTACTCGGCGATCCCCTTCCACGACTTCACGCTCTACGCGGAGCTGGACCGTCCGGTGACCGCCGAGCCCCACCCGGTGTCGGTCGTCGACCCGCAGACGGGCGGAAACCTGCTCATGATCTGGGCCCTCTCCAATGCGTTTGCGTGGAACGCCCCGGAGGGCAAGCAGCTGATCTTCGCCAGCCGCGTCCTGCCCCTGGAGAAGGATGCTCGCGAGCGAGTGCGCAAGACGCTCAAGCAGGAGATCGACGACATCATCGAGGAGGTGTTCCCCGGCTACCGTGGAGCCGTCGTCGCGCGGCACTATGCGTCGCACTACCCGCTCTGGCACTACCAGCACACCTGGTACAAGAAGATCCCCTATCGCTCGACCTCGGTGAAGAACCTCTTCTTCGTCGGCGACTGCGTCGAGCCGCAGGAGAGCATGACGGTGGACGCGGCGGCGAGCACCGGCGTGTTCTGCGGCAAGGCGATCCTGCGCTTGGAGGGACGCAAGGTCTGAGCGTCCGACGCGCGCGCGATGGCGCGAGGCGGAGCTGCGCGGCCGCCTCGCGGGCCTGGCGGCGCGGTGAGGGCAGGCGCTCGGGTAGGATCCCGTCCGCCAGCAGCGGCCGGCCGTCGTTCGCAGGGGCTCCCGCTACACCCTGGCGATGTCGACGCGCGTGTCGCGATCGACCGCGTTGGGCTCGTAGTACGAGAACGACCAGTGCAGGTGGCCGTAGTCGGTGACCAGCTGCATCGGCTTGATCGGGCTGGGGATCAAGAACTGGTGGCTCTCCTGGCCGCGGTACTGGAACGGCTCCCAGGCGTGGTAGAGGTGCACCTGGCCCGGGTGGATCGCCGCGGTCGGCACGGCTCGTGCCTCGAAGCTGCCGACGTCGTTCCACACCCGGACGACGTCGTTGTCGGCGATGCCGCGCTGGCGCGCCTGCGCCTCGTTGAGCATGACGACCGGCTCGCCACGCTGCAGGCGAAGCATCATCGCCTGATCGCGCCACATCGAGTGGATGCTCCAGCGGGTGTGGCCGCTGGTCAGGACGAAGGGATGGTCGCCGCCCGCCTCGGGCGGGCTCTTGTAGGTCGGTAGCGCCTCGTCGACCTCGAGAAACCAGGGGTGGTCGATGTAGAACTGCTGGCGTCCGGTGAGCGTGGGGTAGGGCCGCTTCTTCACCGAGAAATCGGTCAGCGGCGTGATCGGCTCGTCCTGCTTGTACTCGCAGAAGAAGTTGCTGGTCGGCGACTCGGGCCCGAGGCTGGCCACGCGCACGGCGCCACCGTTCTTGCGTAGATCCTCGAGGGTGATGCCGCTCGACGCGCTCGACATGCCGAGGATGAAGCGCAGAACGTCCTCCTGCGCCTCGGGGCCGAAGCGTCCGCCGTCGCTGAAGCGCTCGTCCAGGTTGGCGATCTCGATCGGCTTGCCGCGGAAGTTGCTCACCTCCGTGACGCCGCGCTTGCGCGCCTCGGCGGCGATGCTCTGCGCCAGGAGCGAGTAGATCTCCCACTCGGGCTT
>CAZGUU010000267.1:0-6012 GCA_964529315.1 uncultured Enterobacteriaceae bacterium
CGCGTCCCCGCAGCCGACGTGCTCGGCGAGGTCCACGGCGGCTGGAAGGCTGCGCGGGCGATCCTCGACGCAGAGCGCATCTGGGCGGGCGCAACCGGCCTGGGCGCGGCGCTCGGCGCCTTCGAGCTGGCCCTGGGCCACGCCCGCGAGCGCCGCCAGTTCGGCCGGCCGATCGGTGCCTTCCAGGCGGTGCAGCACATGCTCGCCGAGATGCAGCTCGACATCGAGGCGACCCGTCAGCTCGCCCTGCTCGCCGCCTGGCGCAAGGACCAGGGCCTGCCCTGCTCCAAGGAGGCCTCGATGGCGAAGTACTACGCCTCGGAGACCGCGCGCCGCGTCGCCACGCTGGGAATGCAGGTGCTGGGCGGCTACGGCTACACGATGGAGTACGACATGCAGCGCTACTACCGCGAGAGCAAGCTCATGGAGGTTGCGGGGGGCGCCACCGAGATCCAGAAGAGCATCATCGCCGCGCACTTGGGACTGGGCCGCGCGGCCTGAAGGAGACCACCAGCATGAGCGAGACCACGCGGCCGGACGCCGCCCAGCACGAGGACCTGCGCGCCGCGATCCGCGAGATCCCGGACTTCCCCAAGGAAGGCATCCTGTTCTACGACGTCACCACCCTGCTCGCCGACCCGCGCGCCTTCCAGCGGGCGATCGACGTCATGGCGACGCCGCACGTCGGCGAGCCTCTCGACGTGATCGTCGGCATCGACGCACGCGGCTTCATCCTGGCCGCCGCGCTCGCCTACAAGCTGTGCAAGGGCCTCGTGCTGGTGCGCAAGAAGGGCAAGCTGCCCGCCGCGACGCGCACCGCTCGCTACGAGCTCGAGTACGGCGTCGACGAGATCGAGATGCACGCCGACGCGGTGGCCCCCGGGGCGCGGGTGCTGATCGTCGACGACCTGCTCGCCACCGGAGGGACGGCGTCCGCCGCGGTGCAGCTGGTGCGCGACTCGGGTGGGCACGTCGTCGAGTGCGCATTCCTCGTCGAGCTCGAATCGCTGGGTGGCCGGCGGCGCCTCGAGGGCTGCAAGGTGAGCTCGCTGATCCGATACGCCTGAGGAAGGGGGACGCCGATGGCCGACCAGAGCCTCGACCCGCGCTGGGGCTCGCGCACCCTGGTGCGCGCCTTCACGCCGCAGGCGCGTGTCTACCAGCGCACCCACAGCCCGCACGGCCTGGCCTACCAGTCGACCTGGCTGTGGTCGTGCGTGAGCGACGAGAGCGGCCAGAAGTACGCCGTCACGCGCGAGTTCAAGGTCGAGGCGACCACGCTGGCGGTGGTCTCCCGCCTGGCCGACGACACGGGCCAGGACTCGCCGCGCGCCTACACCAACCTCTACCTGGGCATCGTGCAGCACGACATCGACGCCGCCTCGGGCCGCGTGCACGTAGCCTCCTACCCAGCGCGAGGCAGCCTGCCCTTCTCGGTCGACATCGAGCCGCAGCGCTACCGCCACACCGAGGCGGGCGGCGAGGTCGACCTGCGCTTCACCGCGCTCGGCCCGGCCATGGAGTACTTCTGCCCGGGCGAGCTCGAGGACGGCCTCTACGCCTCGGAGCTCTGCCGAGTCGAGGGCACGTTCCAGGGCAAGCCGGTGCGCGGCTTCGGCGGCATGGACATCGCCTGGGGTCCGCCCGGGGTCGGCTGGACGCAGAGCAAGATCTACACGCTGCTCGAGGAGTACTGGGTGGTGTTCGTGAACGAGCTCGAGGACGGCACGCACGAGTACGGCGTCGCGGTCGACGGCAGCGACGAGTTCTCGGTCGGCTTCCTGGTGCGCGGCGGCGTGCCGCAGCACGTCGGCGGCGCGCACATCGACATGCAGCGCGCCGCCGACGGATTTCCGTCGCGCGCGACCATCGAGCTGGGCGCCGAGCGCTTCCGCTTCGCGACCACCTCGCGCGTGGCGCAGATCAAGGGCCTGATGCAGTGGGCCAACGGCGAGCTGGTCCCCGAGGCGGCAGGCGCCCCGGCCCGGCGCCGCTTCGCCTGGATCGAGTACTTCGCCAAGCACCACGGCGGCGCACGCTGAGCGAGAGCACGAAGGCGGCAGGACAGAAATGGGTCGGGCCGGCCGGCACCACGCCCACTGGGGCGTGATCGGGCTCGCCGGCATCCGAGCCCGTCGCGGGGGAGCCTCATGAAGCTGGACGGCAAGGTCGCGATCATCACGGGCACGGCCTCGGGCATCGGGCGAGCCGCGGGCCTGCTCTTCGCCGCCGAAGGGGCGCGCGTCGTCACCAACGATTTGAACCCCGCTGGCCAGGCGCTGGTCGGCGAGATCGCGGCGAAGGGCGGGCAAGCGGCGTTCGTCGAGGGCGACGCCAGCGACGCCGCGACGGCCGCCCGCATGGTCGAGACGGCGCTCGGCACCTGGGGGCGGCTCGACGTGCTCTACAACAACGCCGGCATCGCACCGCTGGGCCGCGACGGCATCCTGACGAACATCGACGAGGAGGACTGGGACTACGTCCTGCGGGTCAACCTCAAGAGCGTCTACCAGTGCTGCAAGCACGCCATCCCAGCGATCGCCGAGGGCGGCGGCGGCGCGATCGTCAACACCGGGTCGGTGACGGCGATCATGGGCCACATCGGCCAGGACGCCTACACGGCCACCAAGGGCGCGATCGTCGCGCTCACCCGCTCGCTCGCCGTGGAGTACGCGCCGCAGAAGATCCGCGTGAACGTGATCTGCCCGGGCGTGGTGCGCACCGGGATCAGCGAGCTGCTCTGGTCGGACCTGATCGGCGACGAGGTGCGGCGCAACGTCGAGCGCGGCCACTTGACCCGGCTCGGCGTGCCCGAGGACATCGCCCGGGCGGCGGTCTTCCTCGCCTCGGACGATGCGGCCTTCGTCACCGGGGCGACCCTGATGGTCGACGGCGGCTTCAGCGCCAATGCGCCGATCAATCCCGCGCTGGCCGCCGTCGACCAGTTCTGACGGCGGCGGCTCGGGCCGCCGCAAGGGCGGCCGAGGCGAGCCGCTGGCCCACCCCGGCCGCCGGTGCTCAGTCGAGATCGCGCAGCTCGCTAGTCCTTCGTCTGGATCATCTGGCCGGGCAGCGCGAGCACCTTCTGCGCGGGCCCGGTGCACGTCCCCGGAGGCGTGGCCACGCCGGCCTCGCAGCAGGCACCCAGGAAGACGCCGCTGCCCGGTAGGGCCTCGTAGCTGTAGTCCTCACCGCCGTCGAACACCTCGACCCGATCGATGTTCGTCACCTTGTCCACCGTCGGGCAGGGATCGGCGGTCACCGCGGTGAGGGTGCCCTTGCAGGTGCCCTTGCTGCAGCTGAGGATGCCGACGTTCGCCGTGGAGTAGTTCGAGCTCCCCGCGATGGGCAGCCCGCCGGAGGTGCAGGTCTCGGCCGAGGTCATCCCCTTGGAGTCGAGCTCCTGGTTGGCGATCGTCGTGTAGCCCTTCACGTGGGCGCACAGCGTGGTCGGCTCGCCGCCCGCACAGGTCACGCCCTTGAGCTGCGCCTGGCCGTCCTTGCCCGCCTGGACCTTGAACTTGCCCTGCTCGAACTTGCAATCCTGGGCGGTCGTCGACGAGCGCGTCACGTTGCCCGCCGGGTAGCCGACCAGCAGGTTGCCCGCGCACTCGCCCTGATCGACACCGCTCGCACAGCGGAACGCCGGGACGAAGTCGCCCTGCACACCCTTGGCCTTGGCCTTGGCGCTGAAGTTCACGTCCGCCGCTCGAGCGGCGGGTGCGATCAGCACCGCCAGCGCGGCGGTCACCACCAACGTTCGCATTTTCACGGGATCCTCCTGGCTCTGCCGGCTGCCCGTGTTCGCCTGGATCGCGCGAGGCAGTCGACTCATGCGGCGCGCACCGCGGCTCGAGAAGGGCTATCGCGATTGCGCAAGCGCAGTCAAGAGAAGAAGCCGTGACTTTCCGCACGGCAGCCACCGACTGGCCGGTCGGTCGGTCGGTTGCGCGCAGCGCGTCCCGGCGCCGGGAGCCCCCGTTCTACGCCGCGGTGAAGCCGCCGTCGATGGCGAGCGTCTGCCCGGTGATGAAGCGTGCCGCGGGGCTGGCGAGAAAGAGCACCGCGGGAGCCACGTCGGCCGCGGTTCCCCAGCGGCCCATGGGGACGCGAGCCAAGTGCGGCCGCTCGAGCTCCTCGACCCCGACCATCGCCGCGGTCATGTTGCTCTCGATCAGGCCAGGCGCCACGGCATTCACGCGGATTCGCTCCGCCACCCACGAGACGGCGAGGTTCTTGGTCACCTGGACGATGGCCGCCTTCGCCGCCCCGTAGCCGGGGACGACCGGCACGGCGAAGAACGACGACATCGAGGCGAGGTGGACCACGCTGGCGCCGCCGTCGAGCCGGCTCTCGCGCAGCTTCGCCCGGCAGGCGTGAGCCATGCGATACGCACCGAAGAGGTTGATCGCGACCGCCTCCTCGAACACCTCCGGCACGCTCTCGTCGCGGCCGCCGGGAAAGGTGCAGCCCGCGTTGCTCACCAGCACGTCGAGCGTGGGAAGCGAGTCGGCCACGCGCTCGATGCCGGCCCGGTCGGTGAGCAGCATCTGGTGATAGGTGTACGGAGAGAGGTCGCCGGGGTAGTCCGATGAGCGAGGCTTGGTCCCGGTGATGACCACCTCGGCCCCCGCCTCGAGGAAGGCGCGTGCGATCCCGGCGCCGATGCCGTTGCTGCCACCGGTGACCAGCACCCGGCAGCCGGAGAAGTCGAACACCACGCGATCCCTGCTCATGTCGACACGACCTCCCAGCGCTCGCGCCCACGGCGAGCGCCCCTCCGTCGCCGAGCGCGACCCCGCGCTCTTCCCTCAGCTCTCCACGCGGACGGGAAAGCGCTCGAAGTAGAAGGCGAAGCGCTTGCGCAGCTCCGCCGGGTCGATCCCGAAGTCCGCCTCGAGGTCGTAGATCACCCGGCCGAACTTGCCGCGGCGATTCTGCTCCATGAAGGCGTCGAGCTCACCCCGCGCCTGCGGCGTCATCTCGAGACCGGCCCGCTGGTAGATCCGCTCGACCATGCCCACGTCGTCGGCCATGAACTCGTGGAACAGCACGTCGTGGCTCTGCGCGACCGCGACCAGATCGCGGTCGCGCACGCAGGCGCGCAGCAGGCGCTCGATGCGGTCGATCCAGTAGTCGGCGATCGCCCCCAAGTCGACGCGCGTGCCGCGCAGGCGGCTGCCGTAGGCGAGCATCGTCACCGTCGAGGCGATCACCGAGACCGGGTCGCGATGCGTGAAGGCGATGGTCGCATCGGGAAAGGTCGCCATCAGCGGGCCGATCTGCTCGAGGTGCTGCGGCGACTTCAGGATCCAGCGCTCCGGCCCACGGTACCACTGCAGGATCTGCAAGACCTTCTTCAGGTACGCGTAGTGCGGCGTCTGGTCGTGCGCCAGGTAGTGATCGCGCCAGCGCGGCACGTGCGCGATCCACTCGGGGTTGTAGTTGGAGAAGTCGGGCGCCTGGAGCTCGAGCTCCTCGTGGATGTGCTCGGGTGGCATGTCGTGCATGGCGCGCAGCAGCGGCAGCACCCCGTAGGCGCGCACGTAGCTCTCCCGGCAGCGCACGAAGCGCGGGTCGAGGCCGTCGCGCCCGGGGCCCTCGCCGCGCGCCGGCACCGGCTCGAGGCTCTCCCAGTAGGGAAGCGAGCGCAGGCGCTGGTCGGCCGCGATCAGGTTCAAGAGGTGGGTGGTCCCCGAGCGCGGCAGGCCGACGATCACGATCGGCCGGCGGATCTCGATCTCGAGGATCTCGGGATGGCGGCGTAGCAGGTCCTCGATGCGCAGCCGGTTCTCGGCAAAGCGCACCAAGTCGAGGAACGCGCCGATCCGCCCGACCGGCCCCAGGGTGGAATCCTCGTCGAAGCTCTGCAGCAGGACGCGCAAGCGCTCGCGGAAGTCCTGCGGACCGAAGTCGCGAAGCCCGGTTCGGCGCATCGCCCCGCCGAGCACCGCATCCTCGGCGAAGCTGACCGGAAAGTGGCTCGCGCCCTCGATCACCGCCCGCTGCTCG
>CAZGUU010000267.1:6112-7395 GCA_964529315.1 uncultured Enterobacteriaceae bacterium
GTCTCCGCGATGCGGCTCTCGAGCCAGCGGATCTCCCAGAAGTTCTCGCTGCGCTCTCGCAGATGGCGGTGCGCGGCCAGGCTCGCCTCCAGGGCCCCGCGGTGCTCCGGCGCCGCGGCGAGGGCGACCTCGGCCAGGTGGATCGCCTCGAGCGCCTGGCCCTGCTCGACCCTGCGCCGGGCCTGCGCCGCGATCGGGTCGGGCCCGCCGGCCAGCGTGACCAGATCGGGGTGCACGCTCCAGTACGGCACGGGATAGAGCTCGGTCGTCGACCGGTGGTGGAACCAGCCGGCGTAGGTCTCCCAGATGGCGCGCACCGACCACGACACCTTGCCGTAGCCCTGCCCGACCTCGAGATCTGCCGGCAGCTCGATCTCGCGCATCAGCGTGTGCACGTCCTTGCCCGCGTTCATGCCCACGACCACGGCGTCGTGCACGTGCAGGACGGCACCGCGCAGGCGCAGCAGCTCGTCGCGGATTCGCGCCCGGCCGACCACCGGTGCGTGGTGGCCGACGAGCAGCGTCTCGGGCTCGAGCGCGAGCACGCGGTCGAGCGATTCGACGAAGCGCAGCGCCTCGCGGTAGCGGTCGCCGCGGATCGTCACCAGGTTGGGGAAGTGGCCGAACAAGGCGCTGAATAGGTTGCCGGTGAAGCAGATGCCGTGCTGCGGCAGCCAGACGACCATCGAGTCGGTGGTCTCCCCGCCCGGGGTCCAGAGCAGCTCGAAGCGCACGCCGCCCAGCTCGAAGTCCCAGCGGTCGTCGAAGGTGATCGTCGGCACCGGCCGCGACTGCACCGGCATCCCGCCCTGCCCACCCTCGGCGAGGATGCGCAGGGTTCGCGCGATCGCGTCGGCGAAGGCGAACGCGCTGCGCGACATCCGGAACGTCTGCAGCCGCGCATCGTACGCCTGGTGCTCCTGGTTGTTGCGCTGCGCGACGACCTCCGTCCCGGGCTCGAGGAAGAGGTCCACGCCGCCGACGTGGTCGACGTGCCCCTGGGTGAGCAGGATGTAGCGGATCGGCCCGCGATCGACGGCGTCGTAGAGGCGCTTGTGCACCGGTGCCTCGAAGCCCATGCCCGTGTTCACCACTACACGCCCCTCGGGCGTGACCACGAGGAAGCTGTTCGACAGCCCCTCGGAGACGTAGATGAAGTCGTTGATCGGGCGGGCGGCGTCCTGGTGCGCAGGGACGATGTCGAAGGCCCCGGGGCGGGACCTGTAGAGCGGCGTCATTCGGCCATCTCCTCTCGCGGCGATCGCCCCGAGCACGGCGCGGGG
>CAZGUU010000268.1:0-1370 GCA_964529315.1 uncultured Enterobacteriaceae bacterium
CTGCGCGGCGTCGAGGCCCAGACGCCGGCGGTCGAGGTCGGCGACCTCGGCGCCGGGATCGCCGACCAGGCGCTCGATCGCGTTCTGGCGCTCACGCTGGCCGCACTGTGCGGCGATCTGGTGGGCGTCATGCAGGGCGCCCTGGACGCGGCCGTGGCGCACGTGGCGACGCGCGTCCAGTTCGGCGCGCCGGTCGGCTCCTTCCAGGCCGTGCAGCACATGGCCGCCGAAGCGCACGTGTCGACCGAGGGCGCGCGAGGTCTGGCCTGGTACGCGGGCTGGGCGGTCGACGAGCTCGATGCCGGCGAGGCCCTGCTCGCCGCGCGCACCGCCAAGGCCTACTGCGCCGCGCAGGCGCGCGAGGTAGTCGAGGCCGCGCTGCAGATGCACGGCGGCATCGCGTTCACCTGGGAATCGATGATGCACGTGATGGTGCGCCGGGTGCTGCTCGGCCGTCAAGCACTGGGCGATGACCAGGTGCAGCTCGAGGCGCTGGCCGAGCTGCGCGCGACGCACGCCGACGCGCGAGGCGCGCGATGATCCCGTCCTCGGCGAGGCGGCACGCCGCGGCCTGAGGCAGCGCACCGCCCACCAGCCAGCCAGGAGAGCACCGTGGACTTCCGCGACAGCCCAGAGGAGCACGCCTTTCGCACCGAGCTGCGCGCCTGGCTCGCCGAGAGCGCACCGCGCGAGCCGATCCCCGTGGACCCCGACGCGCGCGCGGCCTTCCTCAACGCCTGGCACCGCCGGCTGCACGCGGCCGGCTACGTCGGTCTCTCCTTCCCCGTCGAGTGCGGCGGCCGCGGCCTGCCGGTCACCTACGAGGCGATCTACAACGACGAGCTCGGCGCGGCGGGCGCCCCCTCCGGTCCGACCTTCGGCCACCTGGCCAACGCGATCCGGCTGTTCGGCAACGACGAGCAGCGCCGCCGCCACCTGCCTGGCATGCTGTCGAGCGAGGTGCGCTGGTGCCAGGGCTTCAGCGAGCCCGGCGCCGGCTCGGATCTGGCCGGCCTGGCCACCCGCGCCGAGCCTCAGGAGCGCGAGGGGGAAATCGTCGGCTACCGCATCTTCGGCCAGAAGATCTGGACCAGCGACGCGGTGTGGGCCGACTGGTGCCTGCTGCTGGCGCGCTCCGAGCCCGGCTCGCAGCGCCACCGCGGCATCTCCGTCTTCCTGGTGCCCATGCGCACGCAGGGAATCGACTGCCGGGCGATCGTCACGGCGAGCGGTACGCGCGAGTTCGCCGAGGTGTTCTTCGACGGCGCCGAGGTGGACGCCGGGCAGATGCTCGGCCGGCCGGGCCAAGGCTGGGCGATCGCCATGTCGCTGCTCGGCTACGAGCGCGGCCCGGCGGACATCGGCTGGGT
>CAZGUU010000268.1:1380-7342 GCA_964529315.1 uncultured Enterobacteriaceae bacterium
GCGCCTGGCGCGCACCCTGGCGGTCCTCGCGGGCCAGGCGCGAAGCGGCGAGCTGCGCGGCCCCGTGGGCCTGCGCACCGCTCTGGCGCGCGCCTACGTCGACCTGCGCGCGCTTCAGGTGCAGGTGCAGCGCACCGTCTCGAGCCGGCTCGACGGCTCGACGCCCGGCCCCGAGGGCTCGGTCGACAAGCTGCTCATGACACGTGCCGACCAGAGCCTGCACCGCGCGATGATGGACCTGCGCGGCGCGGCACCGCTGCTCGCCGAGGGGCTGGAGCTCGATCTCTACTTCTGGTCGCGCGCCCAGTCGATCTTCGGCGGCACCTCGCAGATCCAACGCGACATCGTCGCGCAACGCCTGCTCGACCTGCCCCGCCGGGCGTGAGATCCACGCTCAGAGGAGGAAGTTGCCGATCCCGGTCGCCACGGGTCGGGCTGGGTCCTCCTGCCAAGCGGTCACGCGCACGTTCGCGATTCGCCGGCCGTGCTTGACGATCTCCGCCCGCCCCCGGGTCTCGTGGTTGCCCGCCGAGCGAAGGTAGCCGATGCTGAAGTTGATCGGCTTGGGCACCCGCGTGCTCTCGGTGCTCTCGCCGAGCTCGACGAGCTGCAAGAGCGCGGTCAGCTCGAGGAACGCGCCGACCACGCCCCCGTGCAGGGCCGGTAGGACTGCGTTGCCCACCAGGTCGTCGCGAAACGGCATGACGCAGACCAGCCCCTCGCCCTCGCCCTCGAGGTGCACGCCCAGCAGGCTCGCGTAGGGGATGACCTCGAGCGCGCGGCGGCCGTTCATTCGGACTCGCCCATTCTCTCGCGCATGGCGCGCCCGAAGACGCTCTCGCTCGAGCTGGCGCCCACCATGAAGGCCGCCTGGCAGGTGGCAAACGGGTCGTCCGCCGATTCCTCGTAGGCGCAGCCGCGCACGAAGGCGACGTGGCGGGTCAGCTTGTAGCAGCGGGCGTGGCCGAAGAGGTCGCGCCGCGGCTCGGCCGCCCGCAGGTAGTCGATGCGCAGATCGAGCGTCGCGATGGTCTTCAGCTCGGGCAGGCTGCAAAACACGGACAGCCCGCCGGCGTGGTCGAGCAGAGTGGTGATCACGCCGCCGAACACCACGCCGCGCGTCGGGTCGCCGACCAGCTCCTCGCGGTATGGCAGGCGCAGCGTGCCCTCGTTGGGCCCGGCGTGCACCACCTGCACGCCCAGGCGCACGCAGTGCGGCACGTAGCGGATCATCTCCTGCAGGCCAGTGCCGAAGAGGTCGGCCAGGGCGTAGCGCTGCTCCGCATCAGCCACGAACCTGGCGCGTACCCTGCCCGCCCGGACGCCGCAAGCACGCGCCGGACGCCACGGGACGGGCGCGCGTCGGCGCCGTGCCGCGCCGACGCGCGTGACGCGGGTGGGCGCGACACCACCCGGGCGATCCACGCACTGCCGATCGCAATCGCCGCCGTACGGCAGTACAAGCACCGCATGAGCGTTTCCCCGACGATCCACGGTGCCTGCCTGTGCGCGGCCGTCCGCTATGAGCTCGCGGCGCGGCCGAGCTACGTGGTCCACTGCCACTGCACCATGTGCCGGCGCGCGCACGGCGCGGGTGTGGTCACCTGGGCGAGCTTCCCGGCCGAGGCGCTGCACGTGACTCAGGGAGCAGAGCGCGTCGCCTGCTACCGCTCCTCGGAGCATGCCACGCGCCGCTTCTGCTCCCGCTGTGGCTCGCCGCTCTTCTTCGAGTCGACACACGCACCGGGCCAGCTCGACGTCTCGCTCGCCACGATCGCCACACCCCTGGCCGAGCCGCCGGTCATGCACGTCTGGTGGAACGAGCGGGTGCCCTGGCTCGTGCTGGGCGACGAGCTACCGCGGCGCAACGACCCCTACGCCGCCGACGATCCCCCGACCGCAGGCTGACGGCGCCGCACGTCACGCCTCCGGGTCGCGGTCGCGATCACGCGGCGACGAGCATCCCCTCGCGCAGCCCGGCAGCGGTCGTCGCGCCACAGAGGCGCTCGGCGAGCGCGAGCCCGAACTCCAGAGCGGTGCCCGGACCGCGGCTGGTGATCACGTTGCCGTCGATCACGACGCGCTCGGCGACCGGCGTGGCACCGGTCAGGTGCGACTCGAAGCTCGGGTAGCAGGTCGCCCGCTTGCCCCGGAGGACACCGGCCGCGCCCAGCACCATCGGGGCGGCGCAGATCGCCGCAACCAGGCGGCCCGCGGCGTGCTGGCGCGAGACCAGCTCGCACACGCGAGCGTCGTCGCGCAGGTTGGTCGCGCCAGGCAGCCCGCCGGGCAGGATCACCGCGTCCCACGTCTCGCCCGCCGCCTCGGCGAGCGTCCGGTCGGCCGTCACCCCGACGCCGTGCGCACCGCGCACCTCGCGCGTGGCGATGCCCAGCGTCGCGACCTCGACCTCCGCCCGGCGCAGGACGTCGATCACGGTGATCGCCTCGATCTCCTCGAAGCCCTCGGCCAGGAGAACGCATGCACGTGCCATCGACGAAGCTCCTTCCCCGACGCCGCTCTCGCGGGCGCCGACGGCGACCGTCTACCAAGCGCTCCCGGCCGGCGCCAAGGTGCCCGAGCGGGCGGGCGCACGACGCCAGAGTGGTCTGGCCGCGGCGTGGGGAGAAGCGGGAGGGTTTGCGCCATCCTCCTGGCCGCGATGCCCGGTGCCGGGAGGGTGGCGTGGCCGCGCACGACCGCTCTTCCCCAGGGGAACCAGGTGCGCCTGGCGCGGCGCGGGATCGAGCTGGAACGGCCGCAGGACGCGATCCACCCGGTGTAGCCGCTCACGCTCTCTCCCTTCCTGAGGGTCCGTCTCGGATCGACTGAATGATGGCGAGGGAGCGGGACGCCATCAGGGAGCAGGACCTGCCGCGATCGCGCTCGATTGATGTAGAGCGCAGGGTCGAGAGGACGGAGCGCACGGGCGCGGGGCCCGCCGAGGAGGGAAGGGGTGACGGGGGAGTGGGCAAACACGCACCCCGTCGTGCTCCGAACCCAGCCTGTGAAGAGAGGCCGGAGCAAGCAGACCATCGTCCACGGTGCGATCGACGTCGAGACCTGGCTGACAGGGTGCCGTCGGTCGAGGAGGTACGGTCGGGGCAGGTCCGGAAGACGGGCACTTCGGCGCACCGCACTCCCGCCGCGCTGTTCGACGCCCGGATCGTCGTCGAGCTCTCTGTCGATCCTGGCAATGGGCCCGGCGGTCGGGTCGGCGGTGGTGGTCGATGGCGGCCGGGTGGCTTGACCCACCGGGTATTACCCATATGCTTTGGTAGTACCCTTCGGAGGATGGAATGCAGACGTCCACTGTGACGAGAAAAGGGCAGGTCACCATCCCCGTGCGCGTGCGAAGGAGGCTCGGGTTGCAACAGGGAGATCGCGTGGCCTTCGTCGACGAGGACGACAGGATCGTGCTCCGGCCCGTGCAGAACGACGTCCGAGCGGCATTCGGGCTCGTGAGCCCCCGCCGCAGTGCCAACCTCGAGCAGATGCGCGCTGCCATTCGGAAGCGCGCGGGCCGGTGATCGCGCTCGACACCAACGTGCTCGTGCGGGTGCTCGTCGACGACCCGGCGGAGCAGCGCCAGGTGAATTCGGCGAGGGCCAGAATCGCCAAGGCTGACCAGGTGTGGATTTCGCAGATCGTTCAAGTCGAGACCGTGTGGGTTCTCGAGACGGCGTATCGCCTCGGCAAGCCGACGATCGCGCACGTGCTCGATCACCTGCTCGGGAATCGTGCCTTCGTTCTCCAGCGTGAGGAGACGTTTCGGCGTGCCTTCGAAGCTTTCAAAGAGGGCGCGGCCGACTTTGCCGACTACGTGATCCTGGCAGAGGCCCAGAGCGCCGGCCACGAGCTGGTGACCTTCGATCGGCGGTTGCGCCGGACGACCGGCGTGTCGCCGGTCTGAGACGATCTAAGCGGTCGAGATCTCCGTGGAGGCTGGCGCCGCACTTCCGCGACCAAGTGCGAGCTGATCAACCGAGCAGCAGCACGCTCTGCCCGCGCTCGAGTTGCCCGCGCAGGACCGGCTCGACGGTCCTCTGAATGTATCCACCAGTATCCGTTTGCGCCGAAAATGGATGCCAGGCTGTTCCTCCGCCGACAAGTCGACCGCATCGGCGACTGCCGCTGGGCAGCTCATGGCGTCTGGACGCGGCTGCCGTGCACGACCTTCCGGGCCGACGCCGTGGGGCTCCGCCTCCGGCGACGGCAAACCCCCGATCCGCCAGCCGGCGCAGCCGCGTGTCTCCGCGCCGCACGGGGATGTCGTCGCAGCACTCGACTCGCGAGGTCCTCCCCCAACCTCGGCGCCCGAGTGATCGGCGGTCGGGTCGAGGGCCGGCGCGGTGGTGTCCAGGGGGAGCCCTGAATTGCCCTGAGCGCGCGCCGCGTCGCAGGAGCCACGCGGCGCGCGGGCGCGGCGATCGGCCCGTGGTGGCCCGCCATCCGCGCCTTGCGGAGGGGGAGCCACCGGGGGATACGTCGGGCGTCGCGACGGATCGAGCGAGCATGAGCAAGAGCGAGCAGGGTGCGACACGGCGTCGCTCGACGGGACGCCGTGTCACGCTTAGCGCGTGGGTCGCAGCCGCGCTCGCGGGGGCTGCTGGGGCACTCGCCGGCGCTGCGGGTGCGGCACAGGCACCGGCAGCAGACGCGGCCGCGGCCTTCGTCGGGCGGGAGGCCTGCACCGCGTGCCACCGCGCCCAGGCCGAGCGCTGGCGCGGCTCGGATCACGATCTCGCCATGCAGGAGGCGCAGGCCGAAAGCGTCCTGGGCAACTTCGACGACGCGAGCTTCACCTACGCCGGCACGACGACCCGCTTCTTCAAGCGCGCGGGCAAGTACCTCGTGCGCACCGATGGCCCCGACGGCGAGCTGCACGACTATCCCGTGGCGTACACCTTCGGCGTCCGCCCGCTGCAGCAGTACCTGATCGAGCTTCCCGGCGGCCGCCTTCAGGCGCTAGGCATCGCCTGGGACAGCCGGCCGAAGAGCGCCGGCGGACAGCGCTGGTTCCACCTCTACCCCGGGGAATCGGTGCGGCACGACGACGTGCTGCACTGGACCCGGCCGAGCCAGAGCTGGAACTCGATGTGCGCCGACTGCCACTCGACGGGGCTGCGGCGCGGCTACGACCTCGAGGCGGATCGCTACGCGACGCGCTGGTCGGAGATCGACGTCTCCTGCGAGGCCTGCCACGGGCCAGGCTCGCGGCACGTCGCCTGGGCGCGCGCCGGGGCGGCGGCCGCAGAGGCCGACCGCGGGCTGGTCGTGCGCCTGGCCGGGCCCGAGCCGGCGAAGTGGACGATCGATGCGACGACCGGCATCGCACGGCGCAGCCCGCCGCGCAGCTCGACGGCCGAGATCGAGGCCTGCGCCCCGTGCCACTCGCGGCGCAGCGCAATCCGCGATCCCGCAGCGCCAGATCGCCCGTTCCTCGATTCGTACCGCCCGGCGCTGCTCGACGCCTTTCTCTATCACCCCGACGGACAGATCGACGGTGAGGTCTACGAGCACGGCTCCTTCCTGCAGAGCCGCATGTACCGGGCCGGCGTGACCTGCAGCGATTGCCACGACCCGCACGACCTTCGGGTACGGGCCGAGGGCAACGCGCTCTGCGCGCGCTGCCACGCGCCGGCGAAATTCGACACGCCGGAGCACCACCACCACGGTGCCGGCTCCTCGGGCGCACGCTGCATCGCGTGCCACATGCCGGCCAAGACCTACATGGGCATCGATCAGCGCCGCGACCACTCGTTGCGCGTGCCACGACCCGACCTGGGCGTTCGGCTGGGCACGCCCGACCCCTGCACCGAGTGCCACGCGGGCCGCACTCCCGCCTGGGCGGCCGAGACCATCGCCGGCTGGCCCGGCACGCACCGCTGGCGCGAGCCGCACTGGGCCGACGCGCTCGCCGCGGGGCGCAGCGGCACCCCTGGTGCAGCCGCGCAGCTGG
>CAZGUU010000269.1:0-7335 GCA_964529315.1 uncultured Enterobacteriaceae bacterium
CAGCCCGAGGCTGGCTCCGCCGGCTGCGCGCCCGCCTGCGGCGCAGCGGCTCGGCGAGGCAGCGCCCGACGAGCCTCAGCTCGGCGACGCGGGCGGCCCGTCCGCTTGCCGACCCACCGTACCCAGGCCACGCAGCCGATAGAGCGTCGCGTCGAAGGTGTTGAACAGCAGGCTGCCGATCTCGATGACGTCGTCCGGCGGCACCGCGCGCGCATAGAGCGCCGTTCCGGTGATCGTCGTGTTGCCGACCTCGAGGCGCCGGGTCGTCCCCGAATCGAGCTCGAGGTCGAAGGTCGCCTCGGGCTTCTCCAGGCCGAACTCGGCGAGCGGCCGCCCGTCGCGCGCAAAGCGGTCGACTACCGGAAGATCGACCACCTCGCGCACCAGCTCGATCATCGCCTCGTTCACCTGGGCCGCGGTAGGCGGCACCAGCGGCGTCGGCGTCGGGCCACCCGGGGTCGTCGCGCCGGGGTCTCTCTCCGCGCTGGCGCTGCGCCGATTGCGCAGAGCCGTCACCTGCCAGCCCGCATCTCGCCGCTCGGCGCGCAGCTCGCCCTGCCAGGACCGCACGTCGATCGCTCGCACGGTGCTCGGCGCGAAGTCGAAGACCGGCTTGTTGGACGCGGCCGGCGGCGGCAGCGGCGGCGGCCGCAGGCGCCAGGCGACGACCGTGGCCACCGCACAGACGGCGATCACGGCCAGGGAGACGAGCGATCGGGTACGAGGGTTCATGCGCTCGAGCTCAGCGGCGCCGGCGCCGTGCGAGCACGACGGCCACGCCGATCACCAGGAAGACGAGCGGCTCGGCGACCACCGCCGCGGCGAAGATCACCCGCCCCTGGGCGTCGGTGACGTACACCGGCGAGACCGGCCCAAGACCGGTCACGGCCTCGGGGGCTCTCGCGCCCGAGCTGCGCTCGGCGGCGAGCCAGCCGACCGTCCCGAGGAACAGGTCCTTGTTACCCAGCAGCGGCAAGAAGACGTCGCTCGGGAAGTCGGCATCGCCGATCACCGCCAGCCTCCCGACCTGGGCCGGATCCTTGCCCACCTGGGCGACGGCGACCACGCCGATCGGCCCCTGCCGGTCGCGCTCGGCGTCGAACGCGACCTCGCCCGACTTGGTGCGCGCCGCGCCCGCGGCGGCAAAGCTCTCCTTGGCGGTGCGTGCGACGATGCTCGCCCCGCTAGCCTGGTCGTCGTCGCCTCCGCTGGGCAGCGACACCGAGCGCGCGCGCCCGAACACGGACGGCACGTCGAGCGATCGCGTCGCCTCGTTCTCGCGATAGAACGGCACCACGACGTTGGTGCCGTCGCTGCCGTAGACGCGATTGGAGTGGTCGATCACCACGTCGTCGCGCAGCAGGATGCCGTGCTTGGCGAGCCAGGCCACGATCTGCGGCACATCGACGGGGTCGACCAGCACCAAGACCGCTCCGCCGCGCGCGAGATAGGCCTCGAGCTTCTCGATCTCCACCTCGACCAGGTCGACCTCGGGCCCGCCCAGGACGACCACGCTCGCATCCTCGGGCACGGCGGCGTCGTGCACCAGGCTCAGCGTGCGCACGTCGTAGCCGTCGGTGCGCAGGTTCTGCACCGCGCGGCCGTAGGCGTCGTCCACACCGGGGGCGATGCCTCGCTCGCGGTGGCCGGTGACGAAGTAGACCACTCGGGGCTTCTCGTGCAGCACGCGCGCGATGCCGCCGACCAGGGCTTCCTCGTCGGCCGCCGGCACGACCGTCTCCCGCCCCTGGTAGAGCACCACGGCGCGGTCGTAGTGGGTCACGCCGTGGTCCTTGGCGCGGGCCGGGTTGCGGTCGAGGTCGACCAGCTCGAAGCTGAGCTCGGCGCAGTGGTCGCGCATCAGCTCGAGCAGCTCGAGCGGGCGGTCGCGCTCGTTGCGGCGGTGGAAGAGCTCGATGCGCAGCGGGTGCTCGACCGAGGCGAGCACGGAGATCGCGTGCGGCGAGAGCGACAGGCGCTTTTCCGCCGTCATGTCGAAGCGCCGGTTGAGCACCTCGGCGAACGACTGCACGGCCACGGCGACGGCGAGCACCGCGAGCATCGACAGAACGAAGGCCAGCGCATGCGTGAAGCGGCGGCTCATCGCCCGGCCCCCGTGCCTGCGCCCGGGCAACGCGCCGGCGGCGTCGTGCGACGACCGCTCACCGGACCCCTCGCCAGCGCCTCGAGCCCAGCGCAAGGACGGTCCAGGAGAGGAACACCGCGCTGAACAGCAGCAGGAAGCAGACGTCGCGCGTGTCGATGCCGCCGCGCATGAACGTGTAGAATCGGTCGAAGAGCGACAGGCTGCTGAGCAGCCACAGCACCGGCGCCCCGACCGCGAACTCGTTCCAGGTCATCATCCAGAGCGCCAGCACGACGGCGTAGGTGACCGCCGCGGCGAGCACCTGGGAGTCGGTGAGCGACGAGACCAGCATCCCGCAGGCGAGGAACGCGGCCCCGACCAGGAACAGTCCGAGGTATCCGGCGAGCAGCGGCCCGACCGGCAGCGTCGCGTGCGAGGGCAGCAGGAGGAGCGGATGGATCAGCGTCGCGCCGATCATCAGGGCCAGCACGATCAGCGCCGCGACGTACTTGCCCAGGACGATCTGGAGGTCGCTGAGCGGGTAGGTCCAGAGCAGCTCGAGCGTGCCCAGGCGGCGCTCCTCGGCGAACAGCCGCATGGTGAGCAGCGGCAGAAGCACGCTCATGAAGCGCTGCATGTCGTTGAACTGGTACTGCCAGAGCCCGCGTACCAGGTCGAAGCCGCCGTTCATCAGGAAGAAGGCGAGGTTCGAGTAGAAGAAGAAGCCCGAGATCGCCAGGAACAGCGCCACCGCGACGTAGGCGAGCAGCGAGGTGAAGTAGGAGACCAGCTCCTTGCGGATGACGGCGGTCACGCCTGCGCTCCTCCCGGCCGCAGCGGGGCCTGCTCGCCCTCGGCGGCCGGCCCATTCTGCTCGCGCACCAGGCGCAGGAAGATCTCCTCCAGGCTGAGCGCCTCGTGCGAGAGCTCGAGGATCGTCCAGCCGCGAGCCACGACCAGCTGCGAGACCTCGCGCACCACCGACTCGTCGTTGGCCGAGATGCGTAGCCGACCGTGCTCCTCCGTCGCGTCGCGCACGCCGGAGAGCGCCGACAGGGCAGCGCGCACTTCGCTCGACGGCGCGTCGACCCGCAGCGAGAGCGTCACCGCACCGGCGAGCCGTCGGGCGAGGCTCTCGGCCGTGTCCTGGGCGACGATCCGCCCGCGGTGGATGATCACGACGCGCTGCGCCACCTGGCTCACCTCGGAGAGGATGTGGCTCGAGAAGAGGATCGTGCGCCGCCCACGGAAGCTCTTGACCAGCTCGCGGATCTCCGTCACCTGCCCCGGGTCGAGACCCGAGGTCGGCTCGTCGAGCACCAGCACCTCCGGGTCGCCGAGCAGCGCCTGCGAGAGCCCGACCCGCTGGCGGTAGCCCTTGCTGAGCTTGCCGACCAGCCGGCGGCGCACCTCGCCCAGGCCACAAGCCGCGATCACTTGCTCGATCTGCGCGGCGCGCTGGCCATTGGGCACGCGCTTGGCTCGCGCGACGAAACCGAGATAGCCCTCGACCGACAGCTCCGGGTAGTACGGCGCGTTCTCCGGGAAGTAGCCGAGCCGCCGGCGCGCCGCGTCGGGCTCGCGCTGGGTGTCGTGTCCGGCGACCCGCACCGTGCCGGTGGTCGGCGGGAAGATCCCGGTGATGGTCCGCATGGTGGTCGTCTTGCCGGCGCCGTTGGGCCCGAGGAAGCCGACGCACTCGCCCTCTCCCACCGTGAACGTCACGTCGTCCACGGCAGTGAAGTCGCCGAACTGCTTGGTGAGGTGCGAAACCTCGATCATCTGACGCTCTCCACCGCAGCCGTCCAGACGGACGGCCAGGAAGGGTTATTCGGTTGTCGGCCGCTCGGCAAGGTGTGCGACGGCAATGCCTAGGGCGGTTGCACTCCGGCCCGAGCGACGGGCGTGAGATTCCTGCTCACGCCCTCAGGTCAGAAAGACCTGCTGCGCGGCGTCGAGCAGCGCCGTCGCCTCGGCTTCGCTCGTGCCCTCGGCGTACAGACGCACGACCGGCTCCGTTCCGGAGGCGCGCAGCAGCACCCAACGGTCGCCCTCGCAGACCAGCTTGGTGCCGTCGATGGTCACCACGCGGCGTACCGCGTGGCCGGCGAGGTCGTCGGGCTCGCGCGCCAGACGCTCGGGGAGGCGCGCCAGAGTGGCCGGCCCGGGGCGCAGGTCGCGGCGCAGCGACACGCGCGGGCCGACCTCCGCGAACAAGCGCTCCAGCATGGCGCGCAGCGACGTGCGCCGGCGCGCCACCATCTCGACGACCAGCAAGTCGGCCAGGATCCCGTCCATCTCCGGCACGTGCCCCTGGATCGAGAGTCCGCCCGACTCCTCGCCGCCGAGCAGGATTTCTCCACGGGCGAGCAGCTCGCCCAAGAACTTGAAGCCGACGGGCGTCTCGACGACCGCGATGCCGCAGGCTGCCGCCACGGCGTCGACCAGGTGTGTCGTGGCCACACTGCGGCCGACCCGACGAACGAGCCGTGGGCGGGTCTCGCTGAGGTAGCCGAGCAGCAAGGCGATCACGTAGTTGGCCGGCACCAGCGAGCCGCCGGCGTCGACGATGCCGAAGCGGTCGGCGTCGCAGTCGGTCGAGACCCCGAGATGGTGGCCGGCGCGCACGGCTCGGGCGAGGTCGCGCAACTCGTGCTCCCCCGGCTCGGGCCGCCCGCCGCCGAAGGTGGCATCGTTCTCGGCATGCAGCACCGCCCCGGCGACACCCCACTCGGCGAGCAGTCGGTCGAGGTGACCCCGCGCCGTACCCCAGAGCAGATCCACGGCGACGCGCAGCTCGCTTGCGCGAATCGCCTCGACGTCCACCAGCTCCGCGAGCCCGGCCCGATAGGGCGCGCCGAAGTCCTCCTCGTGCCACAGGCCGACGGCCGCGGCCTCCTCGGGGGAGATCCACTCCGGGCCGCGCGGCCGCGCGAGCCAGGCATTGGCGCGCGCCTCGACGTCGGTGGTGGTCGCGGGAAGCGCAGCGCCTCCCCAGGCCGGCGAGAGCTTGACGCCGTTCCAGGTGTACGGGTTGTGGCTCGCCGTGAGATTCACGCCCGCAGCGAGGTTGCGCCGCGTGATCGCAAAGGAGACCGCGGGCGTCGGCAGCGGCTCCTCGCTCCACAGGACGGGGATGTCGTTGGCGGCGAGCACGCCTGCGGCGCGCACCGCGAGCTCGCGCCCGAGAAAGCGGGTGTCGCGTGCGACCAGAATTCCCTGGTGGAACAGCGCCGGTCGCTCGGGATCCTCGAGCACGTGCTCGGCGATGGCCTGGGCCACCGCACCGACCCCGGCGAAGGTCAGGTCGTCGGCGAGCTCGGCGCGCCAACCCGCGGTGCCGAAGACGATGCGCGGGCGGCGTGCCGTCCCACCCAGCCCGCGGCGCAGCACCCGCGCGTAGAGCTGTGCGTAGCGCGCCGCCGAGCGGGACCAGGAGAAGTCGCAGCCCATGGCCCGGCGGACCAGCTCGCGCCAGACCTGCGGCTCGGCGTACGCCGCCAGCGCCCGATCGGCGGCCGCGAGCAGCGCCGCGGCCGTGTAGTCGTCGAAGCAGAAGCCGGTGCCCTGGCGCGGCGCCGAGGAGGCGTCGACCACCGTGTCGAGCAGCCCACCGGTGGCACGCACCACGGGGATCGTCCCGTAGCGCAGGCTCATCATCTGGCCGAGGCCGCAGGGCTCGTAGCGCGACGGCATGAGCAGCAGGTCGGCGCCGGCGTGGATCTTGTGCGCGAGCGGCTCGTCGAAGGCGCGGCGGAAGGCGATGCGGCCGCGCCACTGCGCGGCGAGGTCGAGAAGTGCCGTCTCGATCCGGGGATCGCCCTGGCCCAGGACGACGACGCGCAGGCCGCGCTCGAGCAGTCGGGGGAGGACGGGCAGGAGGACGTCGAAGCCCTTCTGCGCCGCCAGGCGCGAGACCAGCGCCGCGATCGGTGCGTCGAGCTCGCCGTCGAGCTCGAGCTCGAGGATCAAGTCGGCCTTGCAACGCCGCTTGCCGTGCAGATCCTCCGCCGAGTAGGCGGCGGCCAGGTGTGGGTCGGCGGCGGGGTTCCACACCGCGTCGTCGATGCCGTTCAAGATGCCGGTCAGGTCGGCGGCGCGCCGCGCCAGTAGGCCCTCGAGGCCGTGCCCCTGCTCGGCCGTGCGGATCTCGCGCGCGTAGCGCGGGCTCACGGTGGTGATGTGATCGGCCCACAGCAGGCCCGCCTTGAGCAGGTTCAGCCGGCCGTGGAACTCGACGCCCTCCACGGCGAACAGCCCGCGTGGCAGGCCGGTCACGGCGAAATCCGACGGCGGGAAGATGCCCTGGTAGCCCAGGTTGTGCACGGTGAACACGACGGCGGCGCGCGACAGGCGGCTCGCCGCCGCGGCGGCCGCGTCGCCGGCGTGGATGCCGGCGCGCAGGTAGGCCGGGATCAGCGCCGTCTGCCAATCGTGCGCGTGCAGCACCTCGGGATCGAGGCCCAGGCGGTCGACGGCCGCCAGCGCGGCGCGGCAGAAGAAGGTGAAGCGCCGCGCGTTGTCCGCGTAGTCCCCGGTCGGCTCGCCGTAGAGGTGCGGCCGGTCGAAGTAGGTCCCGCCCGCGACGGCGAACACCGAGACGCCTGCCGGCGCCTGGTCGGCGCGCAGCACCTGCGCCGTCTCCTGGCCGTCGTGCATGCGCACCTCGAGCGATTCCAGCCCCGGGACGGGGCAGAAGCGCTCGCGCATCGGCCGGTGCAGCGGCAGGAAGAGGGCCACCTCGTGGCCCAGGCGCGCGAGTGCCGCGGGGAGAGCCCCGAGGACGTCGCCCAGGCCGCCCGTCTTGGCGAACGGCACGGCCTCGGAGGCGAACATCGCGATCCTCATGGCCCGACCGGCTCGGCCGAGCACGCGCCCCGCACGGCGGTGGCGCGCAGGACTGCGGGAGTTTCGTCCTGGGCGCTCGGCACCTCAGTGGCCCCGCTCGGGTGGCGTCGTTGCCGCCAGCGCCGCCTGGTGCTTGCCCAGCGCCTCGCGGGAGCCAGCGGCGCGCAGCCGCGCCACCTCCGCCTCGAGCGCGCTGCGCTCCGCCACCCAAGCCCGCTCGCGCTCGGCCCAGGCGACGAGCTGCGCCTCCTTCACCCTCGCCTCGGCCTCGACCATCCGAGCGCGCTCGACGATGTGCTTGGCGGCGCCGATCTCCTGCACCAGCTTGGTGAGCTGCGCCTCGAGCGCGTCACGCTCGCGCTCGTGCTTCCCCGTGAGCCGGGCCAGGGCGCGCGCGTGGC
>CAZGUU010000270.1:0-7278 GCA_964529315.1 uncultured Enterobacteriaceae bacterium
GGTGGCCGAGAGGGCCGCGGCGCGGCCGATGCGAGCGGGGGCCGAGCCGGCCGCTTAGGCGGAGCGCCGGGCCGCCGCCGAGGGCGTGCCCGCCGAGCTTGCGCTCATACGTCGATAGGTTTAGAAACTTCAACTGATGGCTGCGACGCTACGAGGGCGCGACGATCCGCCCGAGGAGTCCGAAGGGGCTGGCGAGCTCGTCGGCTTTCTCGTGGCGCTCGCCGACCCCACGCGCCAGCGCATCGTCCAGACGCTCTCCAGCGAGCGGCTGAACGTGAGCGAGCTGGCCGCGCGCTTCCCGCTCTCGCGGCCGGCCATGTCGCACCACCTGAAAATCCTCCGCGAGGCGGGGCTGCTCCTGCAGGAGCGCGCCGGGCGCGAGCGCCTCTATCGGCTCGACACGAGGCGCTGTCGGGCCCTGGTCGCGGAGCTGCGGCGCTTCGTCGCGCGGTGCTGCTCGGGACGGGAGTGCTGCTGAGAAGCCCGAGAGGGGCACGCCGCCGGCGGGCGGGAGAAGGGATCGAGGGAGAGACGGGAATGCACGAGGCCACCCGGACGAGCTCTTCGCCGACGCAGGCGCCGCGCACCTCTCGAGACGTGCCATCCGCCGCGCCCGCGGGCGTGCTCGCGCCCGCGACCTCGCGCCGGCGGCTCGCGGCCCTCGATCGCTACCTGACGCTGTGGATCTTCCTGGCGATGGCCGGGGGAATCGCGCTCGGCTTCCTCGTGCCGGGCTTCGTGCCGCTGCTCGGGCGCTTGAGCGTCGGCAGCACCTCCCTGCCCATCGCGGCGGGCCTCATCCTGATGATGTACCCGCCGCTGGCCAAGGTTCGCTACGAGGAGCTCGGCCGCGTGTTTCGCGACCGCAAGGTCCTGGCACTCTCCCTGGTGCAGAACTGGCTCCTCGGCCCCGTCCTGATGTTCGTCCTGGCGGTGATCTTCCTGCGCGATCGCCCCGAGTACATGGTCGGCTTGATCCTGATCGGTCTGGCGCGGTGCATCGCGATGGTCATCGTGTGGAACGATCTGGCCGGGGGAGACGGCGAGTATTGCGCGGGGTTGGTCGCGTTCAACTCGATCTTCCAGGTGCTGTTCTTCGCGGCCTACGCGTGGCTCTTCGTGACCCTGCTGCCGGCCTGGCTCGGCCTGGGCGGCGCCGTGGTCGACGTGACGATCGCCGAGATCGCGCAGAGCGTGGCGATCTACCTGGGCATCCCGTTCGCGGCCGGGTGGCTCAGCCGCCGCCTGCTCGTCGGGGCACGCGGCGAGACGTGGTACCGCGAGCGCTTCCTCGCGCGCATCGCCCCGCTCACCCTGGGAGCTCTGCTGTTCACCATCGTCGTGATGTTCGCGCTCAAGGGCGAGGCGATCCTCGAGCTGCCGCTCGACGTCGTTCGCGTGGCCGTGCCCCTGCTGATCTACTTCGTGGTGATGTTCCTGCTGTCGTTCTTCATGAGCCAGAGGATCGGTGCGACCTACCCGCAGGCCGCGACGCTCTCGTTCACCGCCGCATCGAACAACTTCGAGCTGGCGATCGCCGTCGCGGTGACGACCTTCGGCATCAGCAGCGGGGCGGCGTTCGCCGCGGTGATCGGCCCGCTGGTCGAGGTGCCGGTGCTGATCGGCCTGGTGAACGTCGCGCTCTGGCTGCGCGGGCGCTACTTTGCTTCGCAGGAGGCTGGGGCTTGACGACGGTGCTCTTCGCCTGCGTGCACAACGCCGGCCGCTCGCAGATGGCCGCGGCCTTCTTCGCCGCGCTGGCCGACGCGGAGCGCGCTCGCGGGCTCTCCGCGGGCACCGCGCCGGGCGATCGCGTGCATCCCGAGGTGGTCGCGGCGATGCTCGAGCTGGGCATCGACCTGAGCCACGTCCAGCCCCGGCTGCTGGACGAGCCGCTCGCCCGCCGGGCGAGCCGGCTGGTCACCATGGGCTGCGGCGAGGCGTGCCCGCTCGTGCCCGGCCTGGCGCGCGAGGACTGGCCCCTGGCCGACCCCAAGGGGCAGCCGCCCGAGCGGGTGCGTGAGATCCGCGACGAGATCCGGGCGCGAGTCGCCGAGCTCGTCGCTCGTCTCGGTGTGGCTCGCCAGGTGCAAGCGAGGGCGCGGTCGTGAGCGGCGCGCTGCGTGGTCTGTCGAAGGTCGGCCTGGCGCTGGTTGCGGTGCTCGCCGCGGTGACGCTGGTCGCGCTCGAGGGGCAGGAGGTGGCGGTGCTGCGCACCCGCGCCGCCGACGGCGGCCAGCGTACGACGCGGGTATGGGTGGCCGATGTGAAGGGCGTGCCGTGGATCGAGGCGGCGAGCCCCGAGCGCCCGTTCTACACGGACATCGAGCGCGACCCGCGGGTCGAGCTCGAGCGCGCTGGTCGGACGGCCTCGTTCGTCGCCCACCCCTTGCCGGGGCCGGGCGGCCACGCCGAGATTCGCGCGTTGCTGCGCGCGCGCTACGGCTGGGCGGATCGCTGGATCGGCGCGATCGCCGACACCTCGCGGTCGATCGCGGTGCGCCTCGAGCCGGCGCCCGCGGCAGGAGGTCGCGAGCCGGGCTCGGGATCGGAAGCCCAGGGCGGGTCTGGACGCGGCGGGGCGGGAAGGGGAGAGCGATGAAGGGGACGGGTCTGACGCGCGCGCAGGCGATCGGCTGGGCGCGCGCCGCGCGCGAGGGCTACGAGCGGCGGCTGGCGGAGCTGGTCGGGATCCCCAGCGTCTCGGTCGACCCCGAGCGGCGCGCCGACATCCGCCGGGCCGCGGCGTACGCCGCCGAGATGATCCACGCGGCCGGCGGCGACGCGACGATCTACAACACCGGTGGCCACCCGCTGGTGCACGGCCGACTGCGCCGCGGCGACGGCCTGCCCACCGTCACGGTCTACAACCACTTGGACGTCCAGCCCGCCGAGGGGCCGCAGTGGCGCACGGACCCCTTTCGGCTCACGCCGCTGGGCGATCGCTACTTCGGCCGCGGCACGACCGACGACAAGGGCCCGGCGCTGGCCGCGCTGTTCGGCGCCAGGCTCGCTCACGAGCGCGACGTGCCGGTGAACGTCCACTTCCTGTGGGAGCTCGAGGAGGAGATCGGCTCGCCGAGCTTCGCGGGCTGCCTGCGCGAGAACGCCGCGGCGTTCGCCACCGAGTCGGTCGTCGTCTCGGACACCATCTGGGTGTCGCGCCGCCAGCCGGCCTGCCCGGCCGGCCTGCGCGGCCTGCAGGGGATCCGCCTCACCCTGCGCACGGCGCAGACGGACCAGCACTCCGGGACCACCGGTGGTGCCGCGCGCAACCCGGTCGCGGAGCTCGCCGACCTGATCGCCGCCATGCTCGACGCGAAGACCGGCCGGGTGAAGATCCCCGGCTTCTACGACGACGTGGTGCGCCCATCGAAGCAGGAGCTCGCCGACCTGACACGCTCCGGCTTCTCGGTCGCCGCCTTCAAGCGGGACCACGGCCTGCGCTCGCTGCGCGTGACCGATCCGCTCGAGGTGATGAAGCGCATCTGGCTCGAGCCGACCCTCGAGGTGCACGGCATCGCCGGCGGCTACCAGGGGCCGGGCATCAAGACGATCGTCCCGCACGAGGCCACGGCGATCCTCTCCTGCCGCCTGGTGCCGAGGATGAGCCCGGCGCGTGTGGCGCGCCTGGTGCGCGACTTCGCGCGCAAGCGCTATCCGGACATGGTGGTCGAGTCCGACCACGCTCTCCAGCCGTTCGCCGGTCGGAGCACGGGGTTCTACGCGGACGCGGTGCGCGAGGCGATCCGCTTCGGCTTCGGCCGCTCTCCCGTGTTCGTGCGCGAGGGCGGATCGATCGGCGCCGTGGTGTCGATGGAGAAGATCCTGCGGGTGCCGGTGCTGTTCCTCGGCCTATCGCTCCCCGAGCACGGCTACCACGCACCCAACGAGTGCTTCGACTGGCCGCAGGCCGAGGGCGGGATCGCGAGCTTTGCGCGCTACTTCGAGGCGATCGCCGGCGGGGTCAGCGCGCGCGCTCGGTGAACACCGGCGCGAAGCCGCCGCCCGGGGTGCGGAAGTTGGTCGTCTGCCCGCTGTAGAGCCGCGCCGCGACGAGCTGGACGCGGCCCGCGTAGACGTAGTTGCGCAGGTCGAGCTTGAGCGGCACCTCGGTGCCGTCGAGCACAATGGTGCGCTCGCTGGGCGGGACGATCGCCTGCGCGACGTAGGGCTGCTCGAGGACGGTGGAAAATGCGCCGCGAGTGATCTTGTCGCCACGGTAGGCGGCCTTGCTCGCGTAGCCCGCAACCGGCTTGAAGAACCAGCGCCGCCGCTCGCGCCACCACGACTCGGCGTCCGCCCGATCGACCACCACGGTGTGCGGCACCGCCTCGGCGAGCACGGCGACGGCGGCCTCGGGCACGCCCAGGGCACGCAGGCGGGCGGGATCGGAGAGCAGCGCCAGGTTGCGCTTGTCGGCGTAGAGCGCGTGCGCCCTGGGGTGAGGGGTCACGATCACTTGGTCGGCGAGGTAGGCCGTGCGCAGGGCAGCGCTGGCCGGGGTGTCGAGCGCAAAGTCGGTCAGGCGGTTGTAGACCAGGTCGGTCGGCTCGCCGTGCAGGCGTAGCGCGCCGCCGGCGTGCTCCAGGGCGCGCGGGTCGACCACCTCGGCGCGGATGCCGGCCTCGGCGAACAGCTCGCGGAACAGGACGAACTCGGGGTGCAGGTACTGCGCCTCGGGCTGGTCGTCGACGATCGCCACGCGCCGCAGCGGCGCCGCGCCGCGCGCCCGGCGCCACTCCTCGCGGAACATCTCCACGAAGCCGGCCTCGATCGCGCGTGCTTCGGCCATCACCGCATCGTGGTCGAGGGTGCACGGGCTCACGGGCTCGTGCGCTTGGCCGTCCGCCGGCGGTACGCACGGCCGCGTTGCAGGCGAAGATACGGCGGCTCCCCGCGCCGAGCCGGCGCCGTCCGACGCCTCCCCGGGGCAGGCCAGGCGCCCGCCGGTCGGCCCGGCGATCAGGCTCTCGACCTCGGGGCAGCAGGCGAGCTCGGCGGCGGCCAGCGCGGTATTGAGCAGCGCGCCACCCGCGTTGGTGTTGATCTCGATCAGGCGCGGGCCGTCGGGCCCGACGTGGAAGTCGTAGCCCAGGAACACGCCGCGCGGCCCGTGGTCGACGCGGGCGATCTCGGGCGCCCAGGCGAGCACCTCTCTGCGGTAGCCCTCGGTCGCGATGGCCGCCTCGGCCGCTTCGATCACCGTGGCCATCTGCGCGAGCTGGTCGCGCGAGACGAACACCGCGGAGGCCGAGAAGAGGTTCGGCTGGTTCTCCAGGATCGAGGCGTAGAGGCCGGCGGTCGCGGGACGCGACTCGAGCGCTGCGCGCAGCCGGTCGGCGTCGACCGCGATGCAGCGGCAGGTGCGGTTCAGGGCGTCGGCGAGGCTCTCGGGTGGCGATTGTGCGGAGTGCGTCGTGTCCGGTGGGCTCATGGTTCGTGCTGCTGGTTGCGCTGCGGCCGGGGTGCGCCGGGTGGTGCGAGGCGCGTGCGTCGTGCCATGCGGCTCATGCTCGGGCCGGCCGCTCGGCCTCGGGGATGCGGCGCAGCATCATCATCTGCGTCGCGTAGGCGATCAGGCGCCCGCCGTCGTCCCAGATCTCCGAGTCCGCCGTCGCGTACCCGGCGCGTGCCCGGCGAGCGTGCACCCGGGAGAGGAGCCATTGCGCACGCGTGTCCTCGAGGAAGTGGACGGTGAGATCGAGGCTCGGTGCGTGGAACGGCTCGTGCCCGGGGCCGAGCTTCTGGGCGAGCGCCGGAGGCATGGTGTCGGCGATCGGCGGCAGGGCGAGCGGGTCGAAGCGGCCGTCGGGCAGCTGCTGCGGGACGCGGTAGCGGAACCAGCGTGCGATGCGCGCCGGGCCGGGTGCCCAGCCCTCGGTCCACCAGGGTGCGCCCTCGGCCAGGCGCGTGTCGAGGTTGGTGAAGAACGGCGGGCGAATCCGCCGCTCGATCGGCGAGAGGTCGGTCATCCGCGGCAAGCTCTCCGGGAGCGGCACGTCGGGCGGCTGCGTGTCGAGCAGGTCGATGCCCGTCCGGTCGCGGCCGAAGGTCGCGCTCACCTCGAGGCCGGGGCCGGGCATCGTCGTCGAGGAGAGCTGGGCGCGGATCTGGGCTGCGGCGCCGCCATGGCGCAGCACCTCGACGCGGATCTCGAGCGGCCCGGCGGGTACCGGGGAGCAGAAGTGGGTGTTCGCCGAGACCGGGCGCAGCTCGAGATCGTCGAGCTCGGCCTGCATGGCGCGCATCGCCACGGTCATCAGGACGCCGCCCGACGGGCTGCGGAAGTTCCAGGCGGGTGGCAAGTCGGCGGTGTACCATCCGGGAGCGACGCGCAGGCGGGTCACGGCGGTGTCGCGGGCGAGGTCGGCTGGATCCATGGCGGGTCTGTATAGCATCGGCCGCCGGCGCGTGGGGGCTCGCGGGCGACTCGGGAGCCCGCTCGACTGCCGGTACGTTCGCCCCAGGCGTGCGCGCTCGCGGACCGGCGCCTACGGCTTGGGGATGCGCAGGGTCTTGCTGATCATCGCGCTGCCGGCAATCGCGTAGAGCAGGACCAGGGGGTGGAAGCTCGCGCCCAGGAAGCGGATCCGGCCCAGAGGGAGGTTGACGCCGATCCAGCCGTGCCAGGTGAGCCCGGCGAGCAGGACGACCAGCACGATGCTGCTCGGGATGGGCACGCCCTCGAAGTAGCGCACCTTGCCGCTCCCGTCCTCGAGCTCCGCGGAGGTCACGTTGTACCGGGCCAGGCGCGAGAGCCCGCAGCTCACGAAGTAGACCAGCACGACCGCGTCCCAGGCGCCGCGCAGCCCGATGGCGAAGCCGAGCACGGCCGGCGCCACGCCGAAGGAGATCAGGTCGGCCAGCGAGTCGAGCTCCTTGCCGAGCGGCGAGGCGCGGTGCCGCCAGCGGGCGACGCGCCCGTCCAGGAAGTCGAGCACCCCGGCCACCGGGGGTAGGGCGAAGGCGAGCCAGAGGATGCGGCGGTCTCGCGTGTCCATGTACTGCAGGGTGGCGAGGATCGCCCCGGTGCCGGCAAAGCCGTTGGCCAGCGTGATCAGGTCCGCGAGCGAGAAGTCGCGGATCATCGAGAAGTGGCGGACACGGCGAGCGCGCATCGAGCGTCCTGTGGCGTCCATGTCACACATTCGGGCATCCGGAAACCAGGCACGTCGCCCGGTTCCATTTGTGGAGCGATTTTCACAAATCGTTGACGAGTGCGTGGCACCTGTGGCAATCCGCCTCGATCCATGGCCGCGCCTCGACCTGGGGGGC
>CAZGUU010000271.1:0-7251 GCA_964529315.1 uncultured Enterobacteriaceae bacterium
TCAAGCCGCCCGATCTGGCGGATGCACTGCTGCGCTGGGCGCCATGCAAGGCGGGCGGCGCGGCGCGACCGGACGCCGGTGCGCCGGCACCGGAGGCGGGCACGGCCGCCTCGGCGTGATCGCGGCACGCGACGCCAGTCCCGGCTCCGGGGGGCAGCCGGCTTGCCCGAGGTGCGGCCGGCGAGCTGCGGAGCCGGTCGCCGTCGATGCGGGCCGCCCGCGCGCGCCGGGGTACAGCAGCGGTGAAGGCGGGGTTTCCGCTGCGCCCCGGGAAGCGTTACTGTCGTTCTCGACGCCGGCACGTGGGATCGGCGGAACAGAGGGGGGGCGATGGCGGCCAAGCGGGTGGTGTTCCTTCTCGACGTCGACAACACGCTGATCGACAACGATCGCGTGACGGCCGACATGAAGCGCTACCTCGAGCGCGAGGTCGGCTCCGCCCGCCAGGCGCGCTACTGGGAGATCTTCGAGGAGCTGCGCCGCGAGCTCGGCTACGCCGACTACCTGGGCGCCTTGCAACGCTATCGGGTGGAGAGCCCGCACGAGAGCCACCTGCTCGCGGTCTCGACCTATCTGATCGAGTACCCGTTCGCGAACCGGCTCTTTCCGGGCGCTCTCGACGTGGTCGAGCGGCTCTGCACCCGGGGCCGCACGGTGATTCTGAGCGACGGTGACGTGGTCTTCCAGCCGCGCAAGATCCACCGCTCCGGGCTCTTCGAGGCGGTCGGCGGCAACATCCTGATCTATATCCACAAGGAGGAGCAGCTCGCTGACGTGGCGCGCCGCTACCCGGCCGAGCATTACGTGGTGGTCGACGACAAGCTGCGCATCCTGACGGCGATCAAGCGCGTATGGGGGGATCGGGTGACGACGGTGTTCGTTCGCCAGGGCCACTACGCGAACGACGCGGACGAGGTCGCCCGACATCCCCCGGCCGATCTCGCCGTGCAGCGCATCGGCGACCTGCTCGAGTCGAGCCTCGAGCGCCTGTGCGGCGTGGAGAGCGGGCGGTGAGGGGGGAAGGACGGCCCCGCGACCTGCCTGCCGCATCGACACCCCGCGCCGCTTTGGTGCTTGCCGTCGCCGGGCGGTGCGCGCTTCGCTGGGCTCGGGCGCGACGGCGCTCGGTGTGGCTCGCCCCTGCGCGACGCTGCGTGATCTGGCCGGCTCTCGTGGCGGCCAGCCTCCTGGCCGTCACGCTGCCGGGTTGCGCGGCGCACCGCACGCCCGGCTCCGAGGCGCCGGCGAGCTTCGTCGTCGCTCCCGGCCAGGCGTTCGACGTGCGGCTCGAGTCGAACCCGAGCACCGGCTATCGCTGGGAGCTGCGTGCGCCGTCCGACGAGCGCGTGGTGCGCCTGGTCGGCTCCGACTTCCAGCGCGACGCGCCGGGCGCCGAGCCAGGCGTGGTCGGGCAGGTGGGTGTCGAGACCTGGCGGTTCGCGGCCACCGGGCTTGGACGCGCGACGATCGAGCTGGTCTACCTGCGCCCTTGGGAGGAGCACGTGGCGCCGGCTCGCACCGCGATCTACTCGGTCGAGGTTCGCTGAGCAGTTGGGCGCATCGGGCGCTCGGTCGACCTCTGGACGAGCGTCATGCGGGCCTTCACGGCCACCGTGGCGCCGCCGCGCAGGCGTTTGGTTGCGCGACTGGCGGGGCGCAGCTCGTGTCCGCGCAGTTCGTGTCTAGGCAGACCCGGGGATCGATGGTACACGGAGCCCTTCGTCCCGGGCCCGCGTGGGCCGGGCAGAGATCCCTAGAGGATGGTGAGCTCATGGCGAAGCGTCCCGCCCCCCCCCTGCTGCTGGTGATCGCGCTCGTCGCGGCCGGCCTCGGCGCCTGCGGCAACGACGACGGCAGCAAGTCCCCGAGCACCCCCCAGATGACGGCGGGCGAGTGGACGGTGTTCCGGCCGGGCGGCGAGACGACCTGCGCGCGCGGCACGGAGTACGCCTACGGGGTGCGCGGCGGGACGGTGAACAAGGTGGTGATCGACTTCATGGGCGGCGGCGCCTGCTGGGACGAGCTCACCTGCAGCTTCTCGGGCAGCCTGTTCAACGAGACGGTCGATCCCGACAACCTCGAGGCGCTGAGCGGCACGGGGATCTACGACGTCGACAACCCCGAGAACCCGTTCCGCGACTGGTACCACGTCTTCATCCCGTACTGCACCGGCGACGTCCACTGGGGCGACAGCGTGGTCAGCTACGGCGAGGGGGACTCGCAGTTCACCATCCAGCACAAGGGCCGCACCAACGCCCAGACGGTGCTCGATTGGGTGTACGACAACTTCTCGGACCCCGAGACGGTCTTCGTGACCGGATGCAGCGCCGGAGCCTACGGCTCGATCGGCTGGGCGCCGCACATCATGAAGCACTACGAGAGCTCGAAGGTCTACCAGATGGGCGACTCCGGGGCGGGCATCATCACCGACGACTTCTTCCGCCAGAGCTTCCCCTCGTGGAACCCCGAGGGCATCTTCCCGTCGTTCATCCCCGGGCTCGACCCGGCCAAGCTGGACATCTTCGACTTCGATCTGCCCTACCTCTACGCCCAGGTGGCGAACTACTTCACCAAGAACACGGTCTCCGAGTACAACAGCAACTTCGACGAGAACCAGACCTTCTTCTACTCGGCGATGGGCGGCGAGGGCGGCCAGCGCGCTTGGTCGGAGAGGATGCGGGCGAACGTCGATAGCGCGCACGCGCAGGCCGAGCGCTTCCGCTCCTACATCGCGCCCGGCGAGCTGCACTGCATCATCCCCTACGACCAGTTCTACGAGTACAGCTCGGACGGCACGCGTCTGGTCGACTGGGTGAGCGATCTCGTCGACGGCAAGCCGCTGCCCGCCCGCGTCGCCTGCGAGGGCGACGACTGCGGCGAGCCCACGCAGAGCTGATCGGGAGCCGGGACGACGGGGCGCGCCCGCCAGCCGCCTCTTGGTGGCTGGCGAGGCTCGCTCGGCCGCATCGCTGTCGCGCTAGCCCCGGGGGACGCAGGTGCGGGAGCGCCCGCCGCTGGCCTCCCTCAGACGGCGACCGACTTCCACGCGCCGCCTCGGAAGCGCCATGCCTTCAACACTGCGCGAGCGACGTAGTCGCCGATCAGCGCCGCCCACAGCCAGGCCAGGCCCAGGTGGAGCAGCGAGACGACGACGAAGGCGAAGCCCAGCCGGCAGCCATAGAAGCCCACCAGCACCGTGGCCAGGGGAAAGCGCGTGTCGCCCGCGCCGCGCAGCGCGCCGCCCAGCGTGAAGTCCACCGCCATGAGCGGCTGCGAGACGCCGAGCATGTAGATGAAGGAGACCGTCCCGGCGACGACCGAGGGCTGGTCGACGAACAGCCGCGCGATCGGCTCGGCGAACAGGGCGGCGAGCACGCCCGTCGCCGACATCAGGGCGACCGACATCCAGGTGGCGAGCCAGCCAGAGCGCTCGGCGCGCCTCGCATCCCCGGCGCCGAGGTTCTGGCCGACCAGCGCCGCCGCGGCCGTGGCAAAGCCGAAGCCCGGTAGGAAAGAGAGCGAAAGGATGCGCACGCCGATGAAGTAGGCCGCCACCGCGTCGGTTCCGTAGCGCGCTGCGAACGAGAGGTAGACGAAAAAGCCGATCTGCATGAGCAGCTGCTCGAGTGCTGCGGGCGAGCCGATCGCCAGCACCCGGCGGATCGTCGTGAGGTCGGGGCGCAGGTCGCGCCATGCCAGGCGCAGGCGCAGCCGACCGCGCGCCAGCATCGCCAGGCCCAGGAGCATGCCGGCCGAGAAGGCGATCGCGCCGGCCAGCGCCGAGCCGCGTACGCCCAGGGCAGGGAAGCCCAGGTGGCCGAAGATGAGCACCCAGTTGCCGATGACGTTCAGGCCGTTGACCACCAGGCCGATGATCAGCGGCGTGCGCGTATCGCCCGCGCCGCGCAGGGCCGAGGCGATCACGAAGATCACCGAGAGCGGCGGAATCGCGAGCATGATCAGGCGCACGAAGTCCGTGCCGATCTCGACCACGTGCGGCTCGACTCCGAAGGCGTGCAGCAGGCCGGGCGTCCAGACCATCACCGGAACGATCGCCGCGGCGGCCAGGGCGAAGCCGAGCACGACCGATTGCCCCAGGACGCGCTCGGCGCCCGCGGGATGCCGGGCCCCGATGTGACGGGCGACCAGCGCGAGCGTCCCCGTGGCGACCGCCGTCATGGTGACCGAGACGGCGTTCAGGAGCTGCGTGCCGACGCCCACCGCCGCAACCGAGGCCGCGCCCAGGCGGGCCACCATGAGCATGTCGACCAGGCCGACCAGCGACTCGGAGAGCATGGTCACGATGACCGGCCAGGCCAACGACCATACGACCGACCACGACTGGCGGGCGCCGGTCGCGCGGGCCGCGGCGGGGGGGTCGAGGGTCAGGATCGGGGTCTCCGCGTCTCCGTGCATGGGCGGGTTCCGCAACACGTCAACGAACCGCGCGGCGGAAAGCAAACCGTCGCGCGCAACGCTCGACCCAGGAGCCCGTCCGAATGACGGCACCGTCGCGAGACGCAGCAGGTATCCGTTGCCCGGACAGGCTCCTCGCGAGGATGCCGGCCTCGCTCGAATCGCGACGATCCGCCCGCGCCTCACGCGCGCTCGCCGCGGTGTCGCGACGGGAGCGCCACCCACCCCGGTCATGCTCGCGACCGTCGCCCGATCAGCGCAAGGAGTGAGAACTTGCATTGACCGCACGGCTGCCGGGGCCTACTCGCTCGTCGACCAGTCCACCAGCGGCCTGCCGGCTCGGCGAGGTCGCCCAGACCAGAAGGAAGAGAGGCGTCCCAAGATGAAGCGCCATTCGAAAATCATGTCGAAAACCGTGGGTTTAGTTGCCGTGGCGGCGAGCGTCGGCCTGGCCGCGCCGGCCCTCGCCGGCGTCGGCGCTGGGAAGCTGTCGGGAGACATCGTCGCCATCCCCGCGGCGTCGGGCGCCAAGCCGCTGGGCAAGTTCCAGTTCAAGCCGGCCGACACCAAGGCGGGGAAGCCCTGGACCGGGGGCACCATCGCTTCGATGAAGTTCAACCCGGACGTGGGCGACCCGATGAAGCCGGGGCTGGCGACGGGAGACTACGTGGTCATCTCCGAGGCGGCAGGAACGCCGGCTGGCGCGGTCTCGGCGATCACCTACGCGGCCTTCCACTACGACGCCGGGACGAAGAAGTGCACGGTGCACGCCAAGCCGTCCGCGATCACCGGCTCCGGCAACTGCGGCGGGCCGGGGCAGACCCCGTGCGCCGACGAGGCCACCGACAAGTGCACCTACACCACGTTCCAGCGCGTCGGGTCGGAGTTCATCGGCTCGAGCACCGCCACCATGGCAGTGAGCTTCCGGATCCGCATCGCGACGCTGCCGGACGCGAGCAACTGCCCCACGGGAACGCTGGTGTACGGCGGGACGCAGCTCTACCCGCCGGGGCCGCCGCACACCTGTGCCTCGGGCGTGGTCGTCGGCTCTCTGGGCGTGACCGCGGGTCGCCCCTGCACCCCGGGCGAGACGGCCGGGGCCTTCACCTGCCCGTGACCTGCTCGCGCGCCGCTTGACGCGAGGCGGCAACGGCGAAGGGGGCGGCCGATCGACGATCGGCCGCCCCTTTTCTTTTCGTCCAGCCGCGTGGCGGCGCGGACCCCGGCGCGGGTGTGCGCGCGAGCAGCTCACCCTGCCCATGCGAATATGCATTGACAGCGCTGTGTCCGCTGGCATATCCGCGCTTCATCCAGATGGCTACGCCGAGGGCTCGACCGCGGCGAAATCGACCAGATCCAGACGGGAAGGGAGGCACAGCGAAGATGGTGAATCTGCGTTCGAAGATCATGGGTGCGGCGGCGGTTGCGGTGAGCGTCGGGCTCGCCGTGCCGGCGGTTGCGGCCATCGGTGGCGGCAAGGTGTCGGGCGACATCGTCTCCGTGAGCGGGGCAGTAGGCCGCAAGCCGATCGGCAAGTACCAGACCAAGCCGTCCGACTCGAAGGCGGGCAAGCCGTGGACCTCTGGCTCGGTCACCGCGATGAAGTTCAATCCCGAGGTCGGTGATCCGGCGAAGCCGGGATTGACCACGGGAAACTACGTGATGATCGTCGAGGCCTCTGCGACTGCCGGCGGTCCGGTGAACGTGCAGACCTACACGACCTTCTCGTATGACGCCTCGACCAAGAAGTGCACCGTCAATCCCAAGCCGACGGTGCTCACGGGCTCGGGCAACTGCGGCGGGCCGGGCCAGGCGGTCTGTGCGGATGCCGCCGTAGACAAGTGCACCTTCACCACGTTCCAGACCACCGGGTCGGAGTTCGCCTACGGCGTGACCGACGCCGGGGCCAACGCCGCGCGCATCCGCATCGCCACGCTGCCCAGCCCGGCCGGTTGCCCCACCGGGACGCTGGTCGTCTCCGGCTTGGAGCTCTACCCGGTGGCCGGGCCGCCCACGCACTCCTGCGAGGGCGGGACGGTCGTCGGCCTGCTCGGCACGACTGCGGGCGATGTCTGCCCCACGGGCGAGACGTTCGGCGCTTACACTTGTCCGTGAGGCGCTGGCGCCTCGCATGACGTCGAGCCTCGAGGTGCGGGGGCGGCCGATGGTGGCCGCCCTCGCACCTCGAGCTCCAGCACGAGGAAAAGGGCAAAACGATGAAGCGACGGATGATCGTCTCTCTCACGGCGCTTGCGGTGCTCGCGGCACCTGCGGCGTTCGCGGGCACGAAGTACCAAGCGAACATCGTACCCGCGACGGCCGCCGCGCCGACCCTGACGAACAAGAGCAAGCTGCAGCTCGACGACAAGGGCAAGGCCCTGGCCTTGCTGAAGGGAGTCGATGCGGGTGCCGGGCCCGTGGACACCGATGGATCCTGGAAGACCGGCAGCTTGACCGGCGACGAGTACGTGGTCATCGCCGAGGGCACCTTCGTGGCGCTGTCCGCCGCCTTCGAGATGGCCATTCCCGTGGAGCTCAAGAAGGGCAACGGCACGACCAAGCTCGACACCTCGGCGCTGTTCCTCCTGATCCCCCCGGGGCTGCGGTCGATGGCGCTGGGCGAGGCCGAGGTTTGGGGCCCGCTCGGGGCTGGCAACGCAGCGGCCTGCCTGGCTACGATCACCGCCGGCTTCAACCTGCCGCCGGCGCCCAACCCGTGCCGGCAGGGATCGAAGATCGGCGTGGCCGGCCTGCAGATCCCGTGAGCTGAGCCGCGCCGAGCTCATCCGGGGCGGTGCCTCGCCGCGAGGTGCCGCCCCGAAGCCGGCGTGGCTT
>CAZGUU010000272.1:0-7243 GCA_964529315.1 uncultured Enterobacteriaceae bacterium
CCCTCGACGTGGTCGCGCGCCGCGGCGGCCCGGCCGGCAGCCCCGCGCTGCGGGCCTCGCTCGAGCGCCTGCACCGCCTGGCGGGCGGCCAGGACGAGCGCGCCGTGGAGGCCGAGCGCGAAGCGGTCTCCTACGGCGAGGAGAACACCTTTGCCCAGGACGTGAGCGATCTCGAGCTGCTGCGCGACGCGATCGTGCAGCACGCCGACGCCGTGGCGCGCCGCCTGCGGCGCGACGGCGTGCGCGGCGACGTGGTGCGCTTGAAGGCCAAGTCGACCGAGCGCCTGGCCACGGCCGGCAAGTATCGCCTCTACACCCGCCAGACGACGCTCGCCGCGCCGAGCGACGATGGCGCGACCATCTCGGGCGCCGCCTGCGCCATGCTCGCGCGAGGCGATCTGCCCCTGCCGCTGCGCCTGATCGGCGTCGCCGTCGCAGGGATCCGGCCGGCCACGGCGTCCATCGGCGAGCAGATGGCGATGTTCGAGCCCGGCAGACGACGCGAGCTGAACCGTGCGCTCGACGCCATCACCGGGCGCTTCGGGGCCGGCGCGGTGCGCCGCGGGGCCGGGGCGGTCGAGAAGGCTTCGCTCTCGCTCGGGGTCAAGCGCGGCGACGAGGAGGCGGGCGGGTGATCGCCGGGCTCTCGCTGGTCATCCCGGCGTACGACGAGGAGGCGCGGCTGCCGGCCACGCTGGCGGCGGCCGCTGCGGCCCTGCCGGGCCTGGCCCGCGAGTCCGAGATCGTGGTCGTCGACGACGGCAGCACGGATCGGACCGCCGAGGTGGCGCGCCGCGCCGCCGGTGCGGTGCCGGTGCGCGTGGTCCGCCTCGAGCGCAACCGGGGCAAGGGCGCGGCCGTGGCGCGTGGCATCGCCGCGAGCCGCTTCCCGCTGGTCGCCTTCACCGACGCCGACTGCCCCTACGAGCTCGACTCGCTGCGCCCCGCCCTCGAGGCCCTGGCCGCGGGTCGGGCCGACCTCGCCATCGGGGCGCGCGACCTGCCCGGCTCGCAGGTGAGCCGCGGGTACGGCCCCTTGCGCCGCGTCTCGGGGAAGATCCTCTCGCTGCTCACCTGGCTCGCCATCGGTTTGCCGTTTCGCGACTCGCAGTGCGGCCTCAAGGCCTTCCGCCGTGAGACGGCCGAGGAGCTCTTCGCCCTGCGCACCGTCGACGGCTTCGGCTTCGACTTCGAGATCCTGGCGGCCGCCGTCCGCCTGGGCCGGCGCGTGATGCGCTTTCCGGTCCTCCTGACGCACGACGACGACTCGCGCATCTCCCTGCTGCGCGACAGCCTGCGCGTGGCGCGAGACCTGCTGCGCGTGCGGCGCAACCTGCGCCGCGGCGCCTACGATCGCTCGGCCGATGGTGTCGAGCCCGTGCCGTGCCCGCTTTGCGGGGCCACCGAGTTCGAGCCGCGGGCGGCGCGCGACGGCTTCCGCATGGTCGAGTGCGCCGGCTGCCGCCTCTGGTACCTGAATCCGATGCCCACGCGGGCGACCCTCGAGGCGCTCTACGCAGGCCAGTACTACGCCAGCCCCGCGGCGCAGCGCGGCGGCTACGCCGACTATGCTGCCATGGCCGACGACCTGCGCGCGACCTTCGGCCACCGCCTGCGCCTGGTCGCGGCGCGTCCCGGCCAGCGGCGCCTGCTAGACGTCGGCGGCGGCTTCGGCTACCTCGCCGATGCCGCGGCCGCGGACTTCGCCGAGCGCTGGGTGGTCGAGTGGAGCGCCGACGCGGCGGGGCGCATCGCACCCCGGCACCGGGTGGTGGTCGGGGCCTTCGCCGACGTCGAGCTGCCCGAGGGCTACTTCGACCTGGTGAGCATGCAGGACTGCCTCGAGCACTTGCCTGACCCGCGCGAGGCGCTGGCCAAGGCGCGCCGCGTGCTGCGCCCCGGCGGGAGGCTGCTCGTCGTCACGCCGAACGTCGATAGCTGGCTGGCCCGTGTGCAGCGGGGCCGCTGGGTGTCGCTCAAGCTGCCCGAGCACGTGATCCTCTACCGGCCGGCGACGCTCGACCGCCTCCTCGAGGAGAGCGGGTTCCGGGTCGAGCGCCGGGTGGCCGCCGGCCAGTACGCACGGCTGGACTTCGTGGCGGCCCGGCTGGCCGGGGGCCGGGTGCGTCTCGCGGACGGCCTGGAGCGCTGGGTCCGCCGCCTGGGCGGCGGGGCCGTGCGACTCTGGGTGCCCTCCGGCTCGTCGGTGGTGGTTGCGACGCTCGCCGAGAGCGCCGCGCGCCGGCCGGAGGAGCCGCTCGCCGAGAGCGCCTGAGCGCGCGTGCGTCGCCCCGCGGGCCTCGATCGGCTATTCTCCGGGGCGATTGCGGCCGAGAGCAGGACGGCGAAGCGCGGATCCACCAAACGGGAAGGCGGGATGGCGAGCTTGAAGAGACAGGCGCTGCGCGCCACGCGGGATGGCCTGGTCAGGGTCAATAGGAAGATCTCCGAGCTGCTGACGGCGGATCCCGCAGCGCCCCGACCGCCGTACGTGGCCCGGCTGGCCGAGGCCTACGCGCGCGGCTGGTCGGATTGCCCGTGCGTCTTCGTGCTCTCCACGGGGCGGGTGGGGAGCAAGACGCTGACCGCGCTGCTCGCGCTGTCCTCGCGCGTGGTCTCCGAGCACGAGCCGTGGCCTCGCCTGGTGCGCGCCTCGTACGAGGCCTACCTCGAGGGACCGTCGATCGGGACGAGCGAGAAGTGGCGCGCCGTGGTCTACGCCGCCCGCGACGATCTGGTGTGCGAGGCCAACCGGCGTGGCAGGATCTACGTCGAGACGAACAACCGCCTGACCTACCTGGCGCCCGCCCTGGCCGCTTGCTTCCCGGCGAGCCGCTTCGTCCACCTGCACCGCCATCCCTACGAGGTGGTGCGCTCGGCGATGCGCCGCGGCTACTACGAGAGCCACAACTGGGATTTCGCCCGGGTTCGGCCGCGACCCGACGAGCCGCTCGCCGCCCAATGGGAGGCGCTGCCGCGGCTCGAGAAGTGCGCTTGGTACTGGGCGCGGGCGAACGGCGAGGCGCGAGCCTTTCTCGCCGGGCTGCCCGAGACGCGCCGCCTGGATCTGCGGGCCGACGATCTGTTCGCCGGCGACGAGGCGACGCTGCGCGGGCTCTTCGCTCTGGCCGGCGTGGACTTCCCCCCCGCGGCGCTGGTCGAGGACGTCCTCGGGCAGCGGATCAACGCCGCGGTGCGCGGCAGCTACCCGGTCCCCGCCGAGTGGTCCGATGGTGAGCGCGAGGCCGTGTGGCGTCAGGTAGGCTCAGTCGCCGAGGCGCTCGGCTACCGGCCCTGAGATGCGCTGCGCACTGGTCGGGTCGACGGCACCGTCTAGACGGGGAGGGCGGGAAGCCTCAGAGCCAGCCGCGAAGCCGATAGTAGGCCAGGCCGATCGCCTCGTGGAGCGCTTGGGCGACCACGCTGCGGCGCTCGACGGGCTCCTCCGCAGCGTTCGCCACGGCCACGGTGATCGCCTCGATGCCCTGGCGGGCGAAGCACAGCCCGGCCCGGCGGGTGTGCAGGGCGCTGGTCACGAGCAGCGCCGATTCGGCGCCGTGGCGGCGCAGCAGGCCGGCGACCTCGAGCGCGTTCTCGCCGGTCCGGCTGGAGCGCTCCTCGACCAGGATGCGCCCCGGGGGGACGCCCAGCGCGGCGGCCAGCGCGAGCATCCGGGGCGCGCTGCTCGGCCGTCCCGGCCGGCGCGGCCCTCCGCTGACGATCAGACGAGGTGCCAGCCCGGCGGTGAACAGCTCGGCGGCGCGCCGCACGCGGGCCACGCTGGTCGCGTTGAGCTCGCCGGTCGAGCGGATTCCACCGCTCAGCACGACGATGAACGGGGCCGGCCGCGGCTCGGATGCGGCCTCGAGCGGGCGCGCCCAGGGCCGGGCCAGCGAATCGACTCCCATGCGTACGGCGAGCCGGCCGAGCCGCTCGACGGCCTGCTCGACGCGCCGGCGCAGGCGCACCTCCGTGCTGCGTCCCCAGCGGGCCTGCCCGCCCGCGAAAGCCGCTGGCGGCGTTGGCTCGAGCTCGGTCTTCACCCTGTCACCTGCGGATCGCCGCCCGGGCCGGCCGGCCGTATCCCGGTTAGCGCAACCGGGCCTCGGAGCAAGGCCCACGGCGCCCTTCAGGGTTGCCTTCCGTGAGCCGTGGCGCGATCATGTCCGAGCCGAATCCCGCCCTGGTTCCCCACGGAGGTCAGATGCAGCTCGGTCACTTCGACAGGCCGCCCGCGGTCGTTCTCGGGCTCGGCCAGAACGGTCTTGGGGCGGTGCGCGCCCTGGCGCGCCAGGGCGTGCCGGTGATCGGCATCGACTCGGACCTCGAGCAGCCCGGAGCCCGCACCCGTTACGCCACCAAGCTGCGCTGCGCCGACTTCGCCAAGGCCGGCCCCGGTCTGATGGACTGCCTGCTCGAAGTCGGCCGCGAGCTCGAGCGCGGCGGCCACAAGGGTGTGCTCATTCCCACCGGCGACTTGAACGTCCAGACGGCCTCCGAGGAGCGCGAGCGCCTCGAGCCGTACTACCACCTCTCGCTGCCCTCCAAGGAGGTTCTGCGCCTCTTCCTGGACAAGAAGTCCTTCTACAAGCTGGCCCAGGAGCGCGGCTTTCCGCTGCCGCGCACCTGGTTCACGGACGGTGCGCACGACATCGACGCGATCTCTCGCGAGATCGCCTACCCTTGCCTGATCAAGCCGTTCCAGCCCAACGCGACCTGGAGGCAGACCTTCGACACGCGGCTCTTCCTCGCCGACTCGCGAGACATGCTGCGCCAGCTCTACGACCTGATCTACCCGGTGCACCAGGACCTGATCCTGCAGGAGTACATGCCGGGCGACGACGGCCAGGTGTGCTGGGGAGTGACCTACCTCGACGCGCAGCAGCAGCCCCTGGCGATGTGGGCGGGACGCAAGATCCGCCAGTACCCGCGCGGCTTCGGAACCGCCACCCTGGCCGAGAGCCTGCACGACCCCGAGCTCGCCCGCATGGCGGTCGACATCCTCACGGCGGTTGGCCACCGCGGCTACGGCGTCGTCGAGTTCAAGCGCGACCGGCGCGACGGCAAGCGCAAGATCACCGAAGCGACCGGCGGACGCACCTGGTTTCCGCACTCGATCGTGACCCGCTCGGGCATCAACCTGCCGTACCTCTGGTACCGCGACGTGCTCGGCCTGCCGGTTGCGCCCCAGACGGAGTACGCGGCGGGGATCAAGTGGATCCACGAGGAGCGGGATCTGAAGACCGTCGTGCTCTACTTCCTCCCCGAGGGGCGCCTCAACCCCTGGTCCTGGCTGCGGTCGTACGGCGGCCGGCGCACCTACGCCTACGCCGCCTGGGACGATCCGCGCCCGCTGCTCACCGCGCTGGGCAGGATCGCCGAGGCGGGCCTGAACCGCGTCCGGCGCACGGTGCTGACCCGCGCTCCCGCGAAGGCCGAGAAGGTCAGGGCCCGAGCGAGCCGCCCCCGCCATCTCCAGGAGCTGCTGCTCGCCGCCGACCCGACCGTCGGCCGTGGCCTGCGGCGCGTGACCGTCGATTGAACCCGAACGCCACAGCTGGGTCCTACTGCGGCGGCCGATCTGCCGGCTGCGGCTTGCCTTTCGGCCCTGCGGGCCCTGCGTCGTACCATGCAGGTACGACTCGGGCCCTCGGGCCTGCAAGGCTGCGCCTCGCCTGGCATCTCGACCGCCTCGCTACGGACCCAGCTGTGGTGTTCGGGTTGAAGCGGGTTCGGTGAGCGCCGCGATGCGACGGCCCGGATCCGGGCGGCGCGCCTCGGCCGAGGAGCGCGGTGCCGGACAGGGCGAGGGCGGGCGCCTGCGCGAGGCCCCGGCCGAGGAGCTCGTCCGGGCAGCCTTCCGCATCGAGCTCGCCGACGCACCGATCCTGCACGCTGGCCTGGGCCAGGCGGATCTGGCGCACGTCCTGATGCTCTCCGAGGGGCGCATCGTACCGCGGGCCGACGCCGCGCGCCTGCTCGGGGCGCTGCTCGAGCTCCACGAGCTGCCCGTCGCGGAGCTGGAGCTCGACGAGGCCCTCGAGGACGTCTACTCGAACCGCGAGGCATGGCTGCGCCGGCGCGACCCGGCCGTGGCCGGCTGGATGGGCGCGGGCCGGCCGCGGCGCGAGCCGGCGACGGTCGCCTACCGGATTGCGGTTCGCGACCGCCTGCTCGATCTCGCCGCGGCGATCGCCGCCGCGGCGATCGCGCTGCTCGATCAGGCTGCGCGCCACGTACGCACCGTCGCGCCGGACTACACCTACCTGCAGCCGGCGACGCCGACCAGCCTGGCGCACTACCTGCTGGCCTTCGTCTACCCCTTGCTGCGCGACATCGAGCGCCTGCGAGAGTGCTTCGCGCGGACCAACCAGTGCCCGGCGGGCATCGGCAACATCAATGGCTCGCGCCTGCCGCTCGACCGGCACCGGCTGGCCGAGCTGCTCGGCTTCGACGGCCCGATCGTCCACACCCGCGACGCCATGTGGCAGGTCGACCACCCGGTCGAGGTGATGGCCCTGCTGTCGACGGCGATGCTCCACCTCGATCGGCTGGCCGAGGATCTGCAGATCTGGAACACGGCCGAGTTCGGCCTGGTCGAGCTCGCCGACCGCCATGCGCGGATCAGCCTGATCATGCCGCAGAAGAAGAACCCCTACTCGCTGGCCTTCCTGCGCGGCGCGGCGGCGATCACGCTCGGCCGGCTGGTCGGAACGGCCGCGGTCGGGCGGTCGCCGTCGGCGCAGATGGACAACCGCATCTTCGCGCTGGGCGAGGTGCCGCGGGCGCTGGATCGCGGCATCGACACGGTGCGTCTGGCGGCCGGGGTGATCGGCGGCCTACGCTTCGACGTGAGGCGGCTGCGCGAGCGCGCCGGCGCAGGCTTCACGCACGCCACCGACCTGGCCGAGACCATCATGCTGGCCGCGGGCGTCACCTACCGCCAGGCGCACCGCGTCGTCGGCCTGGCGGTGCGGCGCACGCTCGAGCGCGATCCGGCGGCCCGCGACGTGCCGGCCGACGTCCTGGCCGCGGCGTCCGAAGAGGTGCTCGGCCGGCGGCTGGCCTTGGCCCCGGCCGAGCTATCGAGGCTCGCCGATCCGGCCGATGTGGTGAAGACGAGGGCCGGAGTCGGCGGGGCCGCCCCGGCGCCGGTGAGAGAGATGATCCGGGAGTGTCGCAGGGAGATCGCGTGTGCCGAGCGGTGGCGCACCGCGACCCGAGCGCGTCTGGGCGCCGCCGG
>CAZGUU010000273.1:0-7240 GCA_964529315.1 uncultured Enterobacteriaceae bacterium
GGGGGCGAGCCCGGCGCGCAGCGAACGCTGAGCGCTCGCGGGACGGTCGATGGCGCCGCGCGCAAGGCCGCCGGCCTCGACCTCGAGCCGTGGCTCGAGGGGCTGGTCGGCCTCGATCTGCGCTTGACGCAGGCCCCGGGCGCGCCCGCCGCGGCGCACCTCGCGCTCGACCTCGGCGGGGCGAGGATCGACGTTCCCGAGCTCGCCTGGAGCAAGGCTCCCGGGGCTCCGGGGCGGGCGTCGGCGACCCTCGCGATGGCCGCAGGAGCCGTGACCCGGATCGATTCGGGCTCGCTGGAGGGCGGCGGGCTGGTCGCCACGGGCAACGCCGCTCGGCCGGCCGGCGCTCGTCACTGGCAGGAAGCTCGGGTGAGCGCCGCTTTGGCCGGGCGCGCGCCCGGCGGGGCGCCCGGCCACGTGACGGTGTCGCTCGACGGCGCCGATCCGGGGTACCGCTTCCAGATCGCCTCGGACGATGCCGGTGCCCTGTTTCGCGCGCTCGAGCTCTACGGCGACGCCGAGGGAGGCAAGCTCGCGTTCACCGGTACCGCCGACCCGAGCGCGCCCGGCCAGCCGCTCTCGGGCCACCTCGACGTCGAGCGCTTCACCCTCACCGAGGCACCGTTCCTCGCCCGAGTGGCCACGCTCGCCTCACTGCCCGGCATCTCGGAGGCGGTCACCGGCGGCCAGGGCATCGCCTTCGAGGCATTGACCGCCGACATCTCGCGTCGCCACGGCGTCGTGACCGTGAGCAACGCGCGCGCCGTCGGGCGATCGCTCGGCCTCACGATGGACGCGACGATCGACCACCCCGCCGGCACGGCGAGCGCTCGCGGCACGTTGGTCCCGGCGCTCTACGGCCTGAACCGTGCCCTGACCCGTGTGCCGATCGTCGGGCGGGTGATCGACGCAGGACGCAAGGGCGGCGCGGTGGGCGTCGACTTCACCGTCGAAGGGCCGATCGCCGACCCGAGGGTTTCGGTTCACCCGCTCGAGTCGCTCACGCCCGACATCGTGCGCAGCCTGCTCGACGTGCTGCCCTCGGTCGGCGGGGCGGCGCGCAGCCCTTGATCGGGGCCGGGGGACGCTCTCAGGGCTTGGCGTTGTCGCTCTGGATCCCGGCGCGCACCTCGGTGATCGCCTGCGTGACCAGCTCGATCGCCTTCACCCGATGGCCGTCCTTGTCGGGAGTGGCCCGCTCGAGGAGCGCCTTGGCCGCCTGGAGCTTGTGCAGCGCCTGGCGCATGTTGGGCTGCTTCTCGGCTAGGGAGAGGCTCGCACCCGCCCACCCCAGGGCGACCAGTAGCGCGGCCGCGGCGACCATTGTGCCGATCTTGCGTCGCTTCATCGAGGACCTCCGTGGACTTGAGTAGCGCAGACTGCTTGTGAAGAAAACGGCGACGCAAGGAAAGCGGAGGTCGATGTGAACCGACTCGACGGCAAGATCGCGATCGTGACCGGCGGTGCTTCGGGAATCGGCGAGGTGACGGCCCGCCTCTTCGCACAGGCCGGGGCGAAGGTGCTGCTCGGCGACGTGCAGGATGCCTCGGCCGTGGCGCATGAGATCGGTGGCAGCTTCCAGCGCACCGACGTGCGGCGCTCGGAGGAGGTCGCGGCGCTGGTCGAGCGCGCGGTGCGCGACCACGGCCGCCTCGACGTGATGTTCAACAACGCCGGTATCGAGATCCACTCGCCGCTCGCCGCCACCGACGACGCGGCGCACCGCGATCTCATCGACGTGAACCTGAACGGCGTCTTCTACGGTTTGAAGCACGCCATCCTGGCCATGGCGCGCAATGCCGGCCCGGCGCGGGGCAGCATCGTCAGCACGGCGAGCGTCGCGGGCCTGATCGGCACACCGATGCTCGGCTCGTACAACGCCGCCAAGCACGCCGTGGTCGGCCTCACGCGCAATGCCGCCCTGGAGTACGGGCCGATGGGCATTCGCGTGAACGCGGTGTGCCCCGGCGTGATTCGCACGCCGATGCTCGATGCCCTGGGGGCGGGCGAGGCGATCACCGAGGCGGTTGCCCGCGCCCACGCTCTGGGGAGGATCGGCGAGCCGATCGAGGTGGCACGGCTGGTCCTGTTCCTGGCGAGCGACGATGCCTCGTTCGTCACCGGGCAGGCGATCGCGGTCGATGGCGGTATGACGGCGGGCCTGGTGTCTTCGCCGGCAAGCTTCTGACCCGGCGTCGCCCCTAGGGGGCGCCTGCCGGTGCCGGCTGTGCGGGCTCTTCGTGGGCCGTGGCGGGCGCGGGGGGATCGCCTCCCTGCCGGGGTAGAGGGCGCAGCGTCACCTGCACGCGCAGCGGCCGGTTGCCCGGTGCCGTGAAGCTGGCTCCGTGGCTCTGCGCGGGGCGGATCTCGAGCACGTAACTCCCGGGTGAAAGCGGCGTCGTGAGCGTGGCGCTCTGAAGCAGGGCCTCCCCCGCTGGCAGGTCGCGCAGCAGCGGGATCTCGACCGGCGGCCCGACGGGCTCGCCGCCGCTCGACGACCAGTGAGCCTCGAGGTGGACGGTCGGAGGGCGCACCGCGCCGGAGGGAGCCGCGACGGGCCAGTCCTGGCTGCCGGCGTTGACGATCTTCAAGGGGAGGCTCGCGTACCAGCTGGCGAAGGTGCTCAGGCGGGGCGGGCCGGAGATCTCGGCGATGGCCGCTGGCTCGGCCAGGGGGAGCAGGGGCGTGCCGAGCACCGTCTCGCCGCGTCTCGGGCCCCTGGCGAGTGCGTTGAACCAGCGGCTCGGGCGAGCCAGGGGCGCGAGCTCGATCAGGACGAGCTCGCCGAAGGCCGTCGCCGACTCGACCGTAGGGTGCCGCAGAAGGCTGGCGAGGATCCGTTCGCGGTGCACCGCGCTTGGCCAGTCGGCCGCGGGTCGGACCAGGATCCATCGCAAGCCGGTCAGGTCGTGCAGGGCCTCCACCGCCGTGGCCTCGGGAACGCGGCGCAGCAGCTTGTCGATCGTCGGCCGGTGCGGCGGCTCGTAGCCCGTGTAGCTCGACAGCGCGGGCTGGTGGTGGATCGCGGCGCCGACGATCGCCTCGCGCTGGACGTCCGCGACCGGCAGCTCGAGCAGGGGGCCACGGCCCTGCTCGGCGACGTAGGCAGCCAGTGCCCGGTAGATGGTGCGATGCTCGCTCATCGTCTGGCTGACGATCATCTCCTCGGGCGCGAGCCGTGGCCGCCACGAGGCCTCGAGCGGCGCGATGCCGAACGCCGGCATGGCGCGCGAGACCCCTTCGGCAAGGGCGCCGCCCAGGGCGGGCACGCCGAGCAGCACGGCCACGGTCGCAAGCGCGGCTGCGAGCCACGGCCGACGCCGAGCGGCGGGAGCGCAGACCGCGTCGATGGCGAAGGCGGCGAGCAGCGAGTACCCGAAGCTCGCCAGGGCCAGGTAGCGGATCGGTGCACGGATGAAGCGCAAGGGCGTCGCCGAGAGCCAGGCCAGTGGAAGGCTGATGGTGTGCCCACCCAGGTCGATCGTGCGTCCGAGAGAGAAGACGAGTCCGAGGGCGGCGATGGCCGTTGCTGGAGCTGCGGCGGGCATCGAGCCGAAGCCCAGCGCCGCTCCTCGAGCCATCCCCACGAGCGCCAGCAGGGCGCAGACGAGCTGCGCGCTGTCGAGCACCAGGTTGGCCGCCAGGTAGTCCCAGGGAAATCCTGCGCTCCAGGGGGACCGGAGCTCTTGCGCCGAGGCCGAGGGATGCACCGGCAGCTTGGGTGCGTCGGCCTGCGGATCGAGGTGCGCCACTCCCCAGCGCGACCGGCCGGAGATCTCCTGCGCGCCTCGGGCCTCGGGACGCTCGAAGTAGGGCCGGGAGAAGACGAGCAAGGCCAAGGCGGGGAGGACCACCGCAGCCAGGGCGAGAGCGGCGAAGCGGCCCCGCTCGCCCGGCCGTCGCAGCAGCTCGTACGGCAGCCATGCCGCAAGGGCCAAGAGCAGCATGACGGCCTGGTAGTAGGAGGCGAAGAGCCCCGCGCCGACCGCCAGCGCGAGCAGCGTCGCCCGGCGCAGGCAGGCACGCTGGCGCAGCCGGCGGGCCAGCAGCGCGGCTAGGGGGAGGTAGAGCTGAGGGATCTGCAGGCTGTGCAGGCTGAACGCGAATGCATCCTGCGCGAAGGCGAACAGCAGTCCACCCGTCCAGCAGGTGACGAGCCCGTAGCCGAGGCTCGCCAGGAGGCGGTTCATGAAGAAGGCGGCCAGTGGCCCGCACGCGAAGGCCACGAGGTTCGCGGCCAGCAGCGGATTCGCCGTCAGGCGCTCGAGCGGCAGGAACAGCAGCTGGGCGGTGAGGAAGTGCTCCGAGCCGGTGAGCTGCGCCGGAGCGGGGTGGTTGAACGGCGCATCGAACAGCTGACCGGGCGAGTTCGTGAGCGCGTACCCCACCCAGCTCAGGATCTGGACGATGAGGAAGCCGTCTGCGGGATAGGGCTCACGTGGCAGTCCCGTGGCCGCGCCGGCCAGCCATCGCCAGCTCACGGCCGCGAAGAGAGCGAGGTAGCCCAGCAGGACCGCGAGCGAGTGGGCCGCGGGCTCGGGCGTGGAGATGAGCGGCCGGTCGGCGGTCCGGGCTTTGGCGCGAGGCTGCATGACGGACCGCTTCGCCAACCGGTCGGCTGCCGCGTCAGCTCCGGGCTCCCGGCGCGGCGAGCTCGACCACCAGGCGGTAGAGCAGCTCCACCGCCGGGCGCAGGCTGCTCGCCGGGATGCACTCGTCGATGCCGTGCGCCCGGCGAGCGTCGGCCTCGCTCACGGCGATCGGGTCGGCGATCGCCGCGGTGAGCTGGGCCAAAGCTTCGGCCGCGGTCTCGTCGGGCAGGATGCGGCAATCGACGTTGGCGGTGGCCTCGGCGACCATCCTCTCCATGAGGGCGCGTGCCGCGGCCGCGGCGTAGTCCGGCGGGCCGCCGGCCGCGAGCCCGGGCGAGGCGCGGAGGACGGCGAGCGCCAGGCTCACCCAGATCGCCGTCCGCAGCGTGATCGAGGGCCTCACGGGGCCGTCCGCTTGGCTGGCACCTCGCCGAGAAACCATCGCGGGTGGCGGGTGAAGACCGGCCGTCGCGCCAGGCTGCGCCGCGCGCCGTCGAGCACCAGGCGCACCGCCTCGGCCGGCGAGTCGGTGAGGGAGAGGAGGTCCAGGTCCTCGGGGCCGATGGTGCCCTCGACCACCATCCGGGCGCGCAGCCAGTCGACCATCGGCTGCCAGTAGTCCTGGCCCATGAGCACGACCGGAAAGTCGCGGATCTTGCGCGTCTGCATGAGCGTCAGGGTCTCGAAGACCTCGTCCATGGTCCCCAGGCCGCCGGGCATGGCGACGAAGGCATAGGAATACTTCACCAGCATCACCTTACGCACGAAGAAGTGGCGGAACTCGATCATCACGTCGAGGTAGGGATTGGGCCTCTGCTCGGTGGGCAGCTCGACGTTGCAGCCGATGCTGCGGCCGCCCGCCTCGTGCGCACCGCGATTGGCCGCCTCCATGATGCCCGGCCCGCCGCCGGTGATCACGGTGAAGCCCTCGCGGGCGAGCCCCGCCGCGGTCTCGCGGGCCAGGGCGTAGTAGCGATGGCTCTCGCCAAAGCGCGCCGAGCCGAACACCGTGACGCACGGGCCGGCGAAGTGCAGGCGGCGAAAGCCGCGCATCAGCTCCCAGAAGACGAACAGCGCCCGCGCCAGCTCGATCCGACGCGAGGACGGCCCTTCGAGGAAGGGCGGAGCGAGGTCCTTCGCTCGGCTGCGGCTGGACCGCGCTGCCTCTGCTTCGCCCATCGGCTGGGCTCGTATCGCTTGTCGGCCGAGGGTGAAAGGGCTCCGGCAGGATCGTCGCGCTCGTGGTGCGCCGTCCGTGGGCATCCGTCCCGCGAGTCGCCTGGCCGACGTGGCGCCGGCGGCGCCGGGGCCACGTCAATCGAAGCAGACGTGCTGGGGTGGATGGAACGGCGTCTGGTCGACGACCTGGAAGCAGCCGTACTCGGTCACGTGCTCGCTGCACCGACCCTGCGTCTCGTCGGGGCCCGAGGCCAGGCAGAGTCCCTGGCAGTGGCGCTTGCGCGTGCACGGCTGGCCGGCATCCTCGGCCCGGCACAGGCAGGAGAAGGTGCCCAGGAAGCCCCAGCGGCCCCAGTCGCCTTCGGCGGCGGCGCAAGCCTGCTCGTCGAGCTCCGCGGTGCAGCCGGTGGAGAGCGGCTGCGCGCTCTCGCCGACCGGGGGAAGGCACGTGAGGACCAGGCGATCGACGTCGCGCAGGCGTCCCGCCAGGGTCACCGCGGCGATGCTGCGCAGCCCGGGGATCGGGCGTCCGGCCTTGCGGCGCAGAGGGATTCGCAGGGGAATCGGCTCGCTGCAGGCCGCCGACCCGAGCGACGGGGCGAAGGTGACCGCGCTGGCCGTAGGCCGGCCGCCGAGCGCGGCGAGCGCTTGGACCACGGCTCGCCGGTTGGCGCGGTCCGTGGCGTCGTCGGCCGGGGTCAGCGCGAGAAGCCGCTCGATCGGGGGAGCCGTGCACTCGGGCGTCTCCTCGGCGAAGCAGAGGTCGACGAGAAAGACGCAACCCGGGCCGTCGCTCGCATCGCAGCGCGGGTCGCCGTCCTCGCAGCGCCGCAGGTCGCCAAGGGGCCGCCAGTCGGCGAGGCAATCCTGGCCGGGGGCGGAGGGCGCCGCGACCGCCCGGGAGGCGAGCAGCAGCAGGATGGCGAGCCCCGAAAAGGGGCGGCCGCAACGACCGCGCCGTGCTCTGCGCCCAGACATCTCCAGATCCCTCTCGTGCCGGTACGGCCCGCGAATCAGCGTACCGCAGCCCCGATCACGTTGCGATGGCGAGGGCTTCTCGCGCGTGGATGCCGGGCTGTCAACCGCGTCGCCATCCGCGGCGTCGCCAGCCCCGGGTCAGGCTCGACGGGCTCCGCTCCAGGTGCGCAGCGCGCCGGTTGCGAGGATCAGCCCTCCGCCGGCCAATGCCCACGCGCCGGGGCGCTCGCCGTGGAGCAGCCAGGCCCACAGCGGGCTCAGCACGGGCTCGACCAGCGTCAGCATGGCCACCTCGAAGGCGGGGAGGTGGCGGACGGCGCGGGTCAGCAGCACGTAGGCCAGGCCGACCTGGAAGACGCCGAGCCAGAGGATCGCCGTCCAGTCCGCGACCGCAATGCGCGAGGGCGCAGCCCCGAGCCACGGCAGGCAGGCGGCCGCGACCACCGCGTTGGCCAGGACGGTTGCCGCCGCGGCCGGCTCGCCGCTGCCCG
>CAZGUU010000274.1:0-7181 GCA_964529315.1 uncultured Enterobacteriaceae bacterium
GGCCCGCTGTCGGCGACGGTCGAGGCCACGCGCCTGGGCTCGGCGACTCCCGCGGCGCGCGCTCGCGTGACGGGCAGCTTGACGCCGGCGCCCGGGCTCGAGCGCGCGCTCGGCAGCACGCCGCAGCAGCTCTCCCTGGACCTGGAGTGGGACCGGCGGCCGACCTCGAGCGACCGGCGTGCCTTTGCGGATCGCGAGGCGGCCGGCGGCAAAGACGAAGGGAGCGCCCAGCCCCTTCAAGGGAACCGGCGCGCTTCCGGGGATCGCAAGGCGCCCGGCGGCGAGGGTGGGATCGGCGCGCCGCTGGACGCGCTGCGCGTAGCACTGCTCGTCCAGGGCGGCGAGGGACGCACGCAGCGCGCGACGGCCCGCATCGAGGGCACCGGCGAGCGCTTGCGCGTCGGCCTCGAGGAGCTCTCGCTGGCGCCAGCCGCGGGCGGCCCCTGGAAGCTCGAGCAGCCAGCCGAGATCCTGCTCTCTCGCGAGAGCCTCGCCGTCGACCGGCTCGCGCTGCGCTCCGGGCCGGCGCAGGTCGCCCTGCGGGGCAGCCTCGAGCGAGCGGGGGGTCGACCAAGCGCGCTCGAGCTCGCGCTGCGCGGTGTGGATCTCGCCGGGCTGTGCACGCTCGTCGCACCCGCCCTGGCCTGCGGTGGACGCCTCGACGGCCGGGTGGCTCTGGGCGGCGTGGCAGCGCGACCCGATCTCTCCGGCACGCTCGCCGTCGCCGGGCTGCGCCTGGGCGACCACGGCGATGGTTCGCTCTCGCTCGCCCTGCGCACCGAGGGAGACCTGCGGATCGAGGGACACCTGGAGGTGCCGCCCGCCGGCGTACTCGACCTCGGCGGAAAGCTCTCGCTCGAGCCCGGCTGGCCCTTGCCCGGCCTGGCGTGGTCGCGTCCGGTCGAGCTGCGCGCGAGCGGCGACGACCTGGACATCGGCGTGCTCCGCGTCCTGGCGCGCCCGACGACGCTCACCGAGCTGCGCGGGCGAGCACGGCTGCGCCTCGACGTGGCCGGCACGCTGGGCGACCCGCTGCTCTCGGGGGATCTCGGCGTCGACGGGCTGGCCATCGGCATCGCTGCGACCGGTACGGGGGTGCGCGACGGGCGCATCGCGGTGCGCTTCGACGACCGCCTGGTCGAGGTGACCGAGCTGGTCGCCGAGGGTGGGGCGCTTCGCGGGGGCGGCCGCATCCGCCTGGCCGCCGGACATGCGCCGGAGCTCGATCTGCGCATCGATCTGGCTGGCTTGACGGTGGTCGATCGCAGCGAGGTCACCGCCCGGGCGACGGGAGGGCTGCGCCTCTCGGGCGACCTCGCCCGGCCGCGCCTCGCGGGCTCGGTGTCGGTCGATCCCGCCACGCTGCGGCCCTCGCTGGTTCCCGGCGACACGATGGCCGAGCCGGACCCGACGATCGTGGTGGTGCGTCCGGGGGAGGCATCCGGGGCCGCATCCAGGCCTCCGCGCAGCTTGGGCGAGGTGCTCGAGCGAGCGAGCGAGGCGCAGCGCGCTCCGCCGGGTCTGGCGACCACGCTGGTCGATCGCCTGGTGATCGACCTCACGGTGCGGCTCGGCGATCGGGTGTTCGTGCGGCGCAGCGACGCCGACATCAAGCTGGCCGGCGAGCTCTACGCGACCAAGGCGCCGGGGGATCCACTGCGCGTCACCGGCACCGTGGAGTCCGAGCGCGGCTGGTACGTCTTCCAGGGCCGCCGCCTGGACGTGGCGCGCCTCTACCTGCAGCTCTCTGGCGAGACACCGATCGATCCCTACCTCGACGTGCTCGCGATCTACCGCTCGCCGCAGTACCGCATCTCGGTCGCCGTGCAGGGCACGGCGCGCAACCCCTCGTTGCAGCTCTCCAGCGAGCCGCCGCTCGACCAGAGCGACATCCTCGCCGTGCTGCTGTTCGGCAAGCCCGCGGCAGAGCTGACCGGTGGCCAAGGCGACAGCTTGCAGCAGCAGGCGCTCGCGCTGCTCGCGAGCTACGTCGCGCCGCAGCTCGAGAAGTCCGTGATGGACACCTTCGGGCTGACGGCCGTCACCTTCCAGATGCCGACCGGCTCGACGGCCGGCACTCTTGGCGTCGGTCGATATTTTGGTGAAGACATCTTCATCTCCGTGGCGCAGGACTTCGGCGGGCCGCAGGGCGGGACGCCGCGCCAGCTCCAGGGCCTGCTGGGGTCCTCGGTGACCGTCCAGTACTACTTGACCCCGAGCGTCACCCTGCAGGGCGCCGCCTCCTCCCAGGGGGAGAGCGCCATCGACGTGATCTGGCAGCGGCGCTACTGACCGCACCCGCACCTCGAGCCGGGCTCCGAGGCCTGCCTCGCCCTCCAGCTCCCGATCCCCATCTGCACCCGACGCCCGACGCCTGTGCCACCCGCGCCCCGCCCGGGCCGCGTCCCACCCGATCCGCGCCAGCGCCCCAAGACGCCTGCCCGCCCCTGGCCGCGCGCCACCCACCGCACCGTCGCACCGCCGCGTTCGCTCGCGCGCCCGCCTTGCGTGGCCGCCAGACCTTGCACGGCTGCCGGGCAACGAAGGCGCCATGCGCCGCGCCGGGGCGAGATCCGTGGCACCTGAATTGCTGCCGTTGTCCCGCGCTCGGGCCACCAGACGGCCGTGGTGGAGGGAAGACCCAATGGTGGATGAGCCCCGTCGCACGAGTCGCTCGAGCGCGAGGTCGCCCCGAGCGTGGCGACTCGCGGGGGCGGCGCTGCTCGCGATCCTCGGGTGCCTGGCTGCGGGGGACGTCCGCTCGGCATCCGCGGCCGTGGCCCTGCGGTCGGTGACGGTGTCGCCCAGTCCCGTGGGGATGACCGCCGGCGAAGCGCTGCAATTCGCGGCTCTTGCCAACTGGAGCGACGGCACCTCGCAGGACATCACGCAGATCGCCGAGTGGACGACCGGCTCGAGTCGGGTCGCGATCGTGAGCAGCACGGCGGGCAGCGTCGGGCTGGTCACCGCCGTCGGCCCGGGCAAGGTGCGAATCAACGCGGCCCTGGTGGTCGGCGCGAGCAAGACCAAGGGCTACGCCGATGTCGAGGTGCTGGCGCCGCCGCTCGCCGCGATCACCACGAAGCCCACGACCAAGAACGTCGAGGTGGGCCTCGCTACCCAGTTCAAGGCGACCGCCCTGTACGTGAACGACCTGACCGCCGACGTGACCAAGCAGGTGAGCTGGTCGTCGAGCGACCCGACCGTGGCGACGGTCGACGACACCGGCGACACCAAGGGCCTGGTCCGCCCGCGCAAGGTCGGCACGACCACGATCACCGCGCGCGATCCGGCGACCGGCATGACCAACACCGACGGTGCGACGACGGTGCGCGCCGCGGTGGTGTCGCTGTCGATCGAGCCCGCGGACCTGAAGCTCGGCCGGCAGCTCGAGTACCCGCTGCGCGCCTACGCCAAGCGCGCCGACGGGACGCGCAGCAACGTCTCGAGCGACGTCGAGTGGTCCTCGTCGGCTGGCGCAGTGGCCAGCGTGGCCAGCGGCGAGGACGAGGGAGGCGTGGTGACCGCGCTCTCCGCCGGGAGCGCGACGATCTCCGCATTCGACCCCAAGCGCAACCTCTCGACCGCGAGCTTCGCGGGCAATGCAGCGGTGACAGTCTCCGGGCGGCTGGTCGGCCTGCGCGTCGAGCCCGCCCCGCTCACCCTGGGCGTCGGCGAGGAGAAGAAGGCAAGAGCGATTGGCACGCTCAGCGGCGGCGGCGAGACCAGCGATCTGGCGCGTGCGGTGCGATGGTCGGTCGCCGATCCGGGGATCGCCCGGGTGGGCGGTGCCGGCGCCGACGTGAACGAGGTCACGGGGCTGGCCAGCGGCCAGACGACGCTCACCGCGCGCGAGCCGATCACCGGCCTCACCTCCACCGAGAGCGGCAACGTGAAGGTCCTCGGCGCGATCCAGTCGCTGGTGCTCGAGGTCGGTGAGGGCCTGGTCGGTATCGGCGAGACGGTGGAGCTCAAGGCGCGCGCCACCTACGAGGGTGGGCTGACCAGCAACCTGAGCGACAAGTGCGACTGGTCGGTGAAGCGCCCACGCATCGCCACGGTCGACGACGAGCTGCCCGACAAGGGCTTGGTGACCGGGAGCAAGCGCGGGCGCACCAAGGTGACGGCCGTGTGCGACGGGGTCGCCGCTACGGCCACGATCCGGGTGATCGGTCACCTGGTGAGCCTCGAGGTGAGCCCCGCCACGTACGGCGACGAGGCGCTCTCCGAGAAGAAGTTCCACGCCATCGGCCACTACGACGGTGGCGAGGAGCGCGACCTGACCAAGGTGGTGCAGTGGTCGTCGAGCGCGCCGTCGGTGGTGAAGATCGACGATCAGGAAGACCCCGGGGCGGCGACGCTCCTGCAGGCGGGGGTGGCGACCCTCACGGCGCACCATCCTTCCGGCCTGGAGGCGACCAGCCTGGTCACGGTCGAGCCGGGCATCGTCGGCGTCGAGGTCGTCCCCGACGGCAAGACGATCTACGGTAGCACGACGATGCAGATGCGCGCCCAGGGCGACCGGGCCGACCGCTCGATCAAGGTCGTGACCAAGGACGCGCACTGGACCTCGAGCAACGAGGCGATCGCCCGCGTGAGCAATCGCGACGGCGAGCAGGGCATGGTGTTCGGCGGTGGCCAAGCGGGCACGGCGACCATCACCGCGACCCTCGAGAACGGCATGAGCGGATCGGCGCACGTCACCACCTCCGTCCTGCTGACGCACTTCCAGCTCCTTCCGGCGACCAAGACGGTGCCCCTGCTGTCGGCGAGGATCGTCGAGGCGCGCGGCTTCTTCGCCGACGGCTCGAGCCGCAAGATCACGCGCAGCGTGACCTACCGCAGCAGCGACACGAGCAAGGTCGTGGTGAGCAACGACCCCGGCAGCCAGGGCGTCGTGACCGGCGTGGGCCTGGGCAGCGCGACGATCACCGCGACCGACCCCTCCTCGGGCCTGGCCTCGGACAACGGCGTGGTGGTCACGGTCACCGCTCCCTGAGCGGGCGGCGCGCCCGGCTCTTGCGCCACTGGTGCAGGGCGAAGAGCGCGATCGCGACGGGCGGTAGGGCGAGCTGCGGCCACAGGGAGAGGAGCGGCGGCGCGGCGGGGACGACGTCGACCACACAGCCGAGCTCCGCGCTCTGCGCGCCGTGGCGCACGGTGGCGCGCAGGTGCCAAACGCCGGGCGACGGGAGATCGACGAGCGCCGCCTGGAGCAGCCGATTGGTCGCCTGCGCGCTGCTGGCCGTCACCTCGATCGGAGCGCGATGCGCCGCACCGAGGTGCTCTTCGGGCGCCGCCGGGGCGCTCGATGGGTGCTCTGGCGCTTCGGCCTGGCCGGGGCCGATCCGGCCCGGGCCGATTTGAACCGGGTCAGTCCAGCCCGGGGCTCGATGGCTCGCGGCGTCGTGCGCCGCACGCTGCTCGTGTGCTGGTGCGTTGGCCGTGGTCGGATCGCTCTGGCGAGCGGGCTCGAGCTGCAGGTGGACGGTAGCGTCGAGCAGCGCCGAGCGGCTGGTGCGGTCCTGGACCAGAACGCTCAGGTCGGCCGGCCCGACGCGCAGCGGCACCGGCGTGGTGAACAGGGTCACGACGAGCGAGCCGGCGGCTCGGCTCGCGCAGATCCGCCCGCCGTCGGCCGGCGCGCTGGCGGGCAGGAGAGCCCCCGCGAGTGCGGCCACGAGCGCGCCGGCTGCGGCGCGCGCAGGGCGCTGCGGACGTCGGTCGATCCTCGCTCCGTGCATCGTGCTGCTCGCTCAGTGGCTCATGGTGCCGCGCATCTGCATCGGCTGCGTTGCGATCCACGCGCCCAGGGTCCACAGCGCGACGGCCAGGGCCGCCCAGGGTGCGGCCAGGCCGGCAGCGCAGCGGACGGAGCGAGCCAGGCGCGTGGCGGTGCGCCAGACGAGGTAGAGCGTGGCGAGCAGGCCCAGGTCGAGCGCGAGAATCTCCCAGGTGCGCAGGTCGGCGGCCCCGGTGGCCGAGCCGCTCGACCAGCTGGGCTCGCCCAGGACGGGCCAGCCGGCGTCGAGCGCGGCGCGCTGCAGCACTGGCCAGCCACTGGTCGCGCCCGTCACGAGGTGGAAGACCACGTGCGCCAGCCACATGCTCGCGCCCAGGGGGATCAGGGTGAGGGAGAAGCGGCACGAGAGCTCGATCCGCGGTGCGGCGACGCTCGACCAGCGTCGTCCCGCGGCGGCGCACAGCCAGGCCAGCGCGAGCGGTATCGCAACCAGGGCCGCGAGCGTCAGGAGGAGGCCCACGGCGGGCGCCGCAGCGGCGCCGAGCTCGCGGCTTGCGGCCTCGGTGGCGCGCAGCACGGGTGCGGTCATCCCCGCGGCGTTGACGAACGCGCCGAAGACCAGCACCAGGGCGAGCGCCGCGACGTCGGTGCGTCGGGCCAGGCGGCGCAGCGAGGAGCGGTGCTCGTCGCGCAGCAGCTCGGCGCCGGGGACGACGCCGAGCAGGCCGACGTTGTCGTGCGGGCAAGCGCGGGCGCAGTCGAGGCAGAAGGTGCAGTCGAGGTTGCCCACCTTGCGCGGCAGGAAGAGCCCGGTCTCGCAGCCGCGATGCGCGGCGTTGCCACGAATGCAGCCACGGCTCGCGCAGCCGGCACACAGATCGGTATCGCGCACCGCGACCTCGAGCGGCGACAGCGTCGACACGACGAAGTCGAGCTGCCCGATCGGGCAGAGGTACTTGCAGAAGCTCGCGCCGCGAAACGTGGCGTCCACGGCCAGGGCCACGGCGAAGTAGCCGATCACCACCCATGCCGTGGCCCGCGGGCTGTCCCAGAGGTCGAAGGCCTCGTAGGCCCAGAGGTAGACGACCAGAACCGCCACCGCTGGCCACTTCGAGCGCAGGGCGCGCGGCCAGCGCCGGCGAGCCGGCCGCAGGCGCCGGGCGAGCTCGCGCGGCAGGAGGAACGGGCAGGCCGCGCAGAACAGGTTCCCGACGGCCAGCAGGGCGACGATCAGGAAGCCGCGGAAGTAGGTCCAGGGGAGCACGCCGGCCAGGCTCATCGGCGCCACCTGCGGGCCGTGCAGGCCGTCTGCGACCACGGCGAGCGCCGCGGCGAGGAGCAGGGCCTGCGCGCCGCGGCGCGTGGCCAGGCTACGCAGGACGGGGCCCAGGCGAGGCATCGCGAGCAGGTCGAGCGGCGGGCGCCGCACCGCTGCGCG
>CAZGUU010000275.1:0-7179 GCA_964529315.1 uncultured Enterobacteriaceae bacterium
GGCCTTGGTGATCCGTCCGCCTGGACCGCTGCCGGTGACGCCCGAGAGATCGAGCCCCTGCTCGGCGGCGATGCGCCGCACGGACGGCGCCAGGGGGAGATCGGCGGCGCGCTTCGGGCGCGCCGCGCCGGGAGCGCTGGCCGCGCCGGTGCCGCCGGGCGCGCTCGAAGCGCTCGCGCCGGGGCCGATTTCGGCCAAAGCCGCCTCGTCGATGCGCGCGACGACCTCGCCGGCGCGCACCGTCTCGCCGGCGGGGCGCAGGATGCTGAGCCGCCCGCCGCTCTCCGCGGCGAGCTCCATGCTCGCCTTGTCGCTCTCCAGCTCGAGCAACGGCTCGTCGGCGCGGACGATCTCGCCGTCGGACTTGAGCCAGCGGCCGATGCTCGCCTCGCTGACCGACTCGCCGAGCGACGGAATCTTGACCTCGTGGGGCATCAGTGTCTCCTGGCCTTTCGTGCCGCGAGGCCCGGCTGGGCCGAGGAGCGCGGCGCCGCGCCGCGATTTCGTGCCGCCCCGCGCGCCGCGGGTGGAACACCGTCGAACAAAGCGCCGATCAAGCCGGCCTGCTCTCGGCCGTGCAGGTGGTAGGAGCCGGCCGCCGGGCTCGCGGCCGCGTCGCGCCCCACGTAGCGCAGGCTCTGCCCCGCGCCGAGCCAGCCGCGCAGGGGATCGCCGAGGTAGCTCCACGCGCCCATGTTGCGCGGCTCGTCCTGCGCCCAGACGACGTCGTGCGCGCTCGGGTAGGTGGCCAGCGCCTGGCGGATCTCGCCCTCGGGCAGCGGGTAGAGCTCCTCGATGCGCACCAGCGCGACGCGCAGGTCGCCACGCTCCTGGCGCGCCCGGGCGAGGTCGTAGAACACCTTGCCCGAGCACAGGGCGACGGTCGTGACGGCGGCGGGATCGAGCGACACGGGATCGGCGAGCACGGCGTGAAACGCGCCCTGCGCGAGCTCCTCCACTGCCGAGCTCGCGGGCGCGAAGCGCAGCAGGCTCTTGGGCGACAGGACGACCAGGGGTTTGCGGAAGGCGCGGTGCATCTGGCGACGCAAGAGGTGGAAGAGCTGCGCCGCGCTGGTCGGCTGGGCGACCTGGAGGTTGTCGTCGGCGCAGAGCTGCAGCCAGCGCTCCAGGCGCGCGCTCGAGTGCTCGGGGCCCTGGCCCTCGTAGCCGTGCGGCAGGAGCAGAACGAGCCCGCTCGACCGCTGCCACTTCGACTCGCCCGCGGCGAGGAAGGCGTCGATGATCACCTGCGCGCCGTTGGCGAAGTCGCCGAACTGAGCCTCCCAGAGGCACAGCGTGCCGGGGGCAGCCGACGAGTAGCCGTACTCGAAGCCGAGGACGGCCTCCTCGGAGAGCATGCTGTCGATGATCTCCAGCTCGGCCTGCGTCTGGCCCGGCTCCGCGAGCGCATTGAGCGGCACGTGGCGGCGCCCGTCGACCTGATCGTGCAGCACCCCGTGGCGATGGCTGAACGTGCCGCGCCCCGAGTCCTCGCCGCACAGTCGCACCGGCGTGCCCTCGAGCAGCAGCGAGCCCATCGCGAGCATCTCGGCGCAGCCCCAATCGATGCCGGTGCCGCGACGAACCATCTCCACCCGGGCCACGTACTGCTTCTCGACCTTGGGGTGGGTGCGGAAGCCGGCGGGAATTCGGGCCGCGCGCGCCGCGATCTCGGCCAGGCGGTCGCGTGCGACGGCGGTGTGTGCGCTGCGGTCCGCCGCGGCGGGCCCGAGCCCGCTCCACGCGCCGCTGAAGGCGAACACCTGCTGGCGCGGGCGAAAGTCGCGTGCGTAGGCCAGGGCGAGCTCGAGGATCTCGAGCGCGTCGCGCTGGATCGCGTCGAGCTCCTGCTGCGCGACGCCGTCGCGCTCGACCAGCTTGTGCGCGTAGAGGGCTCGGACGCCGGGGTGCCGGGCGATGCGCTGGTACATCACCGGCTGCGTGAAGGCGGGCTCGTCGGCCTCGTTGTGGCCGTGCCTGCGAAAGCAGACCAGCTCGACGACCACGTCGCGCTTGAAGCGCTGGCGGAAGCCGAGCGCCAGGCGCAGGGCGTGGACCGCCATCTCCGGGTCGTCGCCGTTCACGTGGAAGACCGGTAGCTCGACGATCCGTGCGATGTCGGTGCAGTAGCGCGTCGGGCGGGTCGCCTCGGGCGGCGCGGTGAAGCCCACCTGGTTGTCGATCACCAGGTGCACGGTGCCGCCGGTGACGAAGCCGGGAAGGTGGGTCAGGAGCAGCGTCTCGGGGACGATGCCCTGGCCGATGAAGGAGGCGTCGCCGTGCACCAGCACCGGGACGATGCGGCTGCGCTCGGCGTCGCCCGCCAGGTCCTGCTTGGCCCGGGCGCGGCCCTCGACCACCGGGTTCACCGCCTCGAGATGGCTCGGGTTCGGGGTGAGCGAGACGTGCACGGTTCGGCCACACGAGGTGCGCAGCTCGCGCGAGTAGCCCTGATGGTACTTGACGTCGCCGTCGCCTTGCACCCAGTCCGGGAGGGTCGAGCCCTCGAACTCGGCGAGGATCATCTCGTAGGGCTTGCGCACCACGTTGGCCAGCACGTTCAGCCGGCCGCGGTGCGCCATGCCGAGCACGAGCTGCTCGATGCCCGCCTCGGCGCCGGACTCGACCAGCGCATCGAGCATCGGCACCAGGGTCTCGCCGCCTTCGAGCGAGAAGCGCTTCTGGCCGGGGAACTTGACGTGCAGGAACCTCTCGAAGCTCTCCGCCTCGACCAGCTTGGCGTAGATGCGCAGGCGCGCTGCGCGGTCGAGCGCCGGGGTGTTGCGCTCGGGCTCCATGTGCTCCTCGAGCCACTGGCGTTGCTCGGGGTCGCGGATGCCGGTGAACTCGACGCCCAGCGTGCCGCAGTAGGTCGCGCGCAGGGCGGCGACCAGCTCGCCCAGCGTGCGCGGCGCCGGGCCGCGCCAGCCGCCGGGGTTGCAGGGCAGGTCGAGATCGGCGGCCGAGAACGAGTAGTGCGCGATGTCGAGGAGCGGGTGATGGCGTGCCGGCTCGCCCAGCGGGTCGAGGTCGGCGAGCAGGTGGCCGAGCTCGCGGTAGGCTGCGACCAGGCCAAAGGTCGTGGGTAGAGCCTTCGCGCCGGGCGCCCCCTCGGGCATACCCGAGAGGCCGAGCTCCAGGCCCTCGAAGAACGCCCGCCACGTCGGGTCGAGCCCCGAGGGGTCGTCGCGGTACTGCGCGTAGAGCGCCTCGACCAGCTCCGCGTTGTCTCGATTCAGGAAATTCGCCGCTGCCACTGCGACCCCGTTGCCCCGCCGCAGAAGTGTATCGGCTTTGCGGCCGAATCCCCAGCCGGGGGCGCGGACGTCCGCTGGGGGGCGCATCGTGGCGCCCAGCCCGCCGTCGGGTCTCACGATGAGTCGCGGGCGAAGCTCGCGGTCGTCGTCCGGCTTGGGCCCACCGCGAGGGCGCCGTGCGCGGGCGCTGCTATCGCTTCGCGCCCTTCCACAGTCTCGGGTCGAGCGTCAGCGGCTCGGGCCGGCCGACCGCGACGCGGGCGAAGCTCGGGTGCGCCGGGTCGAGCAGGTAGTTGCGCTCGACCGGCAGAACGGCCGAGGGAACGGCGAGCACGGGGGTGCGCTTGGCCGTGGCCCAGCTCGTCCCCAGCCGGGCGAGCTCCTCGGGCGCGGGCGTCGTCCGCCAGGCGCGCGGCAGATCGCGCACCGCGACGGCTTCGACGCGCAGGGCCGAGGGCACGTCCGCCCAGACGAGAACGAGGTCCGGAGGAGCGTCCTCGACCTCGAGGTTGACGAAGTACTCCAGTACCGCGAGCGCCGCCGTACCGGAGGTGTAGACGATGGGTGTGCCGCGCAGGTTCCAGCGCCCGCCGAAGCGGCGCGCCCCCGCACCGTCGATCGCCACGTAGGGCCGACGGCAGACCCGCCAGACGCGCATCAGCTATGGATGCCGTGTGCGATGCGCCCGAGGAGGTCCTCGACCTGACGAGCCCCGATCTCGGTATCGAGCTGCTCGAGCGGCACGGCGCTTCCCAGCCCGCGATTGGGCCGGTGCAGCCACCGCACCGCCTGCTCCCTGCCGCCGAGGGCTTCCTCCGCCATGGCGGCCACCCGGGCGACGCGCAGCACCCGGTCCGACTCGTCGGGCTTGAGGCGCCTCTCGCGCTTTCGCCGAGCCAGCGTGCGCTCCGGGATGGCGAGGATCCGCGACAGCGCTCGCAGCTCGATTCCGTACGCTTCGCCGACGGCGGCCAGCGAAGCGTAGGGGAGCCCCGCCCGAACGCGCTCGCGAAGGCCGTCGACCGTCTCGACGCGGATGCCGAGGGCCCGCCGTCCGCCCAGGGTCGACGTGAGCCGGCTGGCCGCGCTGGTCGCCGCCCCTGCCATACGGCACGAAGCGTACTGCCGTCTGGCCATGAAGGCAAGAGGAGCGCCGGCGTGGCCGGACCCTGCTCCTCGGGAGCGAAGCGAGGTGCAGCCCGTCGCCCGTCGCGCCGGCCGGCGGCGCGACGAAGCCCCCCGGACCCGAGTGTGACGAGACTCGGGCATCTCCGCGAGCTCCAAGCCGTAGCGCTGGGGGACGAAGAGGCCGAGCTGCCTGCCCCGGGAAGGCCGCCGGCGGGCGGACTTGGCGCGCAGATTGCAACCCTGACGATGCTTGCTTGACCGACCTCGCGATTGCGGGGTACGAGGTAGCCGAACCTGCACGGGTCTCCGATGAGCTGGGCTGTCGAAGAGCGAGAAAGGGGGCAATCGGCGGCCCGGGTGGGCGCCCGGCTGCGGCGTGCGGCCTTGCCGTCGATCTCCTTCGCGAGCTTCCGCGTGGCGAGCTCTCGCCTCGAGGCGTCACGCCCTGGGCGGAGCTGGCCTGCGAGTCGGCGCCTGGGGCGAGCCCCGAGCCGCGCCTCCTCGATCGGGTTCGCACCGCGCTGCGCCTGCGGCACTACAGCCGCCGGACCGAGCAGGCCTACGTCCACTGGATCCGCCGTTTCATCCTGTTTCACGGCAAGCGCCGCCGTCACCACCTGCACGAGACCGTCCTGCAGCGCGCCGTCCGCGAGGCGGCCCTGGCGGCTCGGCTGCCCAAGCGGGTCTCCTGCCACACCTTCCGGCACTCCTTCGCGACGCACCTGCTCGAGGATGGCTACGACATCCGAACGGTTCAGGAGCTCCTCGGGCACCGCGACGTGAGCACGACGATGATCTACACCCACGTCGTGAACCTCGGGCCGGGAGCAGTCCGCAGCCCGGCGGATCGGCTCGCGATGCGCTCGGGGCTGGACCCGGACGCGGACCCGGACGCGAACCTCCCGCAGCGAGGCGCGGAGGGCACAGGACGCGCCCGTTCTCTCTCTCGTGCTCAGCAGCTGTCCGGGTGGAACCGAGGACTCGGCGCTCCCGTCGGGCGGGTCCACCCAGCGCAGGCGACGCAAGGTGTCCTCGGCATCCGGCGTCCTCCCCCAGACTCCACGATAGGCGGCGAGCCGATGGCGGCATACACGGACGAGGCCCGCAGCCTAAATCGAAACCGCCGCCATGACCGCGAGCGAAAGCCGAGATGATTCGACACGATGCCGGTCCCGCCGACGAGGGTCCGCTGCCATACGCAGCAACACCAGCCCCGTACACAGACCGGCCCACATGGTGTTCGGCGGCTTGCGGCGATGTCAGCGTCTCCGCGGCACGCCAAGCGGATACGTGAGAGGATGAAATCCTGGGATGCCAAGGATCAAGGGGATACCGGGCCCATACCGGGTCTTCTTCACGAGCTTCGACTGCAACGAGCCGGCGCACGTGCACATCGAGCGAGAGGATGCCACGTGCAAGTTCTGGCTCGAACCGATCGAGTTAGCTCGAAACCACGGCTTCAGCGCCCACGAGCTGAATACCATTCGCCGGCTCATCGACACTCAGCGGACCCGAATTCTGGAGGTATGGCATGAACACTGCGGTGGCTAGAATCGAGCCGCGCATCCGAGATGCGCACGTCACCGAAGATGAGATTGTCGCGCGCCTGGCGGACGGCCGAGTCATCAGCGTGCCGTTGGCGTGGTCCTGGCGCCTCTCAGAGGCCACACGCAAACAGCGCGAGAAGTTCCGGATTATCGGCAGCGGTCAAGGCATCCATTGGCCCGATGTCGACGAGGACATCAGTGTCGAGGGGATGCTTCACGGCGTTCCGGCGCCTCGGCCGAGATCAGCAAAGGCTTTGAAGAGCGGACGCGCCGGAGGCCAGGTGCCGCCGAACAAGCGCATGCAGCCGGCGCGCGGCCGGCGTCGCCTCCAGACCGGAGGTCGTGCCGCGCGCGGCTGATGCGCAGCGTTAGCGAGATCGGTGAGCCAGGGGTGAGGGAGGTTGGCGCGGCATGGAGTTCGAGATCATCGGCCCCATTCGCCGAGCCGCCACAATCGCCGTCGGGCGGTCGATTCGCGATCTCAGCCGCCTTCGGCGACGGTATGGGACCGGTCGTTGGCGCAAGCGCAAGGGCGTGGCACGGGTCCGGCTGCCGGACGGATTCGTGGCCGAGGCAGAGGTGCATTGGTACGAGGCGACGGGAGTCGGTAGAAGGGAAGTCAAGATCAAGCGGCTTCTCGGGTGAACCAAGATGCAGCGACGCGCGAGCAAGAGAAGGCGGTTCGTAGTCTGCGTACGGAACACGGGGTATCCGGCGTCCCTCGAACTCCGCAAGATCTATCAGGCGGTGTCGGACCGGGACGCCGAGGTTCACGGTCTGATCCGCGTGATCGACGAATCCGGGGAAGACTACCTCTACCCAGAGACGTTCTTTCTGGCGCTGGATCTCCCGAAGCCCGTGGAGAGTGCCGTGCGCCGAGCCGCTGGGTGACCTCGCTAACATCACGCTGGAGCGGACCGGCAGGAATGAACATCGGTGCCACTTTCGAGGGTGCGTCGCCGGCCGCTCAGCGTGAGCGTTACTCACTCGTGCGTAGGATAGTACAAGTTACCAGTGCAGCGCACTCTTGACGTAGGCGACTGCAGGGTGGTCGAAGAAGCGCCGGACCAATGCACGATTCGACCGGATCTGCTCCATCGATTCGTTGACGGCCTCGTCGAGGACCTCTCCGGCCAGGATCGGCTCCCTGCGAAACATCGACTTGAGGTGCGCCCACACATGCTCGTCGGGATTCATGTCGGGAGCGTACCCGGGAAGGAAGTGGACTCGCAGCCGCGAGCGATGCT
>CAZGUU010000276.1:0-7177 GCA_964529315.1 uncultured Enterobacteriaceae bacterium
GAGGCGGGCTCGCGGGCCGCTCGGCGCGCGTGGTCCGTGCCGCCCGCGCGATGCGGACACCGCGCGCGGCGCGGCCCTCGCTGGCAAGCGCGCGGCTCACGTCCCTCCTTCGGTCGTCGAGCCGCGGAACACGAAGCGCTGGTAGACCAGCGACACGACGATCAGCGACACCGCCAGGCCGAGCAACGCCGCGACCCGGTAGAGGTCGCGTAGCTCGCCGAGATCGAAGAGGAAAATCTTGGCGATCGTCACCAGCAGCAGCCCGAGGCTCACCCAGCGCAGGCCGCTGATCCGCAGGCGCACGCCCAGGACGAGCAGCGCAACTGCGTAGAGCGCCCAGACGATCGACGTGGTCAGGTCGCGCGCCGGCATGCGGTCGAAGGCGACGTGGATCGAGTCGCCGCTCGAGAACCACTCGGCGATGGCCAGGTTCAGCCAGGCGAAGATCACCAGGAGTGCGGCCAGCCCGGTGGCCGCGGCACCGATGGGCAGCTCGCGCGTGTACCAACGTCGCTCCCAGGGGCGCAGCCGCGCCGGCTCGAGCGGGCGCAAGATCTTGGCAGCGAAGACCAGCGCGGCAGCGGGCACCAGATAGGTGTAGGCGAGCCAGTTGACGATCCGCCACGTCGGCCGCGGGTAGTAGGAGGTGACCGCGTCGTTCAGGATCAGGCGCACGGCGACCGCACCGAGCAAGGCGAGCGCGGTGTACTTGAGACCCGCATGGTCGAGCCGCGTCCAGAGCAGCAGGAGGGCGACGCCCTCGAGCGCCCAGCCGATGGTGATCCACTCCTTCTCGAGCTGGAGCGGCACGGCCACCGTCACCAGGCCGAGCGCGCCCCCACACAGCCAGGCCAGCGCGCTCGTGCGCCGCGCGTCGCCCACCGGCCAGAGCTCCCGCGTCCGCGCCGCGACGGCCACGCCGACCGCACCCAGGCCGAGCGGGAGGAGCCCGATCGCCGCATCGCCCAGGCGGTCCTCGAAGAGCACGAGCAGCGCCGGCAGCCACGCCGGGCCCGCGAGCGCGGCGCTGCGCCACGTCCAGGCGTCCTCGCGAAGCCAGCGGGCCGCCGCCAGAGGCCAGGTGGCGAAGAGCACCGAGGAGAGCCCCGCCAGCCCGAGCCCGAGCAGGGTCGGTCCGGGGTGATGATCCATCGTCCAGCCGAGCTGGACGAACGCGGTCGCCAGCACGCAGGCCACCATCCAGGGCCCACCGCCGAGGCGAGTCGCCGCGAGCAACGCGAGGAACCCGAGGGCGAGCGGGAGGCCCAAGCCGGGGACTGCATCGCCGCTCGGGTCGGGCAGACGCGCGAGCAGCAAGAGAAGGGCGAGCGCCGCCGCCGCTCGCTCGGCCCAGAGCCGACTCGGGCTGCGCGCCAGGGCAAGCGCGAAGGCCAGGCCCTGCCAGGCGACGGCAACGGCGAGCATGGTCGCGAGCACCGTGGCGGCTCCCGCTACCGCGGGTGCGGGCACGGGCGGCTCACCCAGGTGGCCGAGCCGATAAGCCGCCAGGCCCAGGCCGACCCCGAGCGCCGCCGCGGCCTGCACCGGAGCGCGGCCGGGGAAGGTCGCCTGCCGCACGAGCACCGCCGCGATGCCGAGCCAGCCGGCGAGCATGGGCCAGAGCGAGAAGTCCCCGTCTGCGCCCGCGTAGACCAGAATCAGCAGCAGGCCCAAAGCGACCACCGTGGCCGCGTTGGCCAGCGCAGCGGCGGCCGAGCCCCGACCCGCGCTCGTCGCCGAGGTCGCGTCGACCGGCTGCGTCTCTTGCCCGGTGTCCTGCGGCCCTCCCGGCCGCGTCTCCCGACCGTGGCGGGCCCCGAGCTCGAGCGGCGCGTGGTACGCCAGCGCCACGAGCACCAGCAGGCCGGACGCCGTCCACGCCGCACCGCCCAGGTCGGGGTGCTGCCCGCTCCAGACCAGCAGGACGGCGACCGTGGCCGCGCCGGCATCCAACGCGAAGCGCCCGTCGCCGTGCTTGCGAGCGAGCCAGCCGGCCGCCAACCCGAGCACGATCAACAGGCCGCCCAGCTCGGCGATGCTGGTCTCGAGCCACACGTTGCCCGCAAAGTAGATGGCAAACGCGAACGGCAGGAGGATCGCCCCCCGCTGCGACCAGCGCCACTGGGCCGTCCGCTCGGCACCCAGCCGCGGCGCCACGACCGCGAAGACCATCGCGAAGAGCGCGAGGACCACCACGCCGAGCAGCGTGCGCTCGGCGCCCATGCGCCCCACGATCCACAGGGCTTGGTAGAGGGCCGTCCCACCGAGGCTCAGCAGCGCCAGCACCGGCCAGCGCTTGCGGCGTGCGATCGCCAGCAAGCCGACATCGAGAAGCAGGATGTAGCCGAAGAGCCCAATCGGGCGGTCGGCACCGCTCGACGCGAAGAGCGGTGTGGCAAAGCCACCGACCAGACCGAGCACCGCGATGACCAGCGACTCGTGCCGCAAGGAGAGCACGCACCCGGCGACGGTCACCACGGCCATGAGCGCGAACACGGCCCCCGGCCCGATCAGGCCGTAGAGCGTGCCTGCCGCCCAGAAGGCCGCGTAGAGCACCACCAGCCCGCCGCCGGCCAGCGCATTGGCGGTTCCCGCGTAGCGCGTGCGGAGCATCCACTCGGCGCCGGCGAGCGCCGCGACTCCGGTGAGCGCCCCGAGCACGACGCGCAGCCACGGCGGGAAAAGTCCGTGCTCGACCGAGTAGCGAAAGAAGAACAGGCCAGCGAGCGCGAGCACGATCCCGCCCAGAACCGCGGCACCCCGAACGCCGAGCCACTGCTCCCAGTCGATGCCGGCTGGAAGAAGCCCACCGGGCGGTGCTGGGGGACTCGGGGGCTCGGGCCCCCCCGGCGCGTCTGCGGCAGCATCCACCTCACCGGCTCCAGGCTGTGCCTCGTCCACGATGGCGCTTGCCTCGTGCGCCGAGGCGCGTGGCTCGTACATTGGGGTGCTCGCGCCGTGTCCCGCGGTGCCTGCCTCGTACCCCGAGGTGCTCGCGTCGTCGTCCGCGGTGCTTGCCTCGTACGCTGGGGCGCCAGCCTCGTGCGCCGCGGCCATTGCCTCGCCCGGTGCGCGCTCGGGGACGAGATCGGCCGCAGCCGTCGTCGCGGGGCCTCGCTCGCCGAGCGCGGCCCGCAGACGCTCGATCTCGTTCTCGAGGAACGCGATGCGGCGGGCGAGCTCGCCCCGTGCGCTCGTCCGCATCACCGCGACGAGCGCCAACACGATCGCGACCAGAGTCAGGCTACCCAGCGTTCCCTCCTCGAAGCTCGAGCTCCGCCAGACCCTATTATCGGCCGGCCGGGGAGTCGAGTTGATTCGCCTTCCTGCCCCTTGGACTTTCCCTTCGCCCCGCTCAAGGAGCGCCCGTCCCCGTCCGAGATCCCTCTGTGTGCCGGTGGCCGACGCGAGGGATGTCGGCACCACCGGGCCATTGGAGGCCGGTCGCGTAGCCCGCGCCAGCGAGGTCGCTCATGCCTGGGAACGAGGCGTTGCCGCCCATCGATGCGCTGCTCGCCGACGGCATCGCGGCCTTCGAGAAGGGCGACCTGAGCGCGGCGCGCCGGCACTTCGCCCAGGCCGCCCTGCGCGACCCACGCAGCCCGCGTGCGGCCTACTGGCTGGGCACCACGCAGTACCACCTGGGCAACTCGGCCGAGGCGCGGGCGCACCTGGAGCCGCTGCTTCACGCTGCCTCGCCGCCGCTCGCCGAGCGTCCCGCCGCGGCCCACGAGGCGCTTTGCCGATGCCTGCTGCTCCGCGATCCGCAGCGCGCCCTGGAGGTCGCCGAGCAGGGAATCGCCGCCGATCCCGCCGACCCGCGCATCCATCTGGTCGCGGGCAATGCCTGCTTCCGCCTGCAGCGCTGGGCCGCGGCGCTGGATCACTACGACGCGGCCCGACGCGCGGAGGACCTGCGCGGGGGCACGGCGGCCTTCCCCGCCCACCCCGGGCAGGTGCCCTACGCGCAGAGCAGCGCCCTGGTCCAGCTCCAGCGCTGGCGCGACGCGCTCGGCGCCCTCGACGAGGCGCTGGCGCGCGAGCCCCGAAACGCCACCTACCACAACCGCAGGGGGGTGATCCTGTTCCACGGCCTGGGCGACGCCGCTGCCGCCGTCCTGGCGGCGCGTCGCGCCATCGCCATCGACCCGGAGACGCGCGAGACCGGAGGCGACGGCGTCTACCACGCGAACCTCGCCACCTGGCTCGAGAAGCTCGGGCGCTTCGACGAGGCGAAGGAGGCGATCGAGCGTGCGATCGCCATCTCGCCCTCGCCCAAGAGCCAGCAGATCCGCGCCGCCCTGCTCGAGAGCGCGCGGCGTCACCGCCCCACGGCGGGCCCGTCTGCGGCGAGGCTCGACTTCTCCCGGGTCGGCGGCATGCACGGCCTCAAGGAGCAGGTCCGCCGCATCGTCGACGTGGTGCACACCCGTCGCGACGAGGCGCGGCGCTACGGCATCGTGCGCAACGGCATCCTCCTCTACGGCCCGCCGGGCTGCGGCAAGACGTTCTTCGCCGAGGCGATGGCCGGGGAGTTCGGCCTGCGCTTCCAGCGCGTCGCCCTGGGCAGCGCGCTCACCGACCACGTCGGCGGCGCCGCCGAGCGAATCGAGCAGGTCTTCGCCGAGGCCGAGCGCAACGCACCCTGCCTGCTGTTCTTCGACGAGCTCGACGCGCTCGCCGCCCGGCGCTCTCAGACCGGCTCGCTGCACGAGCAGCAGGCCGTCGACGCACTCCTCCAGCAGATCGACGCGCACCGCGACACGCCCGGCCTGGTGCTCGTCGCGGCGACCAACCGGCTCGACGACCTCGACCCCGCGGCGATTCGCGAGGGGCGGTTCGACTTCAAGGTCAAGATCTACCGCCCGGACTTCGACGCCCGCCGCGAGATCCTCGACGTCCTGCTGCGCGACCGGCCGCACGACCCGTCGGTCGACGTCTCGCAGCTCTCCCAGCAGATGGAGGGCCTCTCCGCCGCGCAGATCCGCCACGTCGTCGACGCCGCCGCCATGGCCGCGATGGATGCGCAGGCGCCGATCTCGCACGGCCACCTGCAAGGCGCCCTGCGCGAGCGCCTGCCGGAGAAGCGGATCGCCGGCAAGCCTCTCGGCTGGGACGACCTGATCCTTCCGGACCAGGTCAAGCGCAAGCTCAAGTTCATCGAGCGCTTCCTCGAGAACCCGGGCCTGGTCGAGAAGCTCGGCGTCGACCCACCGAGCGGCGCCCTGCTGTTCGGGCCGCCGGGCACGGGCAAGACGACCATAGCCCGCGTCCTCGCCTGCCAGACCGACGCAGCCTTCCACGCGATCAACGCGGCCGACGTCTTCTGCAAGTGGCTCGGGGACTCCGAGAGGCGGCTCAAGGAGATCTTCGAGGCGGCGCGAGAGAGCCCGCCGGCGATCGTCTTCATCGACGAGATCGAGGCGATCCTGCCACGGCGTGGCGAGGCGGACTCGGGCGGTGCTCGCACGGCCAACGCGGTCGTCGCGACGTTCCTGACCGAGCTCGACGGCCTGCAGCCCACGACGCGGGTCTTCGTGATCGGCGCGACGAACCGGCCCGAGCTGCTCGACGAGGCGGTGCTGCGGCCCGGCCGGCTGAGCGAGTCGATCGAGATCGGCCTGCCCGACGAGGCCGGGCGCCTCGCGCTGCTGCGCCTGCACTCGGCGAAGATGAGCCTGGCACCCGACGTCGACTTCGCGGCGCTCGCCGCCGAGACCGACGGCTCGAGCGGCGCCGACCTGAAGGGGCTGTGCACCGGCGCAGGGCGCAATGCGCTCCTGCGCGAGCTCGAGGCGGGCGGGACCAGCCCGGCGGTGACCATGGCCGACTTCCGCCACGCCCTGGAGGAGATCTTCCCCGGCGGCTCGGGGCGCCGCACCGCGCGCCGCGCCGCCTTCGAGCTCGCCCGCGCCTCGTGAGAGCGTGAGCAGCAATCCCCACGCGTCGCTCGGCCCCCACCGCGCAACCACGCCGCCGTGACGGCGAGTGCGCGACCTGCGAGGTCGACCGGGTGCGCGTCCCCGCCGTCGTCGGGCGACGCCGTCGCCAGGACGGCGACTCCGCGACCCGATGCGGTGCCATAGGGCTCGCGCTGCGCCCGTCGCGTGAGATCGCGGCTCGCCCAACGCGCGCAGCGGGCCGATAATCTCCATGAGATGTCCGATCGCCTGCGCCAGCTGCTCTACCACCACGCGACACGGCTGCTCACACGGCCGCTGCGCGGCTACTCGCGCTGCTCGGACGAGAGCGTCGACCGGCTCAAGCGGCACGTGAGCAAGGGCGACGTCCTTCTGGTCTACGGCGACCAGCGCGTAAGCGAGGTCATTCGCTACTTGACGCAGAGCTCCTGGTCGCACGCGGCGATCTACGTCGGCGACGAGTGGCTGCGCCGCGAGCCCGAAATCGCGGCCCGGCTCGAGGAGCGCTTCGGCGAGGATGCACGGCACTGCGTGGTCGAGGCCCTGGTCGGCGAGGGGGTGGTGGTCTCGCCGATCTCGAAGTACCGCGGCTTCCACCTCCGTCTCTGCCGGCCCTTCGGGCTCGAGCCCGAGGATCTCCGGACGGTGATGGACCACGTGCTCCGCCACGTGGGCGGCGACTACGACGTCGCCCACCTGGTCGACCTGGCGCGCTACTTCCTGCCGGTCTCGCTGGTACCGTCGTGGTGGCGTCGCGAGGCGCTCGAGCTGGGCAGCGGACGGCCGACGGAGGTGATCTGCTCCTCGATGATCGCCCAGGCCTTCGATGCGGTCGGGTTTCCCATCCTGCCGCGCACCGAGGACGAGGAGGCCGAGCTCCTCGCCGCCGGCGACGAGCTCGGCGGCGGGCGCCGCACGGCCCGCGACGGGACCCCCGGCGGCGCGGGCAAGCCACGCCCACGCCGCGTCTACCACGCGGGGGCGGGCGCACCGAGCTGGCCCTCGCGGCGCCCGCTGGCCCATCACCTGCGCAGCAGCCGACGGCGCCGGCACGACCTGGTGACGCCGCGCGACTTCGACCTCTCGCCCTACTTCGAGGTGATCAAGTTCAACCTGATCGAGGATGCACGACGACCCGTCCTGCGAGCCTCCCGCGCCACGACGAGCGGGTTCGAGCTGCGCCGCGCGGCCCGCCGCTCGGCCCAGGTCGTCACGCCGCTCTGGCAGCGGCTGAGCGGCTGGACCAGGCGTGCGGC
>CAZGUU010000277.1:0-7162 GCA_964529315.1 uncultured Enterobacteriaceae bacterium
GCACGCCGCCTCCGCCCACTCAGCCGAGCGCCGCGGCGATGCGTGCCGCGAGCTCGGCGAGACGCGCCGGGTCGCCCGGGCGGCGTGCGTGCAGCACCAGGGGCTCGCCCGCGGCGCGCGGCATCAGATGCATGTGGTAGTGGAACACCGTCTGGCCGGCGGCCGCGCCGTTGAGCTGGAAGACCATCAACCCCTCGGGCGCGAGCACCGTCTCGATGGCGTGCGCGACCCGCTTGGCGGTGGCCATGACCGCGCCCAGTGCCTCGGGCGACGCCTCGAAGAGGTTGGCGAAGTGCTCGCGCGTGACCACCAGGGTGTGCCCGTCGGTCACCGGGGCGATGTCCATGAAGACCAGCGTGCGCTCGTCCTCGCAGACCTTGTGGCTCGGCAGCTCGCCGCGCGCGATGCGGCAGAAGACGCAGCTCGGGTCGGTCGTCGTCATGATCTCGGCCCTCGTTTCGGTGCCCGTCCCCCGCACGCCGCCGCTGCAATCGAGCCAGGCACGGGCGGCCTCGCGAACGCGCCGCACGGCGGGCTCCCGCGGCTCCCGGCGCGCGCGATCACTGCCGCGGGCGCTCGTGCGGGTTGCGGTGCCGGCTGCGCCAGCGACTTCAAGTATGAGATCAGCTGCGCGAGCTCCTCGTCGCTCACCAGCCCCTCGAAGCTCGGCATGATCGGCTGGAAGCCGCGCACCACGCGCGCCTGCGGACGCAGGATCGACTCGCGCAGGTAGGCATCGTCGGCCACGACGCTGGTGCCGTTGGCCAGCTCGACCCTGTTGCCCGCGACCCCGACCAGCGTCGGGCAGCGCACCTCCGCCCCGGGAGTGTGGCAGGTCGCGCAGCCGAGCTCGTCGAACAGCTCGCGGCCGGCCTCGGCTGGCGGCGCTGCGGCCGCCGAGCCGCCGAGAGCGACGCCGCCCAGCAGCGCGCTAGCCGCCGCCGCAGCGAGCCAGCCGAGCCATCCCAGGCGACCTCGCCCGGCCCGCGGGCGCAGGGCAGCGGCGCCGCGGCGCACGAGGTTCATCGAGGGACCACTGTCGCAGACCGGCCGCGGCTCTCGCAAGGCGCATCCCGTGCCGGCAGAGGACGACACCGCTCGGCCCGGGCGTCCCACGGGCCGTCTTCGGCCGGCCAGAGCCGCCAACCGATCCCTCCTTCGAGACCGCTTGGAGCCAACCTGGCGCGGATCTCGCAATCTCCAGAGATCGAGTGCGAAGCGGCACGCGCAAGACAGCGCTGGCACTGGGCGCAACGGCTGGTTCGCGCCGAGCGCCTCGGAGAGCCGACGGGTGCGCCATGGCGCGCCGCTCGGGCTGCGGGTCGGATCGGAAAGGAGCCGTGCGCGCAAGCGCCACCGCTGGAGCCCTTCTTGCCTACCCGCTCGAGCCCCTCTTGCCTGCCCGACCGCGCACCCGGCGCCGAGCTGCCTCGACGCAACGCCGGACCTGGGCTCGCAGGCGCCGCCGGTGTGCGGCCGAGAGCGGTCTCGCGCTGGCCTGCGCCGGCGCGACGAGGTAGCAGCATCGCATGCCTGACGACACGACCCCTTCCCCGGACACCCCCTCCCCTCGGGATCTCGGCCTGCCCCGCGAGGCCTACTTCGGCTTCGACCGCGCCATGGGCTTTCGTTACCTGAGCGTGACCGGCGACGAGGTGGTCATCGAGTACGACGTCGAGGAGCGCCACCAGCAGCCCTACGGCATCGTGCACGGCGGGGTGCACTGCGCGGCGGCCGAGGGGGCCTGCTCGATGGGCGCCGCGGTCGACGCCATGGCGCGCGGCCAGTCGGTGGTCGGCGTCGAGAACCACACCAGCTTCATCCGCGCGGCACGCTCGGGGCGGGTGCGCGTGGTCGCCCGCCCGCTCACCCGCGGGCGGCGCTCCCAGCTCTGGGAGGCGACCGCGCGCGACGAGAGCGGGCGGCTGCTCTCCTCGTCGCGGGTACGCCTGCTGTGCCTCGAGGCGGGAGCGGACCTCGCCGGGGAGAGGGTGCAGGCTCGACCGACCATGGGCGACGGGGGCTGAGGCGGATCCATGCGCTTCGTCCACTGCGCGGACATCCACCTCGACAGCCCGATGCGCGGGCTCGCCGCCTACGACGGCGCGCCGGTCGCCGAGATCCGCGCCGCGACCCGGCGGGCCCTGGAGAACCTGGTCGACCTCTGCGGCGAGGAGCGTGTCGACTTCCTGATCGTGGCAGGCGACCTCTTCGACGGCGACTGGCGCGACTTCAACACCGGGCTCTTCTTCGTCAAGCAGATGGCCCGGCTGCGCGCGCAGGGCATCCCGGTCTTCGTCGCGCTGGGCAACCACGACGCCGAGGGGCAGCTGGACAGGCGCCTGCCGCTGCCCGACAACGTCCGCGTGTTCCGCTCGAAGCGGCCCGAGACGCACGGCCTCGAGCCGCTCGGCGTCTCGCTGCACGGGCAGAGCTTCGCCACGCGCGAGGTGAGCGACAACCTCGCCCTGGGCTACCCGCCGCCGGTGCCGGGGCACTTCAACGTCGGCGTCCTGCACACCGCGCTCGGCGGGCGGCCGGGCCACGAGCCCTACGCTCCCTGCGCGCTCGAACAGCTGGTCGCGCGCGGCTACGACTACTGGGCGCTCGGCCACGTCCACCGCCGCGAGATCGTGCACGAGCACCCGCACGTCGTCTTTCCGGGAAACCTCCAGGGCCGCCACGTGAAGGAAACCGGCGAGAAGGGCTGCGCTCTGGTGACGGTCGAGGATCGCCGCGTCGTCGAGCTCGAGCACCGCACGATCGACGTGGTCCGCTGGGAGCAGCTCGAGGTGGACGCAAGCGGCACCGAGGACCGCGACGAAGCGCTCGCGAGGGCGCGCGCGGCGCTGGACGCGAGCGTGCGGCGGGCGGCGGGCCGGGTGGTCGCGGCGCGGGTCGTGCTGACGGGCGCCTGTCGATCTCACGAGGCCCTGCTTCGCTCGCGAGAGCAGCTCACCCAGGAGATCCGCGCCACCGCCACGGATCGCGGCCAGGGCCTGCTCTGGGTCGAGGGAGCCCTCGTGGCCACACGCGCCCTCGATGGCCCCGCGCGGGCCGCGCCGGCCGACGAAGCGACGCTCGAGATCCTCCGCGCTGCCGCAGCGATGGCGGAGGACGAGGGCGAGATCGCCTTCCTGCTCGACGGCCTGGCGCAGCTGCGCGCCAAGCTGCCCCCCGAGGTGAGCGAGGGCGAGGACGGCCTGGCGCTCGACGGACCGGACGACGTGCGCCGCCGGCTGCCCGAGGTCGAGCGGCTGCTCGCCGAGCGGCTGCTCACCGGAGCGCCACGGTGACACCCGACGGCGCAGGGGCTCGCCTGCCGTGAGATTTCGCTCCCTCGAGCTCAAGGCCTTCGGGCCGTTCACCGACCGGCACCTCGATCTGGCCGCCGGCACCGGTCTGCAGCTGGTCTACGGCGCGAACGAGGCGGGCAAGAGCTCGGCGCTGCGCGGCATCTCGAATCTCCTCTTCGGCTTCGGACACCAGACGCCGGACGACCACCTGCACACCGGGCCGAGCCTGCGCATCGGCGCCTGTGTCGAGAACGGCTCGGGCGAGCGGCTCCTCTTCTTTCGCCGCAAGGGCCGCACGCAGACGCTGCGCGACGCATCCGACGAGCCGATCGACGAAGAGGCGCTGCGGCCCTTCTTGGGCGGCGCCGACCAGGCCTTCTTCGAGAGGGTCTTCGGCCTCGATCACGAGCGCCTGCGCCGCGGCGGCCAGCAGATCCTGGACGCCGGCGGGGAGCTCGGCCTGAGCCTGTTCGGCGCGGCCACGGGCATCGTCGAGCTCGCCGCGGTCCTGGCCGGGCTCGAGAAGAGCGCCGGCGATCTGTTCCTGCCAAGCGGCCGCAAGCCCCTGGTCAACGAGGCGATCGCCGCCCTCGCCGAGGCGCGCAAGCGGATGCGTGCGGCGCAGCTCTCGAGCGAGACGTGGCGCAAGAAGCGCAGCCAGGTCGAGGAGAAGGAGCGCGAGCACGCCGAGCAGGTGGCGGAGATCCAGCGGCTCGAGGCGGATCGAACGCGCCTCGAGCGCATCGACCGCAACCTGCCGCGGCTCGCCGAGCGGCGCGAGCGCCTGCGGGCGATCACCGAGCTGGGTGAGTTGCCGGACCTCGCAGCCGACGCCGGGGAACGCCGCCTGGCGGCGCAGCGCGCGCTGCGCGATGCGCTCCGGGACCGGGAGCGTGCCGGCGAGGAAGCCTCTCGTCTCGAGGAGAAGCTCGCGGATCGCGATCCCCCGGCCGCCCTGCTCGCGCATGCGGAGGAGATCGACCTGCTGGCGCAGCAGACCGGCGCCATCGCCAAGGCCGACGCCGATCGGCCGAAGCTCGAAGCAAGCTGCCAGACGTCCGTGCGGCGGGTGAAGGACGAGCTCGGCCAGGCCGGCTTTCCCGTGCCGCCGGATCCGACGCACGCGGTCCTGCCGACCGCACCGGCGATCAAGGCCCTGCGGGAGCTGATCCGGCGCGGGACCGATCTCGCCGGGCGCGCCAAGGACTGCCGAGACCGGGTGCGCAGGGCGCAGGAGAGCGAGGCACGCGCCCGCGCCGCCCTCGGCGAGCTCGCGGCGCCGAGGGACATGTCGGCGCTCGCCGCAGCCTTGCGGCCGGCCGAGCGCCCGGGCGACTTGGAGGAGCACCTGCGCCAGGCGCAGGAGCAGTGCTCCGTGCTGGCGGTCGAGGCGGCCCGGGTGCTGGCACGATTGTCGCTGTGGATCGGCGACCTGGAGTCCCTGGCCGGCATGGCCATCCCGAGCGACGAGACGGTTGCGCGCTTCGTCGCCCGCGAGCACGACGTGCGATCGCGACTCCAGCGCGACGAGGAGAGGCTCGCCGGAAGCCGTGCGGAGATCGCGCGCCTCGATGCCGACCTCGGCCGTCTGGTGGCGCAGGGCGAGGTGCCGAGCCCCGAGGCCCTCGATCGCGCCCGGGGACGGAGAGACGCAGCGTGGCGGCTGCTGCGCCGCGGCTGGATGGACGGCCACGAGGACGTGGCGCAGGCGGCGCGCGGGCTCGACGCGACGCTGCCGCTGCCCGACGCCTACGAGCGCCTGGTCGCCGAGGCCGACCACCTCGCCGACCGCCGCCACGCCGAGGCGGCGCGGGTGGCGGAGGAGGCCAGGCTCCTCGCCGACCTCGACGCCGAGCGAGCCGAGCTCGGCCGCGCCGAGGACGCAGCGGCGCAGTCTCGCGTGGAGGTCGCGGCGCTGCTCTGCGAGTGGCAGGTCCTCTGGGAGCCCTCCGGCATCGCACCGCTCTCCCCGAGGGAGATGCAGGGCTGGCTCGGCGCCCGCCTGGATCTCGTCCGCCGGGCCGACGCGATCGCGCAGAGCCGGCAAGCGACCGAGCGGCTCGCCGCGCGGATCGCGGCGAGCCGTGACGACCTCCTGCGCGCGCTGGATTTCGTCGCGGAGCCATGCGGCGACGTGCCGGCGACGCTCGAGGCCCTGATCACGCACTGCAAGGCAGTGCTCGAGCGCGAAGCGGAGCTCGTACGACAGCGCCAGGGGCACTCCGAGCGGATCGCCGAGCAGGGCGTCGAGCTGGCCCACGCGAGCTCCGATCTCACCACGCTCGAGGAGAAGCAGCGGCAGTGGCAGGAGCTCTGGGCTGCGGCCCTGGCCCCGCTCGGGCGGAGCCCTGCCGACGGCGCGGCCGAGATCGAGGAGGTGATCGCGCGCCTGGCCGAGGCGGGCAAGGGGATCGACCAATGGCGCGCAGACCGCTCGCGCATCCTGCACATGGCCGAGAACGCCGACGCCTTCGCGGCGCGGGTCGCGGATCTCGTCCCGGCCGTCGCGCCGGATCTCGCCGGCAAGCCGCCCGTCGAGGCGGCGTGGCAGCTCGCCGAGCGCTTGGCCGAGGCGCGGAAGGATTGCGCCTTGCGCGAGGAGCTGCAGGGCAACCTCGCACGACAGCGCTCGCTCGCCGAGCAGGCCGAGCCGCGCATCGCCGACACCCAGCGCGAGCTCGACCAGCTCTGCACCACCGCGGGCTGCGACTCGGCCGAGGAGCTCGAGGAGATCGAGAAGCGCGTCGCCGCGCTGCGCGCGCGGCGAGAGCAGCTGGCCGGGCTGGAGAGGACCCTGCTCGAGGGAGGTGCCGGCCTCTCGCTCGAGGAGCTCGCCGCCGAGGCCGAAGCCGCCGCCGCCGATCGCGACGCCCTGCGCGCCCAGCTCGCAGCGCTCGAAGCTGGGATCGAGCCGCTGCAGCTCCGGCGCGACGAGCTCGCCAGGCAGGCGGGCGCACTGCGCACCGAGCTCGGGGCGATGGACGCCGGCGACGCCGCGGCCTGCGCGGCACAGGACGCCGAGGATACGCTCGCTCGCCTGCGCTACGACGCCGAGCGCTTCGTCCAGCTCCGCCTGGCCGAGCTCGTCCTGCGCCGGGCGATCGACCGCTACAAGGAACGCAACCAGGGGCCGATCCTGGCCCGGGCACGCGAGCTGTTCGCCGAGTTCACGCGCGGCGCCTACGAGCGACTGACCGTCGACTACGACGACCCCGGCCGGCCGCAGCTCCAGGGCGTCACCGGCGACGGCCGCGTCCGCAGCGTCGCCCAGATGAGCGACGGCACCCGCGATCAGCTCTACCTGGCGCTGCGCCTGGCGGTGATCGAGCGCCACCTCGAGGCCGGCCAGCGGCTCCCGCTGGTGGTCGACGACCTGCTGCTCCACTTCGACGACGAGCGGGCGCGCCAGGCGCTCGTCGTGCTGGCCGAGCTCGGCTGCCGCACGCAGGTGCTGTTCTTCACCCACCACCGCCACCTGGTCGAGCTGGCACGCCAGGCCCTACCCGCTTCGGCCTACGCCGTCCAGGAGCTCTGAGCGAGCTCCTGCAGGTCGTGCCCGACCTGGCCATCGAGATGCTCTCGCCGTCCACCGCGCGACGTGACTGCACGGAGAAGAAGGAGATCTACGCCCGCAACCGGGTCCGCGAGTACTGGCTGGTCGATCCGCGCGCCAATCGGGTGACCGTGCTGGGCCTCGGTGCCCATGGCTTCGAGGATGCTCGCGTCTTCGAAGCCGGCCGCATCGGATCGGACGTGCGGGCGGACCTCCGGATCACCGTCGAGGAAGCCCTGGCCCGCTGACGCGGCTGCCGCCGCACCGCGGCCACGGGCACCACACGCTCGGGCAGCCGAGCGAGCTCCGAGCG
>CAZGUU010000278.1:0-7110 GCA_964529315.1 uncultured Enterobacteriaceae bacterium
CACGCTGCGCGACGGCCTGGGCTCGCTGGCGCGCGCGCTCGAGGCCCGGCTGCCCGAGGGGACGATCCGCACCGGAGCGCGGGTCGTGACCGTGCGACGCGAGACGACGCTCCGCCCGGCGCCTCGTTCGCCCGTGGCGACGGCCGGCGGGCAGGCCCCCTGGTCCGTCGTGCTCTCGGACGGAGTGCAGCTGCCCGCCGACGCCGTGCTGATCGCCCTGCCCGCTCCCCGCGCCGCCGAAGCCCTCGAGCCGCTCGATCGCGAGCTGGCCGCAGAGCTGGCGGCCATCCGCTACGCCTCCTCGGCGACCGTCTCGCTCGCCTATCGGCGCCACGAGGTGCCGCACCCACTCGAAGCCTTCGGGTTGGTCGTGCCGGAGGTCGAGCAGCGCCGGATCGTCGCCTGCACGTTCTGCAGCGTCAAGTATCCCGGACGCACGCCCTCCGGGACGACGCTGCTGCGCGCCTTCGTCGGCGGAGCGATGCACCCCGAGCTGTTCGCGCTCGGCGACGAGACGCTGCTCGCTGCGGTCCGCGAGGAGCTGCGCTCGCTGCTCGGCATTCGTGCCGAGCCGCTGCTCGTCCGCTTCCACCGCTGGCCGGAGTCGATGCCGCAGTACCGTGTCGGCCACGTGCGACGGGTCGCACGGATCCGCGAGCTCGCCGCGCGGATGCCGGGGTTCGCGCTGGCCGGCAACGCCTACGACGGCGTCGGCGTCTCGGACTGCGTGCGCACCGCGGAGGCGGCCGTCGATCGGCTGCTCGAAGAGCTCGGCGCTCCCGGGGCCGGGCAGGTGGCGACGGGAGACGCCGCGTGAGCGGGCACCTGATCACCGTCGAGGGCGTCGAGGGCGGCGGCAAGACGACCCAGGCCGCGCGGCTCGCCGCGCGGCTGCGCGAGGACGGCCGCGACGTCCTGCTCACCCACGAGCCGGGCGGCACCGACCTCGGGCGGGCCCTGCGGCGCATGCTGCTCGAGGAAGCGACACCCGGCCCGGCGCCCGAGACCGAGCTCCTTCTCTATCTCGCCGACCGGGCCGAGCACGTGCGTCGCCTGATCCGTCCCGCCCTCGAGCGCGGCACGATCGTCGTCGCGGATCGCTTCTCGGACTCGACGATCGCCTACCAGAGCTACGGGCGCGGCCTGGCCCTGGACACGGTGCGCGCCATCGACGCCTTCGCCCGGGGCGGGCTGTCGCCCTCGCTCACCTTCGTGCTCGACCTGCCGCCCGAGCAGGGCCTGGCGCGCGCCCGACAGGTGGGACCGGCCGACCGCATGGAGCGCGAGGCGCTCGAGTTCCACCAGCGGGTACGCGACGGATTCCACGCGATCGCCCGCGACGAGCCACGACGCGTCCTGGTGCTCGATGCCCGCCTGCCGATCGACGATCTGGCTCGACGCATCGCACAGAGGACGCGCGCGCTGCTCTCGGAGCCCAGGTGACCCTCGACCAGATCCTCGGCCAGGACCGTGCGCTCGGCATCCTGCGCCGCGTCCTCGATGCCGATCGCCTGGCCCACGCTTACGTCTTCGCGGGCCCCGGGGGCACGGGCAAGCGCACGACCGCCCTGGCGCTCGCGGCGGCCTGCCTGTGCCAGGCGCAGCCGGGCCGCGGCTGCGGCCGCTGCACGGGCTGCCGGCTCGTGGAAGCCGGCTCGCACCCCGACCTCTTCGTCGAGGACCTCGCTCGAGCGCGGCTCGAGAAGCCGGCAGCGAGCCACGTCTCGATCGAGCAGGTCCGGCGCATCCGCTCGCATCTGACCCTGCGCCCGGTGCACGGCGGCAGGAAGCTCGGGGTGATCGACCAGGCGGAGCGCCTGACGGCCGACGCACAGAACGCTCTGCTCAAGACGCTCGAGGAGCCGCGCGGCTGCACGACCCTCGTGTTGATCGCGACCAACCCCGACGCACTCCTGCCGACCATCCGCTCGCGCTGCCAGTGCGTGCGCTTCGCCCCGCTCGACGCCGAGGTGATCGAGCGAATCCTGGTCGCCGAGGGAGCGGACGGCACGGTGGCCTCGGCCGCGGCCGAGCTGGCGGAGGGCAGCGCCGAGCGGGCGCGCGAGCTCGCCGCGGGCGACGGTGCACGCCTCTGTCGGGAGCTGCGCGCCCGGCTCGAGAAGCTGCACGAGATCGACGTCCCCGCCGTGCTCGATCTGGCAAACGAGCTCTCACCTCCCCGCACGGCGCGCGAGCAGCAGGGCCTCTACCTGGCGACCGTGCTCGAGTGGTGCCGGCGCGGCCTGCGAGCCGCCGTCGACGCGAGCCGCGAGCGGGCCACCGCGGCCGGCGCCGGCGACCCGGCGAGCGAAGCCGGGCTCGAGGAAGTGCGCCGGGCCGCGCGACAGCTCGAGCGCGCCTATGCTACGAGTCGGGACCTCGCGCGCAATGCCAACGCGCACCTCGCCTGGGACTGCCTGCTCCTCGACTTGCACCGCGGAGCCGGCGAGGCACGCGTGCGGATCGAGGATCGATAGACCACCGTGGACCAGGCCCCAGAGCAGCCGCCCGCCACCGCGGACGCGCCCCGCGCGCGAACCGTCGACGTCCGCTTTCGCATCCCGGGACGCTCGCGCGCCTTCGACGCGGGGAGCATCGATCTCGGGGCGCACGACCTCGTCGTGGTCGAGACCGAGCGCGGTCCCGAGCTCGGCGAGGTGATCGGCGCGCCGAGGCCCCGCTGGCCCGCCGAGGGCGCGGCCTCGCTGCCACGCGTACTGCGTCGCGCCGACCAACGAGACCTCGCCCGAGCCGACCACAACCGCTGGCAGGAGGGCGAGGCGAGGCGTCAGTTCATCGAGCGAGCGCAGCGCCTATCCCTCGACGTGAAGCTGATCCGCATCGACTACCGCTTCGACGGCGGCAAGGCGGTGTTCTACTTCATGTCCGAGAGCCGGATCGACTTCCGCGTCCTGGTGCGAGAGCTCTCGCAGGCGCTGCACACCCGCGTGGAGATGCGCCAGATCGGGGCTCGCGACGAGACCAAGCTGGTGGGGGGCGTCGGACCGTGCGGCCGCGAGCTGTGCTGCAGCTCGTGGCTGCGCGACTTCGCTGCGGTTTCGGTCAAGATGGCCAAGGAGCAGGGCCTGTCGCTCAACCCCTCGAAGCTCGCCGGGATGTGCGGCAGGCTCAAGTGCTGCCTGCGCTACGAGTACGACACCTACCTCGCGCTACGCCGCAGCCTGCCGCGGATCGGGGTCAAGGTGCGCAGCGTCAAGGGCGACGGCGTCGTCGTCCGCCATCTCACGCTCGAGCAGCGCGTCCTGCTGCAGCGCGACGAGGACGGGGTCACCGTGGAGTGCTCCCTGGAAGACCTCGTCGACCGGCGCTCCGACGCAGAGCCCTCCTGAGCGACGAGCCCCCGCGATGAAGGAACGGATGTACGTCACCACGCCCCTCTACTACGTCAACGCGGAGCCGCACCTCGGCTCCACCTACACCACCGTGGTGTGCGACAGCTTCGCTCGCTTCCACCGCCAGCGCGGGATCCCCGCGTTCCTGATGACCGGCACCGACGAGCACGGCGACAAGATCGCACAATCGGCCGCCGCCGCGGGGTTGGCCCCACAAGCCTTCGTCGACCAGGTGAGTGCCAAGTTCCGCGCCGCGTGGGACTCCTGCGGCATCGGCTACGACCACTTCATCCGCACGACCGACGAGCACCACGTCCGCTACGTCCAGGAGGTGCTGTCGCGCATCCACGCGCAGGACGACATCTACTTCGGCACCTACTCCGGCCTCTACTGCGTGGGCTGCGAGCGCCTCTACACGGAGAAGGAGCTGCGCGACGGCCTCTGCCCGGACCATCTGACCCCACCGGTCGAGATGTCCGAGCCGAACTACTTCTTCCGCATGTCGCGCTACCAGGACCGCGTGCGCGAGCACATCGAGGCGCATCCCGACTTCATCCGGCCCGAGGGCTACCGCAACGAGGCCCTGGCGATGCTGCGCGAGCCGCTCGGCGACCTGTGCATCTCACGCCCCAAGACGCGCCTGTCGTGGGGAATCGAGCTGCCCTTCGACCGCGACTACGTGACCTACGTCTGGTTCGACGCGCTGCTGAACTACGTGAGCGGCCTGGAGAGCGTCGGCCGCTGCACCGAGCTCTGGCCGTACGCGAGCCACTTCATCGGCAAGGACATCCTGAAGCCGCACGCGGTCTTCTGGCCCTGCATGCTGCTCGCCGCCGGTCTGCCGCCGTACCGCCACCTGAACGTGCACGGCTTCTGGTCGAGCGGCGGCCAGAAGATGTCGAAGAGCCTGGGCAACGTGGTCCAGCCGCTCGCCCTGCGTGACACCTACGGCATGGACGCGCTGCGCTACTTCCTGCTGCGCGACATGGCCTTCGGCCAGGATGCCGACTTCACCGAGTCGGCGCTGATCACGCGCACCAACGCCGATCTGGCCAACGGCATCGGCAACCTGGCGAGCCGCTCGCTCGCCATGGTGCAACGCTACTTCGACGGCGAGGTCCAGCCCGCCGAGCCGAGCGAGGCCGCCGACGCCACCCTGGCCGGCGCATTCGCCCGCGCACGGCTCGAGCTCGACGAGCACGTCGTCCAGCTCGCCTTCCACCGCGCCCTCGAAGCGCTGTGGCGCGCGATCGACGGGGCCAACAAGTACATCGTCGAGACCGCGCCCTTCACGCTGGCCAAGGACCCGGTGCGGCGGCCGCGGGTCGGCGCGATCCTGCACAACTGCCTCGAGTCGCTGCGCGTCGCGGCACAGCTGCTCGCGCCATTTCTCCCCGACACCGCGGAGCGTCTGCGCAGCGCGCTGTGCCTGGACGCCTCGCGCTTCGCCGACCTCGACCTGCCCTGGGGGCAGGCCTTCCCACCGGGGCACCGGGTCGGCGAGCCGGTCAGCCTGTTCCCCCGCATCGAGACGCCCCAGGCCCCCAAGGCCGAGCGGGGACGCGGACCCGGCCCGCGTCCCCGCTGAGCGACGAGGCGCCCGCCCTCGATCAGAAGCCGAAGGCCGCTCCGGCCATGACGGTGCTGGCCTGGTCGTCGTCGGTGGGCAGGTAGTTGGTGACGCTCGCCAGGCTCTTGCCGGAGTTCGTCCGCGTGTACTCGTAGGCCAGCGAGAAGACCACCAGCGGCGTCGGCCGGTAGGAGAGTGCGAGGGTGAGCCGATTGAGCAGCCGGCTCTGCGTGCTGAACTCGGTGAGCTCGGAATCGGAGAAATCGACCTCGTCCACCAGGCCCTCGAACCACACCTGCTCGGGGCGGAAGGTCACCGCGAGCTGCGGGTCGTCGAACGGCCGTCCGAGGAAGGTGTCGCGCAGGATCTCCGGGAAGAAGGGGTAGCGCAGCTCGAGCCAGTAGCCATACTTGTTGCTCGCCATGTTGGCCAGCTCGAACTCGATCTCGTACTCCGCGCTCCCGCTCTCGAGCTCGGCCTCCTGGTCGATCGCCTGGCGCGCCAGGCCTTCGGCCACGTTGCGAATGCCACCGAAGTGGGTGAAGGCGAACTCGCCCTGCATCTGCACGGGCCCGAGCGCGGTCGCTCCGTCGAGGGCGAGCGTGTAGACGTGCTCGCTCGGCAGGTAGTCGGGCGTGTAGCGGCCCCAGTAGAACGAGCCGGCCAGGTCGCTGCCGAGCGTCGGGCTCCAATCGAGCCGGCCGGCGAGCGCCTTGGCGTCCTTGGTGTCGAAGGCGAAGGTGCCGGTCTCGGGGCTGACGACCACCTCGATCTTGCTCAGCGTCGTGTCGCCGACGCGGCTCTCGACCACCTGCTCGACGGTCGGGTCGAGCACCGCGCCGTTCATCACGTAGAACTGGTAATCGAGCAAGCCGGAGCGACCCAGCTCGAAGTTGCCCGTGAAGCCCGCACCCACCTCGTCCCAGGCGGCCGTCGCGGGCAGAACGGGCACACCACGGTCGAGGAGTGGCCGTCGCGGGATGTCCCAGCGATTGTCGTCGTGGTTGATGTTGAAGCGGCCGACGGGCACGAGCACCGCACCCGCGCGGAGGCGCAGAGCGCTGGTGGCCTCGAACTCCAACCAGGCCTGCTCGAGAGCGATCTCCGAGCCGTCGGTGCCCTCCACGGCGAGCTCGCTCTCCAGGCCGCCGTCCGCAGGCGCGAGCGTCTTCTCGAGCTCGAGCTTGCGAAAGCGTTCGAATTCCACCTCGACCATGGAGCGCAACCGCGGCGCGATCTTCGCGTCGGCCGTGAGCACCAGGCGGCGCAGCGTGAAGGTGTCGTTGAGATCCCCGGGTGTGGACACCTCGAAGCGGCCCGACCCGTAGCCACCCATCTTGACCCGATCGGCGACCTCGCGAGCCACGGCTTGCAGCGAGCTGCCGCCAGCCTGGGCCTGCGCCCCGTCGTCGGACGGTCGAGGCTGCGCCCCGACTCCCCCGGCTGCGGCCACCGAGCGAGCCGCCTCGGCCGGTGCGCCGGCCGTCGCAGCCGTACCCCCTGCCGGGGGCGTCGCGACTGAGACGGCCGTGGCCGACGGAGCCGAGGCCCCGGCCGGCGGCTCGATCGCGGCGCGTCGAGCTCCGTCGTCGGCCGGCTTCTTGCGCTCGGCGAGCAGCTCGCGCAACTCTTGGATCTCCTTCTCGAGCTGGTCGATGCGCCGCGCGAGCTTCTCGTCTGTCGAGCCCGCGGCACGGACCGGCGGCGCACACGCGATTCCCAGCGCGAGCGCGAGGGTCGCGCAGACGACGCTTTTTCCTACCGACCTTGACATTGGAGTCCTCCCCCTGGTGATTCCGCGCCAGCCTCGCCAGCGCGCAGGAAGCCCCTAGCTCATGTGATTTTGCAAGTCAATTTCATTTCGTCTGCGAGCCCGGCTCCCCCCATGGGTCGGCCACCCAGCGGGCGGCCGCGGCACATGGCGAGACTTGCAGCGCGCGCGGCTTCGCCTGCACGTGGGCCGCCCAGAACGGGCGGCTACGGCGCACATCGCAACGGCCCCGGCCCGCGACTGCCACAGCACGGGCCTCGGCCACGAAGGCACTCGGCGCGGAACGACAGGGACCAGGCGGCGGCCCACCGCTCGCACGACACGCCCGCCCGATGCCCTAGGCGGAGGCCGGGCGATCTCAGAGCGTGAGCAGGAATCCCCGGACAGGCCCAGGGTGCCTGTGGTCCGCCGCGACG
>CAZGUU010000279.1:0-7050 GCA_964529315.1 uncultured Enterobacteriaceae bacterium
GGGGCACGGCACCGGGCTGCCGCGAGCGCGCCGGGAGCGGCGCAGGACGCGGGGGCCGAGCCGAGCGACGAGCCGTCGTTCCAGGGTCGGGCGCCGCGGGTCTTCGGCGCCGAGCCCGTGGTGCGCGCCATTCGCATCGAGGGCAACGATCGGGTCGACGGCGAAGCGATCCGGGTGCACATCCGAACCCGCCCCGGGGAGGAGTACGACCCGGCCCGTGCCGACGCCGACCTGCGCGCCATATACGCGATGGGGTTCTTCTCGGACGTGACCGTCGAGCTCGAGGACGGGCCGGGTCCGCGCGAGGCGACGCTGGTCTTCCGCGTGCAGGAGCGGCCGTACATCGCCTCGGTGGTCGTCGAGGGCAACGATGCGCTCGAGAAGGAGGATCTCGAGAGCGCTCTGCGGGTGCGGGCGCGCACCATCTACGAGCCCGAGAAGGTGCGCAAGGGCGTGGCCGAGGCGCGCAAGCTCTACGAGGAGAAGGGCTACCTCGACGTCTCGATCCGCCCGGAGCTCGTCCCCGCCGTGGGCAGCAACGAGGTGGATCTCGTCTACCACATCGAGGAAGGCGAGAAGATCCGCATCAAGGACATCGTCTTCGAGGGCAACCAGCACTTCAGCGCGCGCAAGCTGCGCGGCGTGATGGTCACCTCGGAGAAGGGCCTGCTGTCCTTCATCACCGGCTCGGGCACGCTCAACCGCGAGGCCTTGAAGACCGACGTCGAGCGGCTGACGGCCTTCTACTACGACGACGGCTACGTCAACGTGAAGGTCGACGAGCCCCGGGTGGAGCGCAAGGGCGACTCCCTCGAGGTGACGATCAAGATCGACGAGGGCGAGCCGTTCCAGTTCGGCGAGATCAAGCTCGCCGGCGACGTGCCGCCCGAGGGACCCGAGCAGGAGAAGCTGATCGAGAAGATCGAGTCGCAGAAGGGGCAGACCTTCCGCGCCAGCCTCCTGCGCGAGGACGTCTCGAGTCTGACCGACCTCTTCGGCGACCAGGGCTACGCGTTCGCCAACGTCGAGCCCGAGACGCTGATCCGGCCCGAGGAGCGCACCGTCGACGTGACGTTCCGGGTGAGCAGCGGCAAGCCGGTGTCCATCGGACAGATCCAGATCACCGGCAACACCAAGACGCGCGACAAGGTCATCCGGCGCGAGCTGAAGGTCGCCGAGCAGGAGCCGTTCAACGCTACGCAGCTGCGCAAGAGCCGCGACGCCCTGCAGCGCCTGGGCTTCTTCTCCGACGTCAACGTGACCACCCGGAAGTCCGCGGTCGAGGACCAGATCAACCTCCTGGTCGACGTCAAGGAGGGGTCGACGGGCGCCTTCAGCGCAGGGGCCGGCTACAGCTCGGGCGACCAGTTCCTGTTCAACGTCCGGGTGTCGGAGAACAACCTCTTCGGCCGTGGCCAGCGCCTGGTGGCCAATGCCGACTTCGGCTCGGTGCGGCGCAACATCTACCTCGCCTTCACCGAGCCCTATCTGCTCGACACCGAGGTGCTCGGCCAGTCCACGCTGTTCAACACCTCGCTGGACTACGGCGACTTCACCCGCAGCGCGACGGGCTTCTCGCTGCGCGCGCTCTACCCGTTCGAGGCGCTGGGCCTGGGCAGCCTCGGCTGGCTGTCGCTCGAGGACACGCGTTTCGGCCTGGAGTACCGGCTCGAGAAGGCGCGCATCGCGGAGATCTCGCTCTACGCTCCGCCGGCGGTGTACGCCGAGGCCGGGAGCACCGTGCTGTCGGTGGTCGGCCCGAATCTGGTGCGCAACACCCTGAACCACGCCTACGACCCGACGGCCGGCTCCTTCCAGGACATCGCGCTGCAGTACGGCGGGCTGGGCGGCGACCAGGACTTCTTGCTCCTCACCGCTCGCGGCCGGTGGTACGTTCCGATCTACCGGATTCGAGACTTCGGCAGCTTCGTCTACTCGATCGGTGGGCAGATCGCCTGGGGCAAGGGGCAGTCGGGGCAGAGCGGGCGCGAGCTGCCACTGGTCGAGCGGTTCTTCCCCGGCGGCATCAACACGGTGCGCGGCTACGAGACCCGCACGCTGGGCCCGCGCCAGGACGTCTTCGACCCGCAGGGCAACGTGATCAACAACAAGCCGATCGGCGGCACCAACGAGATGGTCCTGCAGAACGAGATCATCTTCCCGATCTTCCAGCAGGCGGGAATTCGTGGAGTGGTGTTCTTCGACATGGGCAATGCGTTCCTGCAGCGAGACGGAATCGACGTGGGCGACCTGCGCTACTCGGCGGGCGCCGGCATTCGCTGGCTCTCGCCGTTCGGCCCGCTGCGCATCGAGTACGGCTATCCACTCAACATCAAGGATCACGAAAAGAAGAGCGCCGTCCTGTTCTCGTTCGGCGCACCGCTCTGAGGAGTGTCGCGGGCAAGGGCAACGAAGTGGAAGGAGAGAGGTTCATGAAGGAGATCCGGGTGGGCCGCGTGGTGGCGGCGATCGTCCTGGCCGTGATGGCGGCGCCGGCCGTCGCGAGGGCCGAGGTCAAGATCGGCGTGGTCGACCTGCAGCGAGCGCTCAACGAGTCCGATGCCGGCAAGCGTGCCAAGGCCGACTTCAAGACCCGAGTCGACAAGCTCGAGTCGCAGCTGCGCGGGCAGAAGGAGGAGCTCGACCGCCTCAAGGAGGATCTCGAGCGCAAGGCGGCCGTGATGCGCGAGGAGGAGCGGCGCAAGCTGCAGACCGACTTCGAGCACAAGCGCCTCGACTTGAAGCGCAAGTTCGAGGACTCGCAGGCGGAGCTGCAGAAGAAGGACTCGGAGCTGACCGGCGAGATCATCGAGGGTCTGCAGAAGGTGATCCGGCAGATCGGCGAGAGCGAGAGCTACACGCTGGTGCTCGAGCTCTCCTCGAGCGGCGTGCTGTACAACTCGAGCAGCGTCGACATCACCGAGCAGGTGCTCACGGCATACAACGGCAAGGGACGCTGATCGCCGCCGCTTCGGGGAGTCCGTGCTCGAAGGCAACGAGATCGCGCGGCTGCTGCCGCACCGCTTCCCCTTCCTGCTGGTCGACCGGGTCGTCGAGTTCGAGGCGGACCGGCGCATCGTCGCGTTGAAGAACGTGACGGGCAACGAGCCGCATTTCACTGGGCACTTTCCCGAGCGGCCGATCATGCCCGGGGTGCTGATCTGCGAGGCCCTGGCGCAGGCGGGCGGCCTGCTGGTGCAGGGCTCGGTGGGCGGCGGCTTCGACCAGGATCCGGCGCAGCGGGTCTTCCTCGTCCTGACCAGCCTGGACAATGCCAAGTTCCGCCGCCAGGTGATCCCGGGCGATCAGCTGCGCCTCGAGGCGACCCTGCTGCGCCGCCATCGGCCGCTGTGGCGGATGCGCGGCGTGGCCACCGTGGACGGCCAGCTCGTCGCCCAGGCCGAGTTCTCCGCGGTCGAGGTCGACGGGAGCGGCGGGAGCGTGCGCGCGGACGCGACGCGCACGCGGTCGCACGAGCCGCGGGTCCATCCGGCGGCGATCGTCGCGCCGGGCGCCGAGCTTGACGCCTCCGTCGAGGTGGGCCCCTACACGGTGATCGGCCCGCACGTGCGCATCGGCCGCGGCACCTGGATCGGCGCCAACGCCTCGATCGACGGGCACACGACGATCGGCGAGGACAACCGCATCTTTCCCTTTTCCAGCGTCGGCTCGATGCCGCAGGACCTGAAGTTCCGCGGCGAGCCGAGCCGGCTGGAGATCGGCGACCGCAACCAGATCCGCGAGTACGCATCGATCAGCCTGGGCACGGCCAGCGGGGGCCTGACCACGCGCATCGGCGACGACAACCTCCTGATGAACTACTCGCACGTCGGCCACGACTGCCAGCTCGGCAACCACGTGCACCTGGTCAACGGCGTGGCCCTGGCCGGGCACATCGCGGTCGAGGACTACGGCATCGTCTCGGGCCTGGCGGCCGTGGCGCAGTTCGTGCGCATCGGCGAGTCGGCCTTCATCGGCGGGGGATCGATGGTGACGATGGACGTACCGCCCTTCTGCATGGCCAACGGAGACCGGGCCAAGCTGGTCGGGCTGAACGTGGTCGGCCTGGAGCGCCGTGGCTTCTCGGCGGCCGAGCTGAACGACTTGAAGCGCGCCTACAAGCTCCTCTTCCAGTCGAAGCTGCTCGCTCGCGACGCGATCGGGCGCATTCGCGCCGAGCTGCCGGGCTCGCCGCACGCAGCCAGGCTGGCCGACTTCGTCGCCGCGAGCGAGCGCGGCGTGACTCGCCCGTAGGAGGCGGTGAGGCCATGGGCACGGGGCGGCTCGGGCTGATCGCCGGAAACGGCGTCTTCCCGGTGCTCGTGGCGCGCGGCGCGCGCGAGGCGGGCGTCGAGGTGATCGCCTGCGCCCACGTCGGCGAGACCGACCCGACGATCGAAAGCGAGGTGGCCGCCTGCACCTGGGTTCGGGTCGGCGAGCTGGGCAAGATCTTCAAGACGCTCGAGCGGGCCGGCTGCAGACAGGCGGTGATGGCCGGAGGCATCAAGAAGGCACGCCTGTTCTCCGGCTTCCGGCCGGACCTGCGCGGCGCCGCCTTCCTCGCCCGGATGCGCACGCTGCACGACGACAAGCTGCTGCGCGGCATCGCCGACGAGCTCGGCGCTGCGGGCATCGAGGTGGTCGCCTCCACGCTCTATCTGCCGCGCCTGGTGCCGGCCGCCGGCGTGCTCACGCGGCGTGCGCCGAGGGCGCGCGAGCTCGAGGACGTGCGCTTCGGGCTGTCGGTGGCCAAGGCGATCGGGGGCTTCGAGATCGGCCAGACTGTGGTCGTGAAGGACGGCCTGGTGCTCGCGGTCGAGGCCGTCGAGGGCACCGACGCGGCGATTCGCCGCGGCGGCGAGCTGGGCCGAGCCGGGGCGGTGGTCGTCAAGGTGGCCAAGCCGGGGCAGGACCTGCGCTTCGACGTGCCCGCGGTGGGCGCGGAGACGGTGCGTCTGATGGCCGAGGTGAAGGCGACGGCGCTGGCCGTCGAGGCCGCGCGCGCGCTGCTGCTCGAGCGCGAGCGGCTGATCGCCACCGCGGAGGCAGCCGGCATCGCCGTGGTCGCGGTGGAGGCGGCGTGACGGCGATCCGCGCGGCAGTGGTCGGCGCCGGCTACCTGGGCTCGTTTCACGCGGAGAAGTACGCCCGGGCGGCGGGCTGCAAGCTGGTCGCCGTGGCGGACGTCGATCTCGAGCGCGCCCGGGCCGTGGCCGAGCGCCTGGGCTGCCGGGCGGTCGGCGACTACCGCGAGCTCCTGGGCGCGATCGACTGCGCGAGCGTCGCCGTGCCCACGCTGCACCACCGCGAGGTGGGCGCGGCCCTGCTGCGCGCCGGGATCGACTGCCTGATCGAGAAGCCGCTCGCGGCGAGCGCCTCGGAAGCCGCCGAGCTGGTGCGCGTCGCGGCCGCGGGCGGGCGACTCCTGCAGGTCGGCCACCTCGAGCGCTTCAACCCGGCGCTCACCCGCCTGGCCCGGCTGATCGACCGGCCACGCTTCATCGAGTGCCACCGGCTGGCGCCGTTCACCGCGCGTGGCGCCGACGTCGACGTGGTGCGTGACCTGATGATCCACGATCTCGATCTGATCCGGCTGCTGGTGCCCGGCGAGGTCACGTCGATCGAGGCGGTGGGCGTACCCGTGGTGACGCCCCGAGTGGACATCGCCAACGCGCGGCTGCGCTTCGCCGGCGGCTGCATCGCCAACGTCACCGCCAGCCGGGTGTCGATCAAGCGCGAGCGCAAGCTGCGCCTCTTCCAGCGCGACATGTACCTGGCGATCGACCTGGGCGAGCGCTCGGTGCGCGTCTGCCGGCGCACGGTGGACGGGCAGGGCCAGGCCGAGGTGTCCTGGGAGCAGATCGACCTGGGCGAGACCGACGCGCTGGCCAAGGAGATCGACGCGTTCCTCGCCTCGGTGCGCACCCGTGCTCGGCCGGCGGTCACGGGCGAGGACGGCCTGGCGGCGCTCGAGCTCGCCGAGCGGGTGCTCGGCGTGATGGAGTCGGAGTAGGCCGCCGCCCGCGGGCAGGCTGGCTGCGCGGCTCACCATGAGCGGAAGCTCCAGGCGAGTGCTCCTGGTGGCCGGCGAGGCCTCGGGCGACCTGCGCGGCGCCGAGCTGGTCGCTGCCCTGCGCGCCCTGGTGCCCGACCTGCGCCTGAGCGGCGTAGGCGGCGCGCAGCTGCGCGCCGCGGGCATGGAGGTGCTGGTCGACGCCGAGCAGCTCTCGACGATGGGCTTCACCGAGGTGCTCGCGCGGCTGGGCTCGGTGCTGCGCTCCTACCGCCGGGTGAGCGAAGCGATCGCCGGCCCACCACGGCCCGACCTGGTCGTGCTGATCGACTTCCCCGACTTCAACCTGCGCCTGGCGCGGGTGGCGCGGCGCGCCGGGGTGCCGGTGCTCTACTACGTGAGCCCGCAGGTCTGGGCCTGGCGGCGCTACCGGGTGCGCACCCTGGCCCGGCGCGTCGACCGCCTGGCGGTGGTCTTCCCCTTCGAGGCCGAGCTCTACCGCGGGCTCACCCGGGTCGATTTCGTCGGCCACCCGGCGCTCGAGACGGTGCGCGCCACGCGAGCGGCGGCCGAGACCCGCTCGCGCCACCGCATCGACGGGTCCCGTCCGCTGGTCGCGCTGCTGCCCGGCAGTCGACCTGCGGAGGTGCGCTCCCTGCTTCCCATCCTGCTGCGCTCGATCGACGTGCTGCGGGCGTCGCTCGAGGTCGACGCCGTCGTGGCGCTGGCCCACGAGGGCCTGCGCGCGCTGGTCGAGCCGATGTGCGGCTCGACGCCCGTGGTGTGCGGCGAGACCTACGACCTGATCGCGGCGGCCGACCTGGTGCTGGTCGCCTCGGGGAGCGCCACCCTGGAGACCGCGCTGCTCGAGCGCCCGATGGTCATCGCCTACCGGCTGTCGAGCTTCACCTACGCCCTGGCGCGCCTGCTGGTGCGCGTACCCTTCATCGGCATGCCCAACCTGATCCTGGGCAAGGCGGCCGTCCCCGAGCTGATCCAGAGCGCGGTCACCCCGGCGCGCGTCGCGGCCGAGGCAC
>CAZGUU010000280.1:0-7025 GCA_964529315.1 uncultured Enterobacteriaceae bacterium
TGCCGCGTGACGCCGCGGCCGGAGCCGCCGCCGCCGATTCTGATCGGCGGCGCGACCGCGGCCGGCGCGCGCCGCGCCGCGCACAACGCCGACGGCTGGTTCCCGCCGCTCGAGCCGAGCCTGTGGGAGCCCTACCGCGCCGAGTGCACGAGGATCGGCAAGCCCGACCCCGGTCCGTACCCGGCGCAGGGGCCGATCTTCCTATGGGTGAGCGAGGAGCCGGAGCGGGACTGGGCGCGCGTGCTGCCGCACGTGCTGCACCAGCTCGACTCCTACGGCCGCTGGACGACCGAGGCCTACGGCCTGCCTGCCGGGCCCTACGCCGGCGGGATGACAGCCGAGACGATCCGCCAGAGTCCGGCGTACCGGGTGCTCACGCCCGAGCAGACGCTCGAGCTCGCCGGCTCGCTGGGCGAGCACAGCGTGCTGTACCTGAACCCCCTGCTGGCGGGGATCGATCCCGCGCTCTCGTGGCGGATGCTCCGCCTCTACGAGCACACGGTGCATCCCCACCTGCCCGGCCGCCTCCCCTGAGCTACCGGTCGCACTGCCGGACACGCGCGAGGCTCCGATGACCGTCCGCTTCATCCACGCCGCCGACATCCACCTCGACAGCCCGCTCCGCGGGCTCGCCGCATACCCCGGTGCCCCGGTCGATCTCCTGCGCACGGCGACGCGCACCGCGCTCGCGAGCCTGGTCGACCGCGCGCTCGAGGAGGAGGTCGCCTTCGTCGTGATCGCGGGCGACGTCTACGACGGCACCTGGCGCGACTTCAACACCGGCCTCTACTTCGTCCAGCAGGCGGCGCGGCTCGCCGCGGCGGGCATCCGCGTCTTCCTGCTGCGCGGCAACCACGACGCGGAGAGCGAGATCACCCGGCCGCTCCGGCTCCCGGCCGGCGTGCACACCTTCGCGACGCGCCGTCCCGAGACGGTCCGCCTCGAGGAGCACGCCGTGGCCCTGCACGGCCAGAGCTTCGCGACGCACGAGACCACGGCCAACCTCGCGCGCGAGTACCCGGAGCCGGTGGACGGGTGGCTGAACGTCGGGGTCCTGCACACGGCGCTCGAGGGCCACGCCGCGCACGCGAGCTATGCGCCGTGCTCGGTCGGGGAGCTGCGCGCCAAGGGGTACCAGTACTGGGCGCTCGGCCACGTGCACGAGCACGCCGTCGTCGCGACCGATCCGTGGATCGTCTTCCCCGGCAACCTGCAGGGCCGCCACGCCCGCGAGACCGGCCCCCGGGGCGCGGTGCTGGTCACGGCCGAAGGCGGCCGGATCCGCGAGGTCGAGCGGATCGTCGTCGACGTGCTGCGCTGGGAGCACGTCGTGGTGGATGCGGGCGGCTGCGCGCACCTCGACGACGTCCTCTCGCGCGTCGCGCAGGCGCTCGGCGGCCGCGTCGAGTCGGCCGAGGGGCGCCCGGTTGCGGCGCGGATCACGCTCGCGGGTCGATCCGGCGCGCACGCCGAGCTGTTCGCGGACGCGGCGCACCTGCGCGCCGAGATCCAGGCCGTGGCGGCGCAGCAGGGCGAGGGGCGCATCTGGGTCGAGAAGATCGCCCTCGAAACGGAGCCCGCGCTCGACGATGCGGCCCTCGCCGCGCGCGGCGACGCCGTCGCAGAGCTCGCCGAGCTGCTGCGCCTCGCCCCCGAGGATGCGGAGCTCCTCGAGGAGCTACGCGCCGAGCTCGAGCCGATGCTCGCAAGGCTGCCGCCCGACATCCAGAAGTCGGACTCGCCCGAGGTCGAGGCTCTGCGGCAGGGCCGGCTCGCCGAGCTGGTGCGCTCCGTCGTCCCCTCCGTGCTCGCCTGCACCGAGGCCCAGGACGGTCGAGGGAAGCAGCGATGAGGCTTCGCCGGCTCGAGCTTCTGCGCTACGGCCACTTCTCGGATCGAGTGGTCGACCTGCCCGTCCGCGAGCCCGACCTGCACCTGATCGTCGGGCCGAACGAGTCGGGAAAGTCCACCGCGCGGGCCGCGCTCTCCGACCTGCTGTTCGGCTTCGCGGCGAAGACGCGCTGGGCGTTCCTGCACGAGCAACGGGCGCTTCGCGTGGGCGCCGAGATCGAGCACGTTGGCGAGACGGTCAGCCTGCGACGGCGCAAGGGCAACAAGGACACGCTCCTCGGCCCCGACGAGCGGCCGATCGGCGATGCGCGCCTCGCGCCCATGCTCGGCGGCGCGGACCGGGCCTACTTCGAGCGCATGTTCAGCCTCGATCAGCCGGCGCTGGCCGAGGGGGCGAGCGCGATGCTCGATGCCAAGGGCGATCTCGGGCGCATGCTCTTCCAGGCGAGCGCCGGCTCGAGCGCGTTCGGCGAGGCGCTGGCAGCGCTGGAAGAGGAGGCGAAAGCGCTCTGGGCGCCGCGCAAGGCCAAGGACCGCGCGTACTACAGGGCCGAGGAGGAGATGGAGGCGGCCGACCGGACGATCGCCGAATCGCAGGTGCGCGCTCGCCAGTGGCAGCAGGCTCGAGCGGATCTCGAGGCGGCGACGAGTGCGCTCGAGCGGGCGAAGCAGGAGCACCTGGAGCGGGAGCGCGAGCGGGCCGCGCTCGCCCGCGTGCAGCGCGTAGCACCCGCGCTCGACGATCTCGTCCGGCTGCGCGGCGAGCTCGAGCACCTGGCGGGGACGCATCGCCTGCCGGAAGACGCCCGGCGGACCTGGCACGAGGCGACCACCGCGATCGCGCTGGCCGAGCAGAGGCTGCGATCCCTCACCGAGGAGCTCGCCGCAGCCGTCTCCGAGCGCGATCACATCGCCGTCGACGAGGAGATCCTCGCGCGTGCCGACGCCGTGTCGGCGCTCGTCGGGCGGCAGGCGCAGGTCTCCGCCTACCCGGCCGACATCGCCAAGCGCACGGCCGAGCTCCGGGCGCGCGAGGCCGAGGCGATGCGCGAGGCGGCCTCGCTCGGCTGGAGGTACGGCTGCGCCGAGGAGATCGCCGCGCGGATGCCGTCCAAGCTCGTCGTGGCGCGTATCGACGGGGTGCGCGAGACCTGGCCGCAGGCGAAGACCCGCGTGGAGGCCGCCGAGGAGGCGCTCGGAAAGGCCTCCGCTCGGCGAGAGGATCTGCTCCACGAGATCGAGGCGATCTCGGCGGAGGAGCCGCCGGCGGCGCTGCGCGATGCGGTTGCGCGCGCGCGCAGCTTGGGCGACGTGGCGAAGCGCTCGGCGGAGCTCGAGGCCAAGCTCGCCAAGGCTGCGCGCACCGGCGGGCGACAGCTCGCCGCGCTCGCGCCGTGGGCGGGCGACGGGCCGGCCCTGGAGCGGGCCGCTCCCCCGGACCGCGCCGCGGCCAGCGGGCTCGCAAGAGCCCTGGCCACGCTCGCAGCTCGTCGCCGCGAGCTCTCCCAAGAGCACGCACAGAAGGCCGCCGCCCGCGAGCGGGCCAGGCTGCGCGAAGAGCAGGTCGTCCGCGACGAAGACCCGGTCGGCCCGGAGCACGTCGCGGCCGCGCGCGCCCTGCGTGACGAGGCCTGGCGGGCCGCCCGGAGCCAGATCCTCGCGCCGGTCGCCACGGTGGACCCGTCGCGGCTCGCCGGTTCCTTCGAGGAGCGCTCGCGAGAGGCCGACCGGCTCGCCGACCGGCGCACGGAGGTCGCGGGGGCGTGGGCCGAGCTGGTCGCTGCGCGCCGCGAGCGGGAGGTGCTCGATCTGGAGATCGAGCAGCTCGAGCGGCGCCTCGCCGACGTCGGCGGGGAGCACGAGGAGAAGCTCCGTGCGTGGAGCGAGCTGGTGACGGGTGCCGGGCTCCCGCGCCTTGCGCCCGAGGAGCTCGACGCCTGGATTCCCAAGCGCGAGGCCGCGCTCGAGGCGCTCGAGGTCCGGCGGCAGGCCGAGGAGGACCTCGGCCGGCATCGAGCGGAGGTCGGCGAGGTCGCGCGCGCGCTTCGCGCCGCGCTCGCGCCGGCGGCGCAGCCGGCATCCGGCCTCGAGGGGGCGTCCTTCGATGCGCTGCTCGCCCGAGCCGAGGATCTGGTCCAGTCGTTCGAGGAAGCTCGTGTGCGCCGCGAGGGCCTGGAGAGGGAGCGCCAGGGCGCGGAGCGCGACGTGAGGGAGCAGACCGAGAAGCTGCGCCGGGCGCGCGAGGGCCGCGAGGGATTGGAGGAGTGCGAGCGCACCTGGAGGGCGGCGATGGAGGAAGCCGCACTGCCGGCCGAGCTCCATCCGAGCGAAGCCAGGGCGGTCGTCGAGACGTTGCAAGCGATCGAAGGGGCGCTCGCCCAGGCCGCCGACCTGCGAGAGAAGCGCATCGGGGCGATGCAGCGCGACCTCGATGCGCTGCATCACGAGGCCCGGGCGCTGGCCCGATCCGTCGCGGCCGACCTCGAGGACCGTGCGCCGGAGAGCATCGCCAGCGCGCTCGGCGAGCGTCTGGCCGAGGCGAAGAGGCTCGCCGAGACGCGCCGCAGGGCCGCCGCCGAGGCCGGGGACCTCGAAGCACGGCTCGGCGCTGCAAGGAAGGATCTGGCGGAGGCGGCGGCGCGGCTACGGCCGCTGCTCGAGCTCGCAGGCGTGGATGCCGCCGAGGCCCTGGCGGAGCTGATCGAGGCTTCGGACCGCCTGCGCGATCTGGAGGCGAGGGAGGAGGCCCGCGCGCAGGAGCTGCACCGCGGCGGCGACGGGCTCGCCTTGCTCGATCTGGAGGCCGAGGTGCGAGCCGCGGACCGAGAGACGCTCGCGGCCCGCCTCGCGCAGGCAGAGGTCGGTGTCGGGGCGCTCGCGCAACGCCGCCAGGAGCTGGCCGTCGACGAGGAGAAGAAGAGGGATGCGCTCGCCGCCATCGCCGGCGCGGCGCAGGCCGCCGCTGCCGCCGCGGACAAACAGCAGGCGCTCGCCACCATGGAGGCGGCCGTCGAGCGGTGGATCCGCCTGCGCACCGCCGCCCGGACGCTGCGCTGGGCGATCGACCGCTTCCGCCGCAAGCAGCAGGGACCGCTCCTCGAGCGGGCGGGCGCCATCTTCGCCACGCTCACCCTCGGCGAGTTCGGCCGGCTCGAGGTCGAGCTCGACGAGAAGGACACGCCCCAGCTCGTCGGCGTGCGGGCCTCGAGCGACGAGAGGGTCGCGATCGACGGCCTGAGCACCGGAACGGCGGACCAGCTCTATCTCGCCCTGCGCGTGGCCGCGCTCGAGGCCCATCTCGAGGCCCGCCCGCCGCTTCCGTTCGTTGCCGACGACCTGCTCGTCCACTTCGACGACCGGCGGGCCGCAGCGGGCTTCCGCGTCCTGGCGGAGCTCGCGAAGCGCACGCAGGTCCTGTTCTTCACGCACCACGAGCACCTGGTCGACGTGGCCCGCGCGGCGCTCGGCGAGGTATCGCTCAACGTGGTGCAGATCGATGCTTGACCGAGCCCGGGGCCGCACCGCAGGAGGAAACCCTTGAAGAAGCTCGTTGCCCTGGCGGCGCTGGCCGCGCTCGCCGCAGCCGTGCTCCTTTCGCGCCGCGAGCCGCCGCTCGGCGAGATCGCGCTCGATCTCTCCGCGTACGACGACGCGGCCAAGGACGCCCAGCCGGTCGAGCGGGTCGTCCAGCCCAAGCAGGGCGCGGCGCCGCCGCGGCCCAACGTCGTCGTCATCCTCGCCGACGACCTGGGCTACGGCGACACCCGCCCGTACGGCAACGACCTGCTGCGCACGCCGAGCCTCGACCGGCTGGCAGCCGAGGGGGTGCGCTTCACCGGCTTCTACGCGAGCGGCGTCTACTGCTCCCCCTCGCGCGCCGGGCTGCTCACCGGCCGCTACCCGCTGCGCTCGGGGATCACCTTCCCGATCCATCCCGCCGGCGACGACGTCGGCCGCCGGCTCACCCGGCTGGTCGGCCGCGCGGCGGCGCGCATGGGGGCGAGCGACCTCGCCCAGGCGGGGGAGTCTGCGGTGGCGGGCCTGCCGGACTCCGAGATCACGCTGCCCGAGGCCTTGCGGCTCGCGGGCTACGCGACTGGCATGGTGGGCAAGTGGCACCTCGGCGACTTCGACGGCTACCCGCAGTACCACCCGCTGCGCCACGGGTTCGACTTCTTCGCCGGCTTCCCCCACTCGAACGACGAGTTCCCCTACTCCTACTGGCAGGGCGAGCAGCGCGTCGAGGCGGACCTGGGCTTGGCGCAGGAAGACCTGACCGCGCGCCTGACCCGTGAGGCGATCGGCTTCATCGACCGCAGCCGCGACCGACCGTTCTTCCTCTACGTCGCGCACAAGAACGTGCACACGCCGCTCGTCCCCGCGCCGGGCTTCGCAGGCCGCTCGGCGGCCGGGCCCTATGGCGACTCGGTCGAGGAGCTCGACGCGAGCGTCGGCGAGCTCCTGAAGGCGCTCGAGGAGCGCGGCCTGCGCGAGCGCACGCTGGTCGTCTTCACCAGCGACAACGGGCCCTGGCACCAGGGCAGCCCAGGAGGCCTGCGCGGGCGCAAGGGCCAGCCGCTCGAAGGCGGACAGCGCGTGCCGATGCTCGCCGCCTGGCCGGGAACGCTTCCGGCGGGAAGAAGCGTGGACGCACCGGCGATGAACTTCGACCTCTTCCCGACGCTGCTCGCGCTGGCCGGGCTCGAGCTGCCGAGCGACCGCGTGATCGACGGCCGCGACCTGTGGCCGCTGCTCTCGGGGCGCAGCGACGAGAGCCCGCACGAGGCGCTCTTCTTCTTCAACGCCAACGCGATCGACGGCGTGCGCGCGGGCCGCTTCAAGTACTACCGCTTCGTGAACGAGTACGTCTGGCCCACGCCGCTCGACAAGCCGAACACCTGGACGGGACGCGCTGCGATGGCCTATCGCCACCACGATCCGAGGACGGGCCGCACGGTGCCGCTGCTCGCCAGCTTCCCGCTGCTCTACGACGTGGTCGGCGACCCGGACGAATCCTACAACGTGGTGGAGCGCCACCCCGAGGAGGCCGCGCGGTTGCACGAGCGGATCGAGCGCTGGGAGCAGGCGTTTCGCGACGATCCGCGCGGCTGGAGCGCTGAGAGCGTGAGCAGGAATCCCCGGACAGGCCCAGGGTGCCTGTGGTCCGCCGCGAC
>CAZGUU010000281.1:0-6885 GCA_964529315.1 uncultured Enterobacteriaceae bacterium
TGCCGGCGGCGCCCAGCGCGGCAGAGACCAGCAGCGTCTGCGTGCGCGTGAGCTTCTCCTCGCGGCGCATGGACAGCGCGGCCGAGACCAGCTCGCCGAGCTTGGCGCCGCTCAGCTTGCGGTAGGCGAGCGCGCTGCGCAGCGCGCGCACCAGGCGGCCGAGCGCGCTGCCCGACTCCAGGCGGGCGACGAACTCGTTGACGATCACCCGCTGCGGCATGCCGTCGACCTCGGTGGTGATGCGGATCTCGTCCACCTTGGCGGCGAAGTAGCGCTCGAGCGTCGCGCGCGGCACCGGGCTCTCGGCGGTGAGCAGGAAGCGCGTTCCCATGGCGATCCCGTCGGCGCCGAAGGCGAGCGCCGCGGCCAGGCCGCGGCCGTCGTAGAAGCCTCCCGCCGCGGCGACCGGCACGTCGACCGCGTCCAGCACCTGCGGCAGGAGCAGCGTGGTCGGGATCGAGCCCGTGTGGCCGCCGCCCTCTCCGCCCTGGCAGACGATCACGTCGGCGCCCAGCTTGACCGCCTTCTCGGCGTGGCGCGGCGCGCCGACCGTCGGCACGCACAGGATGCCCGCCGCCTTGAAGCGCTCGATGAACCTCGCGTTGGGCGAGCGGCTGTAGCTCGCGGCGCGCACGCGGTGGCGGACGATCGCATCGACGATCCGCGCCGCGCCCGGCTGCTCCATGAGGAAGTTCACGCCGAAGGGCTGGCCGGTGAGCTCCTTGGTGCGCACGATCGCGCGCTCCGCCTCCTCGGGGCGCAGCGTCGCCACGGCGAGAAAGCCCATCCCGCCCGCGTTCGCCGTGCCCGCCACGAGCTCGGGCGTGGCCACCCAGCCCATGGCCGTCTGGATGATCGGGTGGCGAACGCCGAAGGTCGCGCAGAGCCTGGTGTGCAGGGTCGAGGGCATCGTCGAGGGCATCGCTGCGCTGCGGCGCCTCGCTCAGCCGAGCGCCGAGGCGCGCAGGTCGCGCGGGTCGAGCACCTCGCGGATCAGGCGAAGCTGCTCGGCGCCGGGCGCCGGCGTCTCGCCCACGTGCTCGGCCATCGCCAGCGCAAAGCCTGTCTGCTCGCGCACCCGCTCGATGGTCACGCCGGGGTGGACCGAGCGCAGGCGCATGGTGTGCTCCGGGCCGCCGAAGTCGAGCACCGCCAGGTTGGTGACCACCAGGCGCAGCTCGTGGAAGTCGTGCCGCAGGCCGGGCGCCCAGCGGGCCGGGTCGTAGCCCACGCCCGAGGCCATGTCGACGCGCTCGACGAACGAGCGCGGCGTGTGGTTGGGGACGAAGAAGCTGCACGGGTGGTTGATCGTGTTGCCCGGAATGCCGCGCACGCCGAGCAGCTGCGCCTTGGGCTTGGCGTGATCGCCGATCACGCTGATGTTGATGCAGCCGAAGCGGTCGATCTGCGTCGGCATGGTCATCGCGTGGCGCTTGCCGCTCCACAGGAGGTCGAAAACCTGGCGGAACGGCAGCCAGCCCTCGACCTTCGGCCGGTAGTCGCCGCGCGGCCCGACTGGGATCGGCTCCGAGACCAGCGTGCACTCGGCGTCGTTGAGCAGCAGGTCGGGGCTGAAGGTCAGGCGAGCCAGCCCGGCGGCGATCCGTGGCACCAGCCCCATGCCCGAGGCCAGCACCTCGCCGTCGCCGCGCCACGCCTCGGCGGCGGCGGCGATGCACAGCTCCGCGAGCGTGTACTCCGCGCTGGTCTTCGACTCGCTCATGGCCTCGCTCAGAAAACCGGCGCCGGGATCGCCGCGATACGCGCCGCGCCGCCCACCGCCTCGACGTAGCGCTTCTGGTCGACGTCGACGAAGGCAGCGCGGTACTTCGGCCACCCCTCGGGCTCGCCCGCGGCCGCGACGTAGGCCTCGAGGTGCTCGAGGTCGATGCCGTATTGCGGCACGCAGGCGGTCGGGTGCGCGCCGAAGGGCGCCTCGACGACGCCGTCGACCAGCGTGCGATTGAGCAGCATCGAGTGGATGCAGCCCGACTCGAAGAGGCGAGCCGTCTCGACGATCCGCTCGCAGCTCACGTAGCGGCGCTTGGCCGCGCCGCAGAAGAGGTCGTCGAAGTAGGGATCGGGCCCGAGCACCTGTCCGTTGCCGCGCTCGTCTGCCTGGTCGACGTGCACCAGGGCGGCGTCGAGATTCAGGGCAGGCATGGCGAGCAGCACCTCGCCGTCGTCGTAAGGCGAGGTCACGCGCTTCAAGGCAGGGTTCAGCCGCTCGACGTCGCAGGCCAGGCCCGCGCGGGTGGGCAGGAAGGGCACGCGGATCATCGCCGCGCGCAGGCCCCACTGCAGCATGCCCTCGTCGAGCTCCATGACCTCGGGCAGGGTCCCCGACTGGCGCGCGTGGCGGAAGTAGGGGTCGAGCGCGATCAGGTCGAGCGAGACGAAGCCGAAGACCAGCTTGCGCACCTTGCCCGCGGCGCACAGCATGCCGACGTCCGGCCCGCCGTAGGAGACGATCGTCAGGTCGCGCAGCGGCGAGCGGACGATCTCTCGCACCAGGGCCATCGGCTTGCGCCGCGCCCCCCAGCCGCCGATGCCGATGGTCATGCCGTCGCGGAGCTCGGCGACCACGTCGCTGGTCGTCATGCGCTTGTTCATGGGTGCAGTGCCCGCGCGCTCGGGGACGGCGAGAAGGCCCCGGGCGCCTGGTTGGGCGGTGGCCGTATAGCACGCGAGAGCGGTGGGTAAAGGCGGCTGCCGCGCGCAACACGCCGCGAGCGCTGATACGCTCGCAGAGCGGGAACCTTGCGCCGCCGCCGGGACACGTCTCTCCGGCCGCGAAAGGCAAGCCGTCACGCGTCCAGGCATCTCGACGCAGACCGGTCCGCCCTGGGCCGCAACCCGCAAAGGAGGCAGCGATGATCACGAACACGGTTTCGGGCACCAACGTCCACGAGATCGCCGACGGCATCTACCGCATCGACACGCCGGTCACCCTCCCCGGCGGCGTGGGCCAGTTCACCTTCAACCAGTATCTGCTGGTCGACGACGCGCCCCTGCTCTTCCACACCGGCCCGCGGCGGATGTTCCCACTGGTGGTGGAGGCCATGGCCGCCGTGATGCCGGTCGAGCGGCTGCGCTACGTCGGACTCTCCCACTTCGAGGCCGACGAGTGCGGCGCGCTCAACGAATGGCTCGCACGTGCACCGCGGGCGGAGCCGGTCTGCGGCCGCATCGCCGCAATGGTATCGATCGACGACGTCGCCGATCGCCCGGCGCGAGCGCTGGCCGACGGCGAGATCCTGTCGCTGGGCCGGCACGCCGTGCGCTGGCTCGACACGCCCCACATGCCGCACGGCTGGGACTGCGGCCTGATGATGGAGAGCAGCACCCGTACGCTGCTCTGCGGCGACCTCTTCACCCAGGGCGGCGCAGGCGGAGCGCCGCTCACGGAGTCCGACATCCTGGCGCCGAGCGAAGCCTTCCGCGCGCCGCTGGATTACTTTGCCCACGCCCCCGACACCACCGCGGCGCTGGAGCGGCTCGCACGCGAGGAGCCGGCCACGCTCGCCTGTATGCACGGCAGCGCCTGGCGCGGCGACGGCGCAGCCTTGCTGCGGGAGCTGGCCGCGACGCTGCAAGGCAGCAGGGCGGGGTAGCGGCGACCCAGGGGGCGAGCCCACGCGATCTCCTTCCGGTCGCCCCGACGTCATGTGCAAGGGCTGCTTCTCGCCGGCGCACCATCGAACGAAGCGGCTCCGGCTCCACCGGCCCGGAGCCTCCTGCCCTCCCGACGAATCCGTCGCTGCCGCGGTGCGAAGGAGCCTGGATCGCCCAGGCTCCTCGCTCGTCGCTCGATGCCTCGACTTCCGGGCTACCAGCCGCCAAATCCGCCGTGGTCCGGGCTCAGATACTCGAGGCCGGTCACTCCCGCGCAGGGATCGTTGTACACGCTCTGGATCGTGGCGAACGCGCCCCAGATGTCCGGGCCGATCTCGGTGCCGTCCGCCGCGTACCAGATCCCCGCCACCTTCGTCGCGTCCGACGGCGCGGCGACGATCTTGGTGAAGTAGTCCCAGGTGCAGGTGTCGCCGTCCAGCTCGTACTCGCCCCACATGTGGTTGGTGAGCCATGCGCCCGAGCCCACGTACGACGGGAACCCGTAGTAGCGGTCCAGCTTGCCGTCGCCGCTGCAGTCCTTGTTGGAGATCCAGGCGCCGTTCCACTTCATCATCAGCTGGTCGTTTCGGTACGGCCAGACCCAGCTCGACGCGGCGCTGGGGTTGGCCGCCAGGTAGGCAGCGTCGTCACCGGTGTACGGCGGATACCCGTACCCGCCCAGATACGCGTTGGCGTACGAGCCGCTGAACATGTGCGCCTGGTAGTTGTAGCCGTAGGCGTCGAAGCCCAGCGGAATCGGCTGCGGATAGAGGTAGTGAGCGGTCGAGTACGTCAGCGTCCCGTTTTGCAGGGTCGTGCAGGCAGACTTGGCGTACGATGGCGCTGCGCCGGCCACCAACGTCGCGATCGCCAGCGCGAAAGGGGCCGCCAATCCGAGGGAGCACGTGCGCTTCATGAGAGCCTCTCCTCCTCGACCGCCGCCCGACGGCGACAGTCTGAAAATTTGTTTCTCCGCTGCTACCACGGGTCTCGACTCCTGCGCAATACCCCACTCTTCCGTCGGAGCCCCGGCTCCCGGCCCCAGCCCCTTCGCGGGGGCCCCGCCCCGCCATTGCGAAGGCGGTCGTCCCCTGGCACCAAGGCGCATGGCCTCGCCGAGACGACGCGGACGGGGGCGATGGCGGAGCAGTGCGCAAGCGGCGCTCGCGCTCGCCACGGCGACCACCCTGGCCGCCGCCTGCGGCGATCGAGGGGGGATCGGCTCGGTCGCCGGATCCGCCTGTACGCGCCCGAGCGACTGGCCGCCGGCGACCGCCGCGCCGGGCTTCTGGGAGACGACCATCCACGGCTACGAGCAGGCCGACGCCGAGGCGCCCCCTGCACCCGGCGCGATCGTGTTCACGGGTAGCTCGAGCGTCTTCTTCTGGACGACGCTGGTCGAGGACATGGCGCCGCTCCACGTGTTGAACCGTGGCTTCGGCGGGTCGGTGCTCGGCCAGGTCCGCGACGAGCTCGCCCGAATCGTGATCCCCTACCGACCGCGCGCCGTGGTCCTCTACGCGGGAGACAACGACATCGGGCTCGGGCTCTCCGCACGGTGCGTGCTCGACGAAGTCGACGCCATCGCCGCGGAGCTCGCCGCCGCTCTCCCCGGAACACCGATCTACTTCCTGGCGATCAAGCCATCGCTCGCCCGCGAAGCACTCTGGCCCGAGATGGACCGAGCCAACGCGCTGGTGCGCGAGCGGGCACGCCGGTCGAGCACGCTACGCTTCCTCGACGTCGCCTCGGCCATGCTCGACGGCACCGGGCGACCGCGAGCCGAGCTGCTCGCCGCCGACGGCCTGCACCTCTCGCGCGCGGGCTACGACCTCTGGACCTCGATCGTCAGACCCGCCCTGAGCCGCGACCTCCCCTAGCCGATCCGGGGATCGTCCTTGCCTGACCCGCAGCGAGGCCTCGGCCGGACCGGGGCCGCACCCGAGATGGGAGGGCGGGTCTCAGCGGGCTCCGGGCCGCGCCGGCAGCCCGTCGCGGATCCGCGCGGAGAAAGCCGGATCCTGGTCGGCGGCCTTCGCCTTGGCGGTGATGTCGCTGCGCGCGCGCAGCTCGGCGAATGGCAGGCTCGTGTCGATGGCCCCCCGCGAGTAGAGCAGCTCGTCGCCCTTGCCGTTGGCCAGGATGCGCCAGCTCCACGGATTGTGGATCCCCGCGTGCTGGACGTGCGTCCGGATGGTGGTGGTGCAGTTCTGGGTGAACGCGTTGTACCACTCGGGCGTACGCGCGATCCGATCGATCTCGTCGAGATAGGACTCGAGCGCGGCGCGCGCCCGCGCGGGCGGCACGCGCAAGCGGTAGAGGAAGACCTCCTCCCCGCGGTAGCTGGTGCGCAGGCGAACCACGTCGCGCTCGTCGGCCACGACGTAGTAGAGCTCGTACTGGCGGAAGAAGCCGCGCAGCGCCGAGTACGACTCGCCCTTCTCCTTGCGCGTCTCGATCGAGATGGCGAGATGGCGGCCGTCGTCGAACTCCCAGCTCATGATGGTGTGCGCGATCAGCGTCGGCCCCCAGTAGGAGAGGAACAGGTCGGCACCGCGCACCGCCGAGAGGTCGTAGGTCCGATCCTCCCAGCGCTCGGTGAATTCGGTCTCGGAGGCGTAGTCGAAGTCGCGCACGCCGTGCACCGTGACCCGGTCGCCCTCGCGCGTCACCGTGGGCAGCCGCGCGACGTCGGGCTGCCAGTCGCGATCGTTGCGCGGCGCGATGTGCAGCCACCACGCGAGCACTGCGAGCCACAGGAGCGCTGCGGCGGCAAAGCCGCGGCGCCGCGGCCGCGCCAGCAGCGGCAGGGCGATCGCCGCGACGGCGAAGCCGACCGCCAGGAGCCCGGCGAGCGGCCGCCACGCCGGACCGTCGAACCACAGGGCGAGACTCGCCCAGACCAGCCCCAGCAGCACGACGGAGCCCAGCGCGAGCGCCAGCGCGATGCACAGCGCGCGCTTCGCAACGGTCATGTCGGGCCTCGTCGGGAGTCCATCGCAAGAGCTCGCCCCGCCGCGAATGGATCATGGTCCGGCCGCGCGCGCCAGAGCTGGCCCATCGATGTCGAGTCGGGCACCGGGCACGCCGTCGCGCCGCGCGTAGAATCCCTCCGTGCCCGGCGCTATAAGGTCGTACCGCAGGTGAACCTCGAAGCCCTCGATCGCCTCGCACCGTCACGCCGCGCCCCAGGACGGATTTGGAGCCCGTGGCACTGGTCGGATCCCGACAAGTGCCTTCTCGCAGCGGCCGTCGTGATCCCGTTCGTCG
>CAZGUU010000282.1:0-6845 GCA_964529315.1 uncultured Enterobacteriaceae bacterium
GGCGGCGCCTCGCGGCGCAACGCCTCGACGAAGTCGCGTACCGCCGCCTCGCCGCCCTGCACCTCGAGGCACAGGCCGTCGCTGCGGTTGCGCACCCAGCCCGAGAGCCCGCGTCGCGTCGCGGCGCGGTGCACGAACGGCCGGAAGCCCACCCCCTGCACCACGCCGTGCACCGTGACCGCGAGGCGCTTCACGCCGGCTCGACCTCCAGCGCGTCGACGCCCAGGCCCACCCGGCCGAGCAGCGCCGCCTCCTGTCCGCCGCACGCCGGGCAGAGCAGCAGGTGGTGCTCGGGGGCGTAGACCTGCCCGCACGAGCCGCAGCGCGCCTCGACCCGCAGGCACTCGAGCTCGAGGCGCGCGCCCTCGGCCGGCGTCCCGCGCGCGTGCGCTGCGAAGTGCAGCGCCAGGCTGTCCGGCGAGAGCGCCTCGGTCTCGCTCACCCAGCCACGCACCACGCGTACCCGCACGGCCGGCTCGCGCGCCGCGCGCTCGAGCACGGCATCCAGGATCCGTCGGGCGAGCGACGATTCGTGCACCGGATCACGCCCCCAGCAAGGCCAGCACGCGCTCCGCGGCGCGCGGCACCGCGGCGGCGACCTCTGGCGAGAGCCCGCAGGAGAGGCCGTGCGGCCGCTCGACCGCCACGCCGACGATGCGGATCGACGGCGCGAAGCGCTCGGAGAGCTCGCGTGCCAGACCGACCGCCTGCTCCAGGCCGATGCCGTGCGTCGACACGGTGCCCGCGCCCCTCCCGGCGAGGTCCTCGAGCGTCAAGTCCATCAGCTCTCCAGCCCGGCCACCGACCACCGCGTCGACCAGGATCACCGGCGCACCCTCTCCGAGCAACGGGATCAAGTCGCTCTCCTCACGCGCCTCGACCAGCTCGACGCCGCCGGGCACCCCGATTTCGCGTAGCCGCCCGAGCACCGCCAAGCCCACGCCGTCGTCGCCCGCGGCCTCCTGGCCGAGGCCGATCACCAGCGTGCGCACCTCGTGCCTCACTCGCCCTCGATGCGCAAGGTGAGGAAGTGCGTCGCGCACGAGATGCAGGGGTCGTGGTTGCGCACCGCGTGCTCGCAGCGCCAGGTGAGCTCGTCGCGCGACAGGGAGAGGATCTGGGGCACGAGCAGGGCCAGGTCCTCCTCGATCGTGCCCTGGTTCTGCGATGTGGGCGGGACGATCTTGGCGTCCTGGATCGCCCCCTCGCCGTCGATCGCGTAGCGGTGGTAGAGCAGGCCGCGCGGCGCCTCGGTGGCGGCGTGGCCGACGGCGGGGCGCGGCTCGATGGCGACGCTCGGCCGCGGCGGCGGCTCGTACGCCGCGATGATGCGCAGCGCCTCGTCGCACGCCCAGACGACCTCGACGGCCCGCACCAGGATGCTGCGAAACGGGTTGCGACAGACCTCGGGCAGGCGCGCCTCGCGCGCCGCCTCGAGGGCGAGCGGCGAAAGCCGATCGTGGCTCAGCGCCCAGCGGGCCAGCGGCCCGACCAGGTAGCGGCGGCCGTCGAGGCGCGAGTGGAGCGCGCTCGAGTGCTCGACCTGCTCCTCGACGAAGTGGTCCTCGTAGTCGCGCGCCGCGACGTCCACACCGCCGGTCGAGACGATCCGCCCCTCGTTCAGGGCGTACTCGTCGGGATGGCACAGGGCGACGAGCTCGTAGTCGCGCTCGAAATCGGGGAACTCGAAGCCCGCGACCCAGCGCAGCGTCTCGAGCGCTGCGTCGCGCGCCCAGGTGAGGCGCTCGGCCAGCGGCCGGAGCTCGTCCTTCGACGGCACCCGGTAGAAGCCGCCGACGCGCACGTTGATCGGGTGGATCTCCCGCCCGCCGAGCAGCGTCAGGATCTGGTTGCCCACCTTCTTGAGCTGCAGGCCGCGCTGCACCGCGGCCTTGTGGTAGCGCGCCATCTCCATGGCGTCGGCGTGGCCGAGGAAGTCCGGCGCGTGCAGCAGGTGGATGTGCAGGGTGTGGCTCTCGATCCACTCGCCGCAGTAGAGCAGGCGGCGCAGCTCGCGCAGCGGGCCGTCGACGGTCACGCCGAGCGCCGCCTCGAGCGCATGCACCGCGCTCATCTGGTAGGCGACCGGGCAGATGCCGCAGATGCGCGCCGTGATGTCGGGCGCCTCGCCGAACGCCCGGCCGCGCAGCAAGGCTTCGAACAGGCGCGGCGGCTCGAAGATGCGCAGCTGCACGCTCTGGACCCGGCCGCCGCGCAGCTTCACGGTGAGGCCGCCCTCGCCCTCGACCCGCGCGAGGTAGCCGACCTCGATGGTGCGCGTCTTCTCGCTCATCGCGCCCCGTCCTCGTGCGCCCGGCTCGCCGCGCGAAACGGTTCGGCTGCGGCGTTGAAGGTGCGAAACGCGCGCACCAGGTCGGTCGAGGTGGCGCCGAGCTGGCCGAGCCGGTCGGCGAGCGAGGCCGTGTTGGGCGAGTCCTGCGGGCCGAAGCAGGCGTAGCAGCCCCGATCGTAGGCCGGGCAGAGCGCGCCGCAGCCCGCCTGGGTCACCGGCCCCAGGCAGGGCGTGCCACGCGCCACCATGAGGCACGGCGTGCCGCGCAGCTTGCACTCGACGCACACGCTGTGCGTCGGGATGGTCGGCCGCCGTCCGTTCAAGAAGGCGCAGAGCACCTCGACGAGCTGGCGCTTGTCGATCGGGCAGCCGCGCAGCTCGAAGTCGACGAAGACGTGCGCCGCGATCGGCGTCGAGCGGTCGAGCGTCGAGATGAAGTCGGGAGTGGCATAGACGATCGAGACGAACTCCTTCACGTCCTTGAAGTTGCGCAGCGCCTGGATGCCGCCTGCGGTGGCGCAGGCACCGATCGTCACCAGTCGCTTCGAGACGCGTCGCACCTGCTGGATGCGCTCGGCGTCGTGCGCCGTGGTCACCGAGCCCTCGACCAGGGAGAGATCGTAGGGGCCCTTCACCCGGGCGCGCGACGCCTCGGGGAAGTGCGCGATCTCGATCGCCTCGGCGACAGCGAGCAACTCGTCCTCGCAGTCGAGGAGGCTCAGCTGGCAGCCGTCGCACGATGCGAGCTTCCACACGGCGAGCTTGGGCCTGCGTTTCGAGCGCACCGTCACACCTCCCGCAGGTCGAGCAGGCGGCGCACCCGCTCGTATGGGAACACCGGCCCGTCGCGGCAGACGAGCTCCGGCCCGAATTGGCATCGCCCGCACAGGCCCACGGCGCACTTCATGTTGCGCTCGAGCGAGACGAAGACGCGCTCGGCGCGCACGCCGCGGCTGGCGAGCGCCGCGGCGGCAAAGCGCATCATCACCTCGGGCCCGCACACCAGGGCCACGCTCTCCTCGGGCCGCACCGGGGCGCCCGGGATCAGATCCGTCACCACGCCGACGTCCCCCGGCCAGGTGCGCGTGCCGTGATCCACCGTGACGCGCACCTCGATGCCCGAGACGGCGCGCCAGCGCTCGAGCTCGCGCTGAAAGAGCACGTCGGCTGGGCTGCGCGCGCCGAGGAGCACGACCACCCGCCCGTACTCCGCGCGGCGCGCGGCGATCGCGTAGACCACCGGGCGCAGCGGCGCCAGGCCGATGCCGCCCGCGACCAGGACGACGTCGTGCCCGCGCGCCTGCTCGAGCGGCCACGGCCGCCCGTAGGGGCCGCGCAGCCCGAGCCACGCCCCGCTCTTCAAGCCGCGCATCGCGCGCGTCACCGTGCCCACCTCGCGAGTGGTGTGCACCAGCCGCCCGGCGCGCCCCGGGTCGCCGCTGAACGAGATCGGCACCTCGCCCACGCCGAAGACGTAGAGCATGGCGAACTGCCCGGGCTCGAAGGTCGCCCCCGGGGCGTCTATCTCGAAGGTGAAGGTGTCGTGCGTCTCGGCGACGACGCGCCGGATGCAGCACGGGCGGGGCAGCATCGGGCTTGCGGGCGGCGCGGCCATCGGTCTCGTTCGATCCCGGCTCAGCGATCGCCGTAGACGTCGAGCATCTGCAGGCGCGCCGCCACGAGGCGCTGCTCCATGATGTGGGCGAAGCGCTTGAGCAGCTCGTAGCCCAGGTCGTGGTCGGCCTCGCACTTGCCGCGCAGGCACTTGCCATCGAGCGCCACGGCGCGGGTCTGCTCTATCGCCACCGCGTCGAACATCCAGTGGTACGGTGGGATGAGCCACGACCAGCCGAGGATCTCGCCCTCGCCGAGCGTCTGGATGGTGATCGGCGCGCGTCCCGGCGCGGCGATCTCCAGGGCGACCTTGCCGTGTCTGATGAGGAAGAACTCGTTGGCCTCGGCCCCGGCGTGGAAGAAGAGCTGCCCGGCCTCGAAGCGCCGGTTCGAGGCGCAGCCGACGAGCAACGCGAGGTGCCGCGGCTCGAGCCCGGCGAAGAACGGGTGCTCGGCGAGGATCCGCTCAAGGGTTTCCATGCGGTGCCTCCTGCGCAGCCCGGGCCCCGGGCGCCCTGCTGGACCGGATGGCGGCGACCTCCTCGGTGAGGTCGATCGCCACCGGGCACCAGGTGATGCAGCGCCCGCAGCCCACGCAGCCCGACGTCCCGAACTGATCGATCCAGGTGGCGAGCTTGTGCGTCAGCCACTGGCGATAGCGCGCGCGCGGCGTGGCGCGCACGCTGCCGCCGTGGATGTAGGAGAAGTCCAGGGAGAAGCAGGAATCCCAGCGGCGCCAGCGCTCCGCCGTCTCGCCGGTCAAGTCGGTCACGTCCTCCACCGCCGAGCAGAAGCAGGTCGGGCAGACCAGGGTGCAGTTGGCGCAGGAGAGGCAGCGCGACGCGACCTCGTCCCAGCGCGGGTGCTCGTAGCTGGCGTAGAGCAGCTCCTTGATGCCTCCGGTGTCGAGGGTGCGACCCATCGAGCGCGCGGTGCGCTCGACCGCCGCATCGGCCGCGGCGAGGTCCGCCTCGGGGGCCGGCCCCGCGGGGATGCGCGCGAGCAGGCTTGCGCCCCGCTCGCTACCCACCTCGACGACGAAGCGGTGCGCGGGGTCGGTGAGCTCGGCCAGGGCGAGGTCGAAGCCCTGGCTCGCGCGCGGGCCGGTGCCCATCGAGACGCAGAAGCAGGTCCCGCCGGCGACCGCGCAGCTCACCGCCACGACGAGGGCGTCCGCGCGACGGGCGGCGTAATCGGGATCGGCCGCGGCGCCGTCGCGCAGCACGCGATCCTGCACGGCGATCGCGTGCAGGTCGCACGAGCGTGCGCCGATCAGCGCCAGACGCTTCGATGCGACCGCCTCGGCTTCGACCGCGAAGCCCCGCTCGCCGCGCTGGGCGCGCCACAGGCGCAGGCGCGGCGGGTAGAAGACCTGCTTCCACGAGTGCGGCCCGACGGCGTAGCCGAACAGCGCTTGGTCGGCGCGCCGCGCCAGGCGGTACGAGCCGCCCTCCTGCTCGGCCGTCCATCCGCTGGGCAGGTCGGCGACACCCGAGATCTCGGCGAGCACGATCGCCCCGTCGCGCACCGTCGGCCCGATCAGGACGCGCCCGTCGTCGCGCAGCGCCTGCAGCAGGCCGTCGAGGCCTTCGCGGGCCAGCAGGAGACGGTCGCCGATCTGCGGCGCACGCACCTCGCCCGGCCCGTTCATCGGCCGCCTCGACCCGCGGGGAGGGCCCCGTCGTGAGCCGATCTCCTCCCGGCGAGCGACCCCTTGGCTTGCGGCCGGAGATCCACCGTTGCCTGCACTCCCCACTCCCTGCTGCCGGCGACCGACAGCGCGTGCGCGAGCGCTTTCCTGCTACCCCCGGGCGCAAGGCGTGTCGAGCGCCCCGGGCTTCGCTCCCCGGCACACCGCGAGCTCGGGGTGGAGCAGCGCGCGCAGCGCGTCCGCCGTCGGCGTGCCACCGCGCGCCGCGAGCTCGGCGGGCGTGCCGAGCGCGACCACTTGCCCGCCCGCGTCGCCGCCCTCGGGGCCGAGGTCGACGACGTGATCCGCCGCGGCGACGAAGTCGAGGTTGTGCTCGACGACCAGCACCGTGTGGCCACGCTCGACCAGGCCGCGCAGCACGCCGACCAGTCGGGCGACGTCGGCCAAGTGCAGACCGGTGGTCGGCTCGTCGAAGATCAGCAGGCGGCGCGCGCTCGCCTCGGCCTCGTCGACGAAGCTCGCGAGCTTCAAGCGCTGCGCCTCGCCGCCGGAGAGGGTCGAGGTGGGCTGCCCGAGGGTCAAGTAGCCCAGGCCGACGGCGCGCAGCGCCGCCAGGCGAGAGAGGATGCGCGGCGAGTCGGCGAAGAAGTCCTGCGCCTCGTCGATGGTCATCGCCAGAAGCTCGTTCACGTTGCGCCCACGGTAGCGCACGGCGAGCACCGCCGGCTTGAAGCGCGCCCCGCCGCAGGCATCGCAGGGCACGGTCAAGTCGGCCATGAAGTGCATCTCGAGCGTGACGGTGCCCATCCCGCTGCACGCCTCGCAGCGGCCGCCCGCCGTGTTGAACGAGAAGTGCCCCGGGGGGATCCTCGCCTGGCGAGCCGCGGGCGTGGCGGCGAGCAGGCGACGAATCTCGTCGTAGGCCTTCGAGTAGGTGACGGCATTGGAGCGCGTCGAGCGGCCCACGGGCGCCTGGGTCATGAGCACGACCTCGTCGAAGGCGCCCAGGCCGTCGATGCCGTCGCACGCCCCGGCCTCGACGGGCTGGCCGCGATCGCGAAGGTAGTGTGCATAGAGCACCTGCTCGACGAGCGTCGACTTGCCCGAGCCGGAGACGCCGGTCACGCAGGTGAGTCGGCCGCAGGGGATCTCGACGGTGATGCCCTTCAAGTTGTTCTCGCGTGCACCGCGAATCACGACGCGGTCGAGCCGCCGCCGGCCGACGCGCCGCCCGCGCTCGGCCCGCGTCGCGGAGGCACCCCCTCCGCCGGCCGGGGCCGGCGCGAG
>CAZGUU010000283.1:0-6789 GCA_964529315.1 uncultured Enterobacteriaceae bacterium
CATGTGTTCATCGGTTCGGGGTGCGCCGAGCCGCAAGCCCTCGTGCGGGCTCTCTCGGCGAGCCCCGAGGCCACCGATGTCGAGATCCTCCATATCCTGACCCTCGGCGTGGCGCCCTATGCCGACACCCGTTTTCCCAGCCCGTTCCGCCACAACGCGTTCTTCATCGGCGCGAACGTCCGCGACGCCGTGCAGGCCGGCAATGCCGACTACACGCCGGTCTTTCTGTCCGAGATCCCGGGGCTGTTCCGTTCCGGCCGCTGCAGGGTGGATGCAGCGCTGATCCAGGTTTCGACGCCCGACCGAAGCGGCTTCGTGAGCCTGGGGATCTCCGTGGACGTGGTTCGCAGCGCCCTCGAGGCGGCGGAGGTCGTCATCGCCGAGATCAATCCTCTCATGCCCCGCACGCACGGGGACAGCTTCGTGCACGTCCGCGACTTGGATGCGGCGGTCGCGGTGGACACTCCCATCCTCGAGCTGCCGCCGAGCGATACGGACGACGTATGCCGCGAGATCGCCCGCAATGTCGCCTCGTTGATCCCCGACGGCGCCACGCTGCAGCTCGGGATCGGCGAGATCCCGCAAGCCCTCGCTCCGCTGCTCACCGGCAAGCACGACCTCGGCGTGCACACGGAGATGTTCTCCGACGGCATCATCGACCTCGTCGAGGCTGGCGTGATCACCGGGCGACGCAAGCCGATTCACCCCGGCAAGATCGTCTCGTCGTTCTGCATGGGCAGTCGTCGGCTCTACGACTACGTCGATGACAACCCCATCTTCGCGTTCCACGGCGTGGACTATGTGAACGACCCGTTCGTCATTGCCCAGCACGACCACATGATCGCGATCAATTCGGCCCTGCAGGTCGATTTGACTGGCCAGGTCTGTGCGGACTCGATCGGCCACCGGTTCTTCAGCGGCATCGGCGGGCAGGTGGACTTCATGCGCGGCGCACGGCGCTCGAAGCACGGCCGACCCATCATCGCCATGCGCTCGACCGCCAAGAGCGGCGAGCTGTCACGCATCGTGCCGGTGCTCAGCGAAGGCGCGGGCATCGTCACGACCCGAGGAGACGTCCACTACGTGGTCACAGAGTACGGCGTGGCCAACCTCTACGGAAGGACCGTTCGCGAGCGCACCCTCGCCCTCATCTCGATCGCCCACCCGGACTTCCGCAGCGAGCTGCTCGGTGCTGCCAAGCAGCGGCACTACGTCACACCGGCTCAAATCGAGATGCCCGTAGTGGGCCTGCCCTATCCCGACGACGTGACGATCGAGGCGCGCCTTCGCGATGGCCGTCGGATCACCTACAGGCCCTTGCGCCCGGTCGACGAGCGTGCCTTGCGCGACCTCTTCTACTCTCACTCGGACGAGACCGTGCACCTGCGCTACGGCACCGCCATGAAGCGGCTCTCCCCCCAGCAGATCCAGCGCTTCGTCACGCTCGACTACGACGAGCGCATGGCCATCGGCGCGTTCCTCACGCCCGAGGACGAGCGTCCTCACGGCGACGAGGACCTCCTGGTCGCCGTGGGCCGCTACGACCTCGACCGCGCGTCCAACTTCGCCGAATGCGCCTTCACGGTCCACGACGACTTCCAGAGCCAGGGCATCGGCAGCACGCTGCTGCGCCTGCTGATGCGCTACGCCCGTGGGCGTCACATCGACGGATTCACGGCGCAGGTGGTGGCGCGCAACAGCCGCATGCTGCACGTCTTCAGCCGCTGGTGCTCGCCGCTCAGCAGCACCATCGCCGACGGCACCTACCAGATCTCCTTTCGCTTCGCCGACATCGACCAGGCAAGGCGTCGAGAGACCCGCGCTCCAGCGGCGAGTACGGACTGAGGGCCGCACCCGCCCCGGCCGCTCACCCGCGGGACAGGGGGCGGCCCCCGGCCTCGGACTCGACGGTCACGGCTCGCCTTGGGCCCGCGGAGGCCTCGGCGAGGCGCCGCGCTCCGTTCCGACCCCGCCTTGCGTCGCTTCGTTTGCCCCGAGCGACCGGCACGTCCTCACGCGAGCGATCTGACCATCCGAGTCTACAGCCACCTCCCCGTCGCGATCGGTCTGCAGCCAAGCTGCGCCCAGCCGGCGGTAGCGTGCAGGCACTTCAGCCGCCGGGAAGTGGAATCGGTTTCGCAGGCCTATGCCCGCCACGGCGAGCGCCGGACGCACCGTTCGCAGGAACCGCTCCGAGCTCGAAGTGCGACTTCCGTGATGGGCGACCTTCACGATCGCCGCCCACAGATCCACCTCGCTCGCCAACATCTCTTGCTCCGCGGGCAGCTCGACGTCCCCAGTGAACAGAGCGCGGACGGCGCCATGTCGCACCGCGATGACCAAGGAGGCATCGTTCGGCCGTCGCGCCGAGTACCCCGCGGGCGGGTGGAGCGCCTCGATCTCGGCCTGTGGGCCCACCAGCAGCTTCGCCGGACCGCTCGCCACACGCCGCCGCACCCGGGCCGCGTCCAGCGCCTTCTCGAAGCCCGCGAAGGTAGCGCTCGTCGCTCCCTGCCCGGTCGACCAGAGCTCCGCGGGCGAGGACCCGCGAACGACGGCCGCAAGACCCCCGTAGTGATCGAGCTGCGGGTGCGAGAGCACCACGGCGGCGATTCTGCTGCCCCGGTGCTCGCGAAGCGCCGGCACGACCACACCTTCGCCGGGATCGTACCCGCCGCCGAGCCCTCCGCCGTCGATCACCCAGATGGACCCTCCCCGGGGCAAGGCGACGATCGCCGCATCCCCTTGTCCGACGTCGAGGAAGCGGATCTGCATCTCGCCGGCATCCAGGGCACGAATCGCCACGGGAAGACCGAGCGCACCCACCAAGCCCACGCCGAGCAGGGCTCGGCGGGTCCGCCGCCCCCGCACGGCCAACCCGGAGATGGCGACCGTCCAGAGCCCGCTCTCGAGCCCAGAGGGTGGCGCCACCTGGAGCGCCGCGCCGGGAAGGCCCGCAAGCCATTCGACGATCGCGTTGGCGAGCCGAATCATCACGCCTCCGGCAGCGAAGGTCAGGGTCGCTCCGACCTCCCACAGCGGGAGCAGTGCGGCTCCCGCCAGGCCACAGAAGAGCGCCAGCCACCCGACCAACGGCACGACCACGAGATTCGCAACCGGACCGATCAGCGACAGCGTGCCGAAGTAGGTCGCGGTCAGTGGTGCCGTGGCCAGCCCCGCGGCAAGCGAGACACCGACGGCACCCCAGAGGCTGGCCCGGAGCCGCCCGCCCAAGCCCGAACCGGGCGCCGCGCGCAGCCACGAGCCGAGCTGCGAGCCCGCCAAGCGCTCCATCCCGACGACGATCCCCACCACCGACGCAAAGGAGAGTTGGAAGGAGACGTCGAGACAGGCTTCCGGGTCCAACCCGCAGATGAGCAACGCGGAGGCCGCGATCGCCGTGACGAGATCGCCTCTGCGTTGAACCACGATCGCGCCCAGGAAAGCTGCTGCCATGAGCAGCGAGCGAACCGTGGCCACTGCGCCGCCCGAGAACACGGCATACATCCCCGCCGGCAGGAGGGCGACCAGCGCCGCGAGACGTGCCACGACCATGCGCGCGGCGATCGGCCGCACGAGAGCGAGCCCGAGGAACGCCGTCTGGTAGGCGGCACCGGCGACGATCGCGATGTGCAGCCCCGAAACGGACAGCACGTGCGAGGTGCCCGTCCTCGAGTACGCCTGCCGAACGGCCTCCGGCAAGTCGCCCTGATCTCCCGTCACCAAAGCGCGCAGCACCGCCGCCTCCGCCGGCCCGAGCGCCCGGCCGATCGCCCGGCCAACGGCGCCGCGCCCCGCGGCCAAGATGCCGCGAGCCGGAGTGGGCCCCACGGGGTCGGGGAGCCTGTCGATCGCCGCATCCGCCGCGACCCCGCCAACGGCGACGATGCCGGCTCTCCCCAGCGCGCGGGCATACCGATCGGCACCGGCGTTGCAGAATCCACGCGGTCTCCGCAGAGCCGTCGTCAAGCCGACGTGCTCCCCTTCGCGCCACTCGCCGACCGCTCGCCAGACCGAGACGCGGACCCGTGCGCCGGCGTGGATTTCGGCCGACTCCGACTCGACTCGGGTCAGGGTCAGGTCGAGCCGGAGCCCCCGCTCTCCCGGCCGGCCTTCCCGCAGGCGAATCGCGTCGATGCGCCCCTCGAGGCGACGCGATGCGCCGTCCTCGTTCTCTGTCGCTGCCGCGTCACGGGTCGTCGTGTACCAGCCGGCCTGCAGCAGTCCGACGAGTGTCGCAGCCGAGCCGATGAGCGCGACGCCACCCCATCGCCGGTGGCGAAGCGCGACGACTGGCGCAGTGAGAGCTCCCGCAGCCAAGGCCCACGCGACGAAGGGTGGGGCGCCGAGACGCGCCGCCTGACCGAGGAGCAACCCCCCCGCCGCCACGGGGAGCCACCAACGCCACGGCAGCGGCCGCAAGGCCGACAGCGGCCGCGTCCGAGGTGGCCTCGTCCCGCATCGCCTGCCTGCTCGCCGAGCTCGCACCCGCTCGCCCCTCCGAGGCCACAAGGCTCGGCCCAGATTCGCACCGACAGCGCCCCGAGAACGCGCCGCGGCTCCTCCTTCCTGCCGCTACTCGTCCGGGTACGGAACCCGCACCGTATCGTCGCGCGGGTCAATTCGGAGTCCGCAGGGCTGCGCAGATGGCCTCCGCGATCGCCCTGCTGACGCCCGCGACGCGGCAGAGATCTTCGATGCCCGCGGCACGAACTCGCGTCAGGCTTCCGAAGTGCGCAAGCAGCGCTCGCCGACGCGCCGGGCCGACCCCACGGATTCCGTCGAGCGGCGAGGCCATCTGCGCGCGGGCACGCAGCTTCTTGTGGTAGCCGATCGCGAACCGATGGGCCTCGTCACGAATCCGCTGGAGGAGAAAGAGCGCGTTCGAGTTGCGCGGCAGCACCAACGGATTGGCTCGCCCCGGGAGGAAGACGCGCTCCTCGACGCGTGAAACGTCCGCCGAGCGCGCATCCCGGTCGGTTCTCGACTTCGCCAAGGCGACCAGATCGACCTCTCTGATCTCGAGCTCCGCGCATACCGCAACGGCGACGCCGAGCTGGCCGCGCCCGCCGTCGATGACCAGGAGGTCCGGCAAGTCGCCCGCCTTCTTCCCCGCGGCGAGCCGCCTGTGCAGGACCTCCCGCATGCTGGCGAAGTCGTCGGTGCCGACCACCGATCGAACTCGATAGCGGCGGTAGCGCTGCGTGTCGGGGCGGCCCTCGTCGAAGGCGACCACCGAGCCCACCGTCTCGCCGCCCTGAAACGTGGAGATGTCCACGCACTCGATGCGCCTGGGCGCAGCGCGCAGGTGGAGGCGCTCCCGGAGCTCGCCGGCGGTGTGCGCGAGCCGTTCGCGAGCGTCGCGCCGCTCGCGGAAGGCCTGGCGCGCGTTGGCTCGCGCCAGCTCCACCAGCCGGAGCTTGTGCCCGCGTCTCGGCACGACGATCGCGACCGCACGGCCGCGTCGCTCGCGCAGCAGCTCGGCCCGCGCGGCCGAATCCTCGATTTCGCTCGGCAGGAGGATCTCGTCGGGGATGGGTCTATCCCCCTGGTAGAGCTGGGTCAGCAGGCCGGCAAGCACGTCCTCGTCGGGCAGCTCCCAATCGACGAGTGCGAACGCCTGATTGGCGACCACGCGCCCGCTGCGCGCCATCAGGACCTGCGCCTCGATGAAGCCGCCTTCCCGGTAGAGGGCAAGCACGTCCAGATCCCCACCGCGGTGCGAGACGGCCTGCTGGCGCTCGCTGCTCTTCTCGATGGCGCGCACCTGGTCGCGCAGGCGGGCGGCATCCTCGAAGCGGAGCTCGGCGGCTGCAGCGCGCATGCGCTCGGCGAGGAGCGCCCTCAGCTGCACGTCCCTTCCCTCGAGCAGCAGGGTCACTGCGCGCAGGTGCTGCTCGTACTCGCGTCGGTCGACCGGCAGGACACAAGGTCCGAGGCAGCGCTTGATCTGGTACTCCAGGCAGGGCCGTGTCCGGTTGCGAAAGGCCGCGTCGCTGCAAGTACGCAGCGGAAACACCTTGCGGATCACGTCGAGCGTCTCACGGATCGCCGAGGCGGAGTGGAACGGACCGAAGTAGCGGCTTCCATCCTTGGCGATCCGGCGCGTCACCAGGACCCGCGGCCAGGCGTCCGCGGTCGTGATCTTGACGCTCACGTACGACTTGTCGTCCTTGAGCCTGATGTTGTAGCGGGGCCGGTACTGCTTGATCAGATTGTTCTCGAGGATCAAGGCCTCCTTCTCGCCTCGAGTGACCAGGCACTCCACGTCGGCCGCCCGCTGGACGAGGAAGCGAACCTGGAGCCGTCCATCCCCGCCCCGTAAGTAGCTCGACACCCTCGAGCGCAGGCTCTTCGCCTTGCCGACGTAGATCACCTTGCCCGCGTCGTCCTTGAACAGATACACGCCAGGCGAGTCGGGCACGGCCTCGAGGCGCGCCTCGAAGGATCCCACGACGCTCGCCGGATGCGGTCCCATCGCGGCACGCCGCTCGGAGACGGAGCAGGAATCCCCTCTCGCCGCCGGATCGGCCGCTCCATCCTGCAGAGTCACGCTGCCGCTTCGCGCCTCGGCCTCCGGCCGAGGCGGGCCCGCCGCTCCCATCGGTGCGCCGCACCCGCCCGGCTCGGTCGGGGCCTTCCTGCGGGCCCTCTCAGGCACGGCTGCGCGTCAGCCGCCGGGCCCCGCTCGAGTGCGGCAGGGGGCGCCCTCTCGCGGCCCCGGTGCTCGGCGCGCCCGCCCCGCGATCCTTACGCGCCGCCCCAGGCGACCCGAGCGCCTCTCCGGCC
>CAZGUU010000284.1:0-6749 GCA_964529315.1 uncultured Enterobacteriaceae bacterium
GCCGCGTCGAACGCGGGCAGCGCCGCGGGACCCAGGGCGACCAGCGTGTCGGTCGCGCGGTCGCGCACGAACGGCTCGTCGTCCGTGACCGCGATGGCGAGCTGCGGCGCGGCGGCGGAGCCGATCGCGGTCAAGGCGACGACCACCTGCTCACGCACCTCGGGGCGCGAGTCGGCCAGCGTTCGCCCGAGGCCGGGCAGCGCGTCGGCGCCCATACGCCCCAGCGCCGCCGCCGCGCGCTGCTGCGCGTAGATGTCGGAGCTGGTCAGCCGCGCGAGCCAGGCGTCGACGTCGGCCCGTCCGGGGTCGGTCGAGCCCGACCCGGCGGTCTTGGGGGGCTCACCCGGGCTGCCACAGGCAACGAGCGTGGCGAGCACGAACGGCGCCAGCAGCAACCGCACCCACGACGGCCGCCTCCTCACGCAAGCGCTCTTACGGGACCGCCCCGCGAAACGTCAACCGGCCCGGCATGAACACGATCACGATACGGCAAGCGAATGCTCGTCTTCCGGCTTCGGCCGACCGCGTGCGCTCTCAGGGGAGGCGCTTCGGATCCTCCTCGTCGATCTCGCCCAGCTCGAGGATCCACTCGCGCTCGAGGCGAGCTCCGGCGAAGCGCTCGCCTATGGTGCTAATCCGCAATTGGATTGCGAATCAGCCCCACGAGCGTTGTCCTGGTGACGTGATCCCGCGCACGGCTCGCCTGCGGCTCGAGCGTCTGGCACGGCAGCTCCCGGTCGTCACCGTGACCGGACCGCGGCAGTCCGGCAAGACGACGCTCTGTCGCCTGTCGTTTCCCGACAAGGCCTACGTCTCCCTCGAGGCGCCCGACGTCCGCGACGCCGCGGCCCACGACCCGTATCGCTCCTGAAACCCCTCTCGCTCGCTCGCCACCGCGGCGCTCCTCCTTCAGGTTTCCTGCCAGTGCACCGCGGAGCAGAAGTCGAACGATCGGGCGCGATCGACGAACGTCTCCTCGTCGGCCGCGGCCTCGGCGGGGATGGACGACGTGACGATCCGCTCGAGGAAGTGCTCGACCGAGTCCAGGTGCAGCTCCGACACGCTGTCCACGCCCCAGATCCCGACACCCGCCGCGCGCGATGCGCGGCGCGATGCCTCGCGGTCGACGTGGAGCTGCACGTAGCCGCGGACCCCCGGCACCTCCACGCCAAAGCGGGCGTGGATCTCGGTGTAGTGGCGCAGATAGGCCTCGCGGGTGAGCGTGCCGAGGCGGCGCATGAGGTACTGGTAGCGCACGGGTGCGCGATCGCTCGCGACGAACACGCAGTCCTCGCCCACGAGCGCCGTACACAGGTCGCTGTACGCGCCCTCGTCCATGCGCTCGCCGATGCCCGCGACCAGATCGCAGAGCGCCCCCTCCGCGCCAGCCCCCGCCACGCGCGCCTCGATCGTCCACGAGTAGGGCGTCGCCGGGCCGAAGGGATCGCCGCGGAGCCGCTCGAGCAGGTTCACCTCGCTCACCGCCGCCGGCCCGCCGTGGCGCATCCGCGCGACCTCGTTCCACAGGAGCTCCGCAAGCTCCGACTCCGCCCCTCGGCGAGCCACCACGTGCATCAGCAGTCTCAACGCCCCCTCCCGGCCGCAGCGCGGCTCGCACCGATCGGCCGCTCGCGACACTACCATAGCCGCACCCCGTCGCGAGAAGCCGCACCGGCGCGGGGCACGGCCGCTTGAGTCGGCGCGCCCATCGTGCGACTGCCAGGACACGGAGAGCAGGTGACGTCGCGCGAGGAGAGCTTCCCGCAGCACATGAGCCCGGCCGACTCGATCGCCTGGAGCATCGAGGAGAACCCACTGCTCCGTTCGACGGTCGCCCTGGTCCTGAAGCTCGACCGCGCTCCCGACGAGACGCGCCTGCGCGACCGGCTCGAGCTCGCCTCGCGCGCCTTCCCGCGCCTGCGCCAGCGCGTCGTGGCACCGCCCGTGCGACTGGCGCCGCCGCTGTGGTCGGCCGACCCCAGCTTCGACCTCGACTTCCACCTGCGCCGCGTGCGCGCCGGCGGCGACCGCTCGCTGCGCACGGTACTCGACCTCGCCGCCACGCTCGCCATGCAGGCCTTCGACCGCGCCCGCCCGCTCTGGGAGTGCACCGTGGTCGACGACCTCGACGACGGCGGTGCTGCGGTACTGCTCAAGATCCACCACTCGCTGACCGACGGCGTGGGCGGCGTGCTGCTGATGCAGAGCCTGTTCGACACCGAGCGCGACGGCGGCGCGGCGGTCGCCGAGGCGCCGCCCGCCGAGGAGGCGCACGACCCGGGGCTGGGCGACCTACTGTGGGACTCGATCTCCGAGGAGGTGCGCCGGCGCACCGAGCAGGCGCGCTCGTGGCTCGCACCGGCGGTCGGCGCCGCTCTCGACCCGATCGGATCGGTGAAGACCGTCGCGCTGGACCTGGCATCGGTCGCGCACCTCCTCGCCCCGGTGGATCGGCCGTTCAGCCCGCTCATGACCGGCCGCTCGCCGCGCTACCACTTCGACTCGTTTCGCGTTCCCGTGGCCGCGCTCAAAGACGTCGCGCACCGCGCCGGCGGCAAGCTGAACGACGCCTTCCTGGCCGGTGTGGCCCGCGGCGTCGGCCGCTACCACGAGCGCCTGGGTGCCCCGGTGAGCCGCTTGCGGATCAACATGCCGGTCAACCTGCGCGGCGCGGACACCGCCGCCGTGGGCGGCAACCGCTGGGCCCCGCTGCGCTTCACGCTCCCCGTGGTGACGGGCGAGCCGCTGCACGCGATCCGCGAGGTGCGCGCCGTCGTGGCGGGCGAGCTGGCCGAGCCGGCGCTGCACCTGATCGACGCGATCGCCGACCTGCTCGATCACCTCCCCGCACGCGTCGTCACGCAGGTCTTCGGCGCCATGCTGCAGAGCCTCGACCTGGCAGCGAGCAACGTCCCCGGGGTGCCCTTCCCGCTGTTCCTCGGCGGCGCGCGCATCGACGCGATGCACTCGTTCGCGCCGACTGGCGGCGCGGCGCTGAACGCCTGCCTGCTGAGCTACTGCGACCAGGCGACCATCGCGGTCAACACCGATCCGGCCGCGGTGCTCGAGCCCGCGCTCCTGCTCTCCTGCCTGCGCGAGAGCTTCGCCGAGATCGTCGCGGCCTGACCCCACGGCGGCCGCGCGCCGCCGTGCCCGCCGGGCGCCGGAGCACCCCGAGTAGACGGCCCACTTGCCAAGCAACGCCTCGAGCGCCAAGGTCGACCATGGGCCTCTACCGAAGCTTCGTCATGCCGCGCATGCTCGATTTCGCCATGCGCCAGAAGCCGATCATGCGCCAGCGGGCCCGGGTCGTGCCGCTGGCGCACGGCCGGGTGCTCGAGGTGGGCGTCGGCTCGGGCCTGAACCTCGCCTTCTACGACCGCGGCAAGCTGGAGAAGCTCTGGGCGCTGGAGCCCTCGCCCGAGCTGCGCGCGATGACCGCACGCCGTGCCGACGAGGCTGGCCTCCCCCTGGAGGTGGTCGCCGGCGGCGCCGAGCAGATCCCGCTCGACGACGGCGCCGTGACCACCGTCGTGACCACCTATACCCTGTGCACCATCCCCGAGATCGACCGCGCGCTGGCCGAGATCCACCGCGTGCTCGAGCCCGGCGGCCGCCTGCTGTTCGCTGAGCATGGCCGCGCCCCGGACCGCTCGGTGGCCCGCTGGCAGGACCGCCTGAACCCGCTGTGGCGCAAGATCGGCGGCGGCTGCAACTTGAACCGCCCGATCCCCGAAATGATCGCCTCGGCCGGCTTCGACCTGACCAGCCTCGACAGCCTCTACCTGCCTGGCCCGCGCATGATGACCTTCAACTTCTGGGGGCAGGCGACACGCGCCTGAGCCCTGCGGGCCGCATCTCGCCTCGACGCCGGCGGCGCCCCCAAGCGCGTCCTGCGTGCGGCGGCGGCTCGACAGGCATCGGGACGCACATGGACTCGGGCATGGTCGGCATCGCGATGCCCGCGGTCAACGCGATCCCGCTCGTCTGCCGCGCTGCGCCCGGCGTGCGTCGCGCCAACGAGCTACCCCTGGTCACGGCGCGAGGCCTGCTCTTTCGCACCACCAGGCCGGCCTGAGCCGAGCGGCCGCCCGTGCCCTCACGACGGCGCGCGCACGGCCCTCGCTGCCGCGACGAGCATCCTCCAGCCGGCCGGTGAAGCCATCGGGCAGCGTGCGCGACGACATGCGTGCGCGACGACGTTGCGCGAGCGCCCGCCTCCGGGGTAGGATACCGGTAGGATGAAAGTGAAGACGTCCGTCACCCTCTCGAAGGAGGCGCTACGCGCCGTCGACCGCCTGGCCGGGCGCGGGGGAAACCGCTCGCGCGTCATCGAGGCGGCGGTGCTCCATCTCGCGGCCGCGCGGGAGCGCGGGGCACGAGACGCGCGCGACCGCGAGCGAATCGATCGCCTCGCCAACGAGCTCAATCGCGAGGCGAGCGACGTCCTCGAGTACCAGACGGACACTTGAACCGCGGCGAGCTCTACCGGGTCCGGCATCCGAGCGGCGACGCCAAGCGTACGCGCGTCTTCGTCGTCGTGAGCCGCCCGGTTCTCGTGGCCTCGCGTTTCTCGACGGTGATCTGCGCTCCGATCTACACGCGCCGCGACGGCATCGAGACCCAGGTCGACGTCGGCGTCGCGGAGGGGCTGAAGCACGAATCCAGCATCCACTGCGACGAGCTGGTGAGCCTCGCCAAGTCACGGCTCACCGACTACGTGGGCTCGCTCTCGCCGGAGAGAGCCGCGGCCCTCGCGCGCGCGCTCCGGATCGCGCTTCACGTCGAGTGAGCGCGGCCGCAGCGCCTCGGACGCGCGCCCGGGCCCACAGGCGCTCGCCCTCGAGGTGGCTCGTGGCGCGCGGCCTCGCTCGCGAGCTACTCGCAGACCAGCGTCGGCCCTCGAGGATCGTAGAGGCAGGGCTTCGCGACCAGACGCACCAGCGCGAAGCTGCCCTGGTGCCCCGGGTTTCCACCGACGAGGATCCCACCCTCGGGCAGGACGACGACCGCCTGCGCTCCGTCGAATACGGCAGTCTGGACCGCATGCGGATCGCCCACCCGCACCACGCCGGGCGCGTCGCCGTCGCCGCGGAACTTCGAGTCGCGCCGGCCGTTCGGTCGATGGCGTGTCACGTCGAGCACCGCTCCACCGTCCGAGCCCGCCTGAAGCACGAAGCCGTCGGGCTGGAGAGCCAAGGCGTGCGAGGTGATCGTGGTGGGGCGCTTGTCGACGACCGTCAGCACCCGGCCACCCTTCCCGAAGCTGGTATCGAGGCTTCCGTCCGCCGCGAAGCGCATCAGGGCGAAAGCCTGGCGAGAGCCCGCCGTGTAGAATGCCCCGGAGGCCAGGATCTTGCCGTCAGCCTGCTGCACCACCGCCTGGAGGTTGCAGACGTCGGCGGGCTGCTGCGGGACGAGCCGCTCTCCGCCACCTAAGGCCGGATCGAGCGCGCCACTCGAGTCGAAGCGCGCCAGGGCGCAGTTGATGTGCTCTCCCACGCCGAACGCCGTCCCGGCGATCAGGATCTTGCCATCCCCCTGCAGCACGGCACCCGCTCGGTAGTACGGCGTCCAGCCATGGAAGCCGCTGCCGAGCGCCATGGCGACGCCGGCGCTGCCGAACGTAGGATCGAGCCCACCGCCCGCGTCGTAGCGCTCGACGAAGAGCCGGCCGGCCTCGAGCCCGATCGCCAGGATCTTCCCGTCGCCCTGCACCAGCACCCGCTGGTAGCCCCGGTAGAGCCCGGCCCCCGAGACGACCACCTTCCCGCCCGCACCGAACGAGGGATCCAGGCTCCCGTCCACGTCGAATCGCGCGAGGAACGAGGTCCTTGGCACGTAGCCCGTCGTCTGGCCGGGCTGATGCGAGGGGTCGGCGTCGTGGCCACCCGCGGCGAGGATCTTCCCGTCCGCCTGCAAGGCAACGCTCTGCACGATCGCGTTGCCCGGGCCGAGATCGAGCCGCTGAACCCCGCCCGTCCCGAACGTCGTATCGGGGAGCCCCTGGGCCGTGAACCGCGCCAGGGTGGCGTCGTGGTTGCTGCCGCCATCGAGGCTCGAGCTGCCGCCCATGACGATTCGCCCGTCGGGCTGCACGGCCATGTCCATCGCGCCGCGCGACGAGCCGTCGCCCAGATCGTAGAACACCGGCTGCTCACCGACACCGAACGTCGGATCGATCGCGCCCGCCTTCAAGCACCGCGCCGGCCGCTGGGCCCGACAGCGCGCGTGCGCGTCGGACGCGCCCAGGACGCAAGCCGCAGCGACGATGCCCGCGGCCACCGTCCGCGTCGAGGGCCGCGCCAGGGAACGACGCCAGGTCTCGGCTGCCATCGATGCCTCCCCTTCCTTCGGGCACGCTCGACCAAGAACGAGATGCGACCGGCCGCTCCCCCCTCCTCGGAGCGTCGCGCCCGATCCGGGCCTCGTGCTGCCCGAGAGCCTCCCCGGAGACGGCCGTTCCTCACCCGCCTATCCGACCCGACCGTCACCGTCAAGTCCAGTCTCTGCCCGCCCCAACCTCTGCTGCTCCGTCGCCACGAATCGCTTCCTAAGGCTCCGAGTGTGCCGCCTGGCCCCGGCAGGGGGCCGCTCATCGACGGCTCGAAGGTGGCCAAGCAGACCGACCCGTGCCCTCCGGCGCTGCCCCTGCCGGACGAACGGGGCCGACCGGCTACGCAATCGTCCCATCATCCGGGCCGCCGGCCGACGCCGACCACGGAGAGCCCCGCCGGCAGATCGTGCCG
>CAZGUU010000285.1:0-6736 GCA_964529315.1 uncultured Enterobacteriaceae bacterium
GCGAGCTCGCTTGCACGGGCGTCGCCGCGCTCGCCGGCGCCTCGGGCCGCGCACCGACCACACCGGTCCGGCGCAGCTCGGCCAGGCGATCCGCGGACAGGCCGAGCTCGCCGCACAGGATCTCCTCGGCGGCCTCGCCGAGCAACGGGGCGGCACGCAGGCCAAGCGGCACGTCGCCGCCCAGCACGCCCAGCGGGTGGCGAAGCCGCCCGGCGAGCGGATGCTCGAGCTCCTGCCAGAAGCCCGCCTGCGCCAGCGCACCGTCGTCCAGCAGGTCGGCCACCGTGTTCACCGGCACGACGACCAGGTTGCGCCGCTGTCCCTCGACGAACAGCTCGGCCCGCGTGTGCCGCGTGGTGAGCTCGAGCAGGACCGACTCGATCAGGTCGCGGTGCGGGGCACGGGCGTGGATGCCGCCGCGCAGCGACTCGGCGGCGATCTCCTCGCGGCCGGTCGCCTCGCGCAGCCAGCCGGCCAGCGCGTCCCACTCGGCGGGCTGGAAGACGCCGATGCCCACCCATCCGTCGGCGCAGGGGTAGACCCCCGCCGGCACCGAGAGGTTCGAGACCGGCCCGACCCGGGTGACGTTTTTCTTGCGCGCGTTCCAGAACAGCACCGGGTGCTGCTCGAGGATGAAGCCGAGCAGCGCCTCCTGCGCCGAGACGTCGATCTGCTGCCCGGGCCCCCCGTGCCACTCGCGGTGCAGGAGCGCCGCGACCACGCCGAGCGCCGCCCACAGCGCGGGCGCGAAGCGCGACTGCTCGTTGCCCAGGCGCGTGGGCGGCCCGTCGGGGTCGCCGGTGATCTGCATGAAGCCGCTGGTCGCCATCGCGATCAGGTCGCAGGAACGGTCGCGGCTGCGCGGCCCGTCCTGGCCCCACGGGGCGATCGAGGCCAGCACCAGGCCCGGGCTCACCTCGTGCAGTGCCTCCCAGCCCAGGCCGAGCTCGTCCAGCCGGCCCGGTACGGAGCTCTCGATCAGGGCGTCGGCGCGGCGCGCCAGCTCGAGCAGGAGGGCGCGGCCCTCGGGGTGCGTGAGGTCGAGTGCGAGCGAGCGCTTGTTGGTGTTGAAGGCGAGGAAGTCGAGGCTCACCGAGGCACCGGCCGGGCCGTCGAGCAACGGGGGCCGCCGGCGCGCCGGGTCTCCCTCGAGCGGCTCGACCTTCACCACGTCGGCGCCCAGGTCGCCGAGCAGCTTGCCACAGAAGGCACCCGACTCGCCGGTCAAGTCGAGCACGCGCCAGCGTCGCAGGAGCGGCTCGCTCATGGCGCCTCACCGAGCAGCTCGGCCGCCTGGCGGACCATCTCGGCGACCACCTCCGCGGCCGGCCGCATCTCGTGCAGCATGCCGACCACTTGCCCCGCGGCGGTCGCGCAGACGTCCTGGCGCCGGGCCTCGCCGGCCGCGACCATCACCGGGCCGGAGTAGATCATCTGGAAGGGCATCGGCAGGGTCTCCAGACCCGAAGCCTCGAACTCCTCCACCCAGCGGTTCTTGAGCTGGCGCATCGGCTTGCCGGTCACCGCCCGGCTGACCACCGTGCCCTCCTCGTCGCTCTCGAGCAGAGCGTCCTTCAGGAATCCCGACAGCGCCGCCTCGGGCGTGGCGCAGAACACCGTGCCACACCACACGCCCTGGGCGCCGAGCGCCAGCGCCGCGACCAGCCCGCGTCCGTCGGCGATGCCTCCCGCCGCGACGACCGGTGTCGCCCCCGCGGCGTCCACCGCCTGCGGCACCAGCGCCATCGTGCCGATCCGGCCGTTGTGCCCGCCCGCCTCCGTGCCCTGGGCGACCACCGCGTCCACGCCGCCCGCGCACATCCGTCGCACGTGCGCGACGTTGCCCGCGATGCCGATCACCCGAGTGCCACGGGCGTGGAGCTCCTCGACCAGCGGCGACGGATCGCCCAAGCCCGCCGCGTAGACCGGCACGCGCTGGTCGAGCACCACCTCGATCTGGCGCTGCATCGAATCGTGCGACCACTCCCAGGCGAGCTCGCGGGAGAGGCCGTGCCTCGCCTCCGGGCCGGCCTCGCGGGGTGGGGCAACGAGCCCGTGTCGCTCGCGGAACTCGCGCGCCCACTGGATGTGCCCCGCCGGGATGCGCTCCTTCATCGTCCGCCGCGACCCGCCCTGGGGCACCCGGGCCGGCAGCAGCGTGTCGACGCCGAACGGCTGCGAGGTCAGGGCTCGGGTACGCTCGATCCACTCGTTGAGCGTGTCCGGGCGAAGCGGGGCTGCGCCGAGGATCCCCAGCCCGCCCGCGTTGGAAACCGCGGCGACGAGCTCGGGGCCGCAAATGCGCCCCATGCCGGCGAGCAGGATCGGGTAGCGGATCCCGAAGCGTTCGCAGAGGGGCGTGCGCAACCCCAGGCGACTCACGAGATCGGCCCTCCCGGTTTCACTCAGGCTCCCAGGAGCCGCGCCTCGCGCAGGCGCGCGGCGACGTCGTCCAGCCCGAGCTCGTGCAGGCGCGCGGCGGTGGGCCGGCCCTCCGAGTCCCAGCCGCGCAGGTGGTAGAGGTTCTCCAGCTCGCGGGTGAACTCCTCGCGGTCGAGCTCGGCGCCCTCGAAGCGCCCCTGCTCGACGGCGACGTTGTAGACGTGGTCGGGCAGGTAGTCGTCCTGCTTGCGGAAGCCGTGCAGCAGCTCCATCGACTGCTCCACCTGACGGATCCGGTCCCCGGCGCGGAACAGCTCCTCCCAGTCGGCGTCGATGCCAGTCACCGCGGCAAAGCAGCGCGCGATCGCCTCGAGCCCCATGCGCATCTGCGCCCAGGTGGTGAAGCGCTGGCAGATGCCCAGGCTGTTGCACACCGTCACGTGATTGTCCGAGTAGAGCTTGGCCAGCGACTTGTCGTCGAAAACCATGGGATTGACGATGTAGGAGTCGGCCCACTGCCGGGCGATCGGCTCCGGGATGCCGATCTGGCGGAAGCGGGCGTAGTCGACGTTGCCCTCGGCGAGCAGCGTGTCCGTGTTCAGGATGTCGCACTCGCGGATGTCGATGGCGCGCGAGAAGGCCATGCCCTTCAACGGCCGGAAGTCGGCGGGCACCTCGCGGCGCTTCTTGTTGGCGCGGATCAGGAGGGTGAGGCGCTCGGGCTCGACGCCGCGGCGCCTCGCGAGCTCGGTGGCGGCCGCCCAGGTCCCCTCCGCGAGCAGCTCGCCCAGGCCGCGGCGCTCGGCGATCTGCAGAATCAGCTCCTCCTCGGCCGCCGCGTCGCCCCACGCAAGGTGCAGGCCGTCGGTGTCCTCCGGCAGCAGCAGCCCCTCCTGCCACCAGTGCATGGAGGTGGCCACGGCGCAGCCCACGGTGATGCTGTCGAGGCCCAGATCGTTCACCAGGTTGGTCAGGTGGAGGATGGTCGCGTAGTCCGACACGCCGCACATCGGCCCCAGCGGGATGATCGTCCCCGCCTCGCCGCCCGAGCCCTGCTCGCCGGCAAACGGCCCGTCGTGGATCGCCCAGTGGTGGTCGCAGTGCTGGAAGCAGGCGTGGCAGGCCTTCGAGCCAGTGGCGAAGTCGCGCCGGAAGCGCTCGACGCTCAAGCTCTCGTAGGGGAAGTCGCGCGCCTGCATGTTGTATTGACAGGTGAGCGTGCCGGAGAGCTCGACCAGCCACTTCGTGCCCTGCTCGCCGAAGCGCTTGAAGCGCGGGTCCGAGCGGTTGTCGTCGAACACCGACTGGAAGGCGGCAAACGCCTCCTCCGGCCTCGCCACGCGCACGCCGCGCGTCCCGCGCACGACGATCGCCTTCAGGTTCTTGGCGCCGAAGACGGCGCCCGACGAGCCGGCCGCCGGTGCGCGGTAGAGGTCGCAGGTGGGCATCGCCCCGTGCACCCGGTTCTCGCCCGAGGGTCCGATGATCAGGCTCGCGTGCTGGCCCAGGGCGGCCTCCTCGCGCAGCGCGCGGTCGGTGGCACGCACGCGCTTGCCCCAGAGGTGGCGCGCGTCGCGCAGCTCCACGTCCTGGTCGGCGATGCGCAGATAGACCGGGTGCGCCGCGCGCCCGGTGAGCACGATGGCGTCGTAGCCCGCCCACTTGAGCTCCGAGGCGAACCCACCCCCGGCGTTGGCGTCGAGGTAGCCGCGGTGCGACGGCGAGAGGCCCACCGCGACCGTGCCGCGGCCCGAGCCCGGCGTGAGCGTCCCGGAGAGCGCCCCGGGGGCGATTGCCAGGACGTTGCCCGGGCTCCACGGGTCGCGGTCGGAGAAGTCCTGCGCATCGAAGATCAACTTCTCCGCGAAGCCCTGCCCGCCGAGGAAGGCGCGGGCGAAGGCCGGCTCGAGCTCGCGGCCGCGGATCGCACCGCTGCCCAGGTCGACGTGGAGGATCGTTCCGGTCCAACCGCACAGCGCCATCACTCACCTCGCAGCGTGCGGGCCGTCGCCAGGCGCTTGGCGAAGGCGGCGTCCTGCGGCTCCTGGAAGCGCAGCGCGCCGGTCTCGCAGAAGCGCACGCAGCGCGGGTCGCCCGCGCACAGATCGCACTTGATCACCTGCGGCTCTGAGGGCCGCACCGACATCGCGCCGTAGGGGCAGCCGACGACGCACATCCGGCAGCCGATGCAGCGCTCGTCGTCGACCACCAAGGCACCGGTCGTGGCGTCGCGGCGGATCGCGCCGGGCTGGCAGACCTGCTCGCACATCGCCACGGCGCACTGCATGCACACCGTCGGGACGTGCACGCCCTCCTCGTCCCAGCGCACCACGGCCAGGCGCGCGGCCGCGGGGTTCGCGACGCCGTCGTGGTGCAGCGAGCAGGCGATCTCGCACAGGCGACAGCCCGTGCAGCGAGCGTGGTCGACCACCAGCATCTTCATGCGCGCCATCCCGCCGCCCTCGGCTCCGTCGCGTCGGCGAGCGCCTCCCGCTGCGCCGGCCCGGCGCCCACGGCGCCGTGATCGCTCGCCTCGCGCAGCGCCCACTGGACCACCTCGAGGGGGTGGCTGACCACGCGCCCCGTGCCGTGCTCGAGCTGCAGCTTGCAGGCGCCGCAGTCGGTGAGCAGCAGCTCCGGCCGGGCCTCGCTCGCCGCGGCGAAGACCCCCGCACCGATCTCCATCGACTGGGCGTAGTGTGCGCGCTCGACGCCGAAGGTCCCCGACATGCCGCAGCAGCCCCGCCCCAGGTCGGCCACGTGCAGGCCGCCTATCCGGGCGAGCAGATCGAGCGAGTCGCGCTCCATGCCGAGCGCGCGCAGGTGGCACGGCAGGTGGTATCCGGCGCGGCCCACCACGCGGCCCAGGCGTCCGTCGAGCTCGCCGCGCTCCAGGAGGAAGCGCGACAGGAAGTGGGTGTGCGCCGCGACCCGCTCCGCCTCGGCGGAGGGGAACAGGCGCGGGTAATCGCGCGCCAGGGCGAGGTGGCAGCTCGGGCAGCTGGTCACCACCAGATCTCCCGCATCGACGTGCGCCGCCAGCGAGGCCACGTTGGCCGCCGCGAGGCGGCGCGCCGCGACGATCTCCCCCTTGGCGTAGAGCGGGATGCCGCAGCACCGCCAGGCTGGCAGGACCACCTCCCAGCCCAGCGCCTCGAGCACCCCGACCGCGGCCCGTCCGACGTCCGGGTCGTTCCAGTTCGCGAAGCAGCCGAAGTAGTAGACCAGCCGTGGTCGCTCGCCGGACCCCTCGGCCCCGCGCTCCGCGGATCCGCGAGCTCCGGCGCGGCGCCGGCCGGGGTCCCGGCCGCGCGCCGCGTGCCAGCGCTCGAAGCTGTCGCTGCGAAACGCGGGCAGCGGCCGCTCGCAGCTCAAGCCGAACACCCGCTCCATGACCAGGCCGGCGAGCGGCGCGTGCTGCAGCCGAGCGCCGAGCGGTCCGGCGGCCGCGAACGCCCGATCGATTCTCTCCACCTCGCCCTCGACGCGCCGCCTCCAGCCGGCCACGCCGCGGCCGCGGGCCGCGATCGCCTCGGCTCGCCGGGTCGCGATCATCGTCGGCAGGGGGATCTCCACCGGACAGTCGACTTCGCAGTTGCCGCAAAAGGTGCACAGCTCGAGCGAGGGGTTCTCGCCGCGCAGGTGGCTCCACAGGTAATCGCGCGGGCTCCAGCCGCGCTCGCCGCGAAACAGCGGGTAGGTCGGGCAGCGCGTCGCGCAGGCTCGGCAGCCGATGCAGGCGAGCAGCGCCTCGTGCGGCCCGCCGGCGAGCGCCGCGCGGCCACCGTCGAGCAGCACCACCTCGACCTCGGGCGGCTCGGCCGCCGCGACGGGAAAGCGCTCGAGCGGGCGCCCCGCCGGAGGCGTGCGGCAGAGGTCGAGGAGCACCGCGTCGGTGCCGGCGGCGGTCACCGCCTCGACCTGGCGGCCTGCCGCCGCGTCGTCGGCGGCGATCTTCTCGAGCCCGACGACCAGCACCAGGCGGCGCGCCGTGCGCAGCAGCTCGGCGATGTTGCCCGAGTGCGCCACCAGGTGCACCGCCCCGCTGGTCGCCGAGATCGCGTTCACTCCGAGCAGGCCCAGGACCTCGCGCCGCTGCGCCTCCGGCGCCACGCCGAGCCGCGCCGTGCTCCAGCCGGCGGGGGGGCCGTGGGCGGGAAGCTGCCAGAACCTCTGCCGGCGTCCGGCAAACGGCCGCTCGCCGGGGCCGTACGTCGTGACCAGCGCCACTCCGCGCCGCACCAGCTCCCCGTACAGCTCGCCGATCACAGCGGCGCGCGACACGGCCACCGGAGTGCCGGCGGCGCGTGCGGCGACGAGATCCGCGGCCTGCGCCGCGTCGGCGGCCCGCGTC
>CAZGUU010000286.1:0-6705 GCA_964529315.1 uncultured Enterobacteriaceae bacterium
ACGATCGCCGTCACGGCCGCGGCAAACGCATCGAGCGTCTCGCGGCTCTCCGTCTCGGTGGGCTCGATCATCAGCGCTCCCGGGACGACCAGGGGAAAGTAGATCGTCGGCGCGTGGAAGCCGAAGTCGAGCAGGCGCTTGGCGAGGTCGACCGTCTTGACGCCCGTGCCGGCCAGCGCCTGGTCCGTGAACACGCACTCGTGCAGGCAGGGCTCGGCCTGCGCAATCGACAGCACGCCCTCGAGGCGGCGGCGCAGGTAGTTCGCGTTCAGCACGGCACGCTCGGTCATCCGCGCCAGGCCGTCGCCACCCAGGCCGACCATGTAGGCGAAGGCGCGCACCAGCATGCCGAAGTTGCCGTGAAAGGTGCGTACCCGGCCGATCGAGTGCGGGAAGTCGTCGGAGAGCCGCAGGACACCCTCTGCCCGGACGATGCGCGGCACGGGAAGATACCGCTCGAGGATTCGCTTGACGCACACCGGCCCCGCACCCGGCCCGCCCCCACCGTGCGGCGTGGAGAAGCTCTTGTGCAGGTTCAGATGCAGGACGTCGGCGCCCATGTCGCCGGGGCGCGCCACGCCGCACAACGCGTTCATGTTCGCCCCGTCGATGTAGACCAATCCGCCGCAGGCGTGCACCGCGTCGGCGATCTCGCGCACCTCGCGCTCGAACAGCCCCAGGGTGTTCGGGTTGGTGATCATGATCGCCGCCACGCCGGCGTCGAGCTGTGGTGCCACGTCGGCGAGGTGCACCAGGCCGTCGCGCCCGACCGGGATCTCGACCACGCGGTATCCGCACAGCGCCGAGGTGGCCGGGTTCGTACCGTGCGCGCTCTGCGGGATGAGCACCTTGGAGCGCGGGTCGCCACTGCGCGCGTGGTGCGCGCGGATCAGCTTCAAGCCGACGAGCTCGCCCTGGGCGCCCGCGGCCGGCGTCAGGGTGACCGCGTCCATGCCGCTCACCTCGGCGAGCATCTGCTCGAGCTCGAGCATCAGGGCGAGCGCGCCCTGCACGAGCGCGTCGGGCCACGACGGGTGGATGCCCGTGTAGCCGGGCAGGCGCGCCGCCCACTCGTTGATCGCCGGGTTGTACTTCATCGTACACGAGCCCAGCGGATAGAAGTTCGTCGCGACCGAGAAGTTCCACTGCGAGAGCCGCACGAAGTGGCGCACCACGTCGAGCTCCGACACCTGCGGCAGGTCGTCGAGCTCGGCCCGGGCGAGCTCGGGCTCGATCGCGGGCAGCTCGATCTCGGCGGGCAGGTCGTCCGCGGGCAGCGCAGCGCCGCGCCGGCCCGCCGCGCTCGACTCGAAGATCAGCGGCTCGTCGAACATCCTGCCTCCGGCCATCGGCTAGGACCGCTTGTCGGCACGGGAGCCGGAAGGCTCGCCGCTGCGCGGCGGCCGCTCCCCGGCGACCGGCGACACGCCGCGGCCGAGGCTCGCGTCCTGTGCCGCCGCGCGCCACTCCGCGGCCAGGCGGTCGATCTCGGTGCGGCGGTGGACGTCGGTCGCGCAGAGCAGGATCGAGCCCTCGAGCTCGGGGTAGTGACGCCCCAGCGGCAGGCCTGCGACGATCCCGCGCCGCAGCAGCGCCTCCCAGCGCTTCTCGGTCTCGCCTCCCGACAGCACGCACTCGTTGAACGTCGGCCCTAAGAAGCGCTCGGCGAGGCCGGCGCCTGCGAGCTGGCGCACGGCGTAGCGCAGCTTGCGCGCGTTGAGCCGGGCGAGCTCGCGCAGCCCGGACGGTCCGAGCAGCGAGACGCACACCGTCAGCGCGAGCGCGCACAGGCTGTGGTTCGTGCAGATGTTCGAGGTCGCCTTCTCGCGCCGGATGTGCTGCTCGCGCGTCGAAAGCGTCAAGCAGAACGCGCGCCGCCCCTGCACGTCCACCGTCTCGCCGACCACGCGCCCGGGCATCGAGCGCAGGAAGCGCTCCCGCGTGCCGAACAGGCCCACGCCCGGTCCGCCGAAGCTCACCGGCAGGCCCAGGCCCTGCCCTTCCGCCACGGCGATGTCCACGTCCAAGCGGCCCGGCGCCGTGAGCCAGCCCAGCGCGAGCGGCTCGAGCGTCACGCTGATCACCAGCGCGCCGCGCGCTCGCGCCCAGGCGACGATCGCGCGCAGGTCCTCGACCACGCCGAAGAAGCTCGGGTAGCCGACGACCACGCACGCCACGTCGCCGTCGCCGGGCGTGTCGCCGGTGGCGTCCACCGCGCCCGCCGCGATCGCGTCGCCCGTCCCACTCGCCGCCGCCTCGGGCGCGACGCCGGACCCCAGGGCTCCAGCCGCACTGCCGGCCGCAGCCAGGTCGATCCGGCCGCTGGCGTCGAAGCCCGCCTCGACGATCTCCACACCGTCGAGGTCGCCGGCGTAGGTCGCGATCGTCGCGCGCACGGCCGGGTGAAGCGAGCGCGCCACGACGACGCGCTTGCGTCCCGCCCCGTCGCCCTTCAGGCGCAGCGCCATGAGCACGGCCTCGGCGGCGGCCGAGGCGCCGTCGTACATGCTCGCGTTGGCCAGGTCGGTGCCGAGGAGGATCGAGCTGATCGTCTGGAACTCGAAGATCGCCTGCAGCGTGCCCTGGCTCGCCTCGGCCTGATAGGGCGTGTAGGCGGTGGCGAACTCCACCCGCGAGGCGAGCGCGTCGACCGCCGCGGGAATGAAGTGCGGGTAGGCACCAGCCCCGACGAAGGAGAGCGTCTCGGCGCGATTGCGGCTGGCCAGGGCGCCCAGCCGGGCGCGCAGGTCCGGCTCCGAGAGGCCTGCCGGAACGTCGAGCGCCCGGGCCTGTCGCAGGGCCGCAGGCACGTGGGCGAACAGGTCGGAGATCTGCTCCGCGCCGACCTCGGCGAGCATCGCCCGCAGATCGGCGTCGGTGTGCGGCGTGAAGTCCATCTCGACTCGCTGGGACGGGTTGCGCGCTCGGCCGGGCCCCGGCGCTCGCCGCGGTCCGGCCATCGCCGTGCCGCCCGCTCGCCGCGGCGCCCCGCAGGCGGCTACTCCTCGGCCGACTCCTCGACGTAGCGGCGGTACTCCTCGGCGGTCATCAGGTCGTCCAGGTCGGCCCGGTCGCCGACGGTGATCTTGACCATCCAGCCGTCGCCGTAGGGATCCTCGTTGATCAGCTCGGGGTTGTCGGGCAGGTCGTCGTTCACCTCGGCGATCTCCCCCGACACCGGGGCATAGACATCCGAGACGGCCTTGGTCGACTCGACGACGCCGAAGGCGTCCGCCTTCTCGACGCGGTCGCCGACCGCGGGCAGCTCGACAAAGACGACGTCCCCCAGCTGCTGCTGGGCGTGGTCGGTGATGCCGACCGTGACGACGTCGCCCTCGATCGAGAGCCACTCGTGCTCGCGGGTGTACTTGAGGTCTTCCGGGAACTCCATGCGGGCCGTCCTGTCGTGATCTTCAGCCAACCGCCTGTGCCGCGCCGCGCCGCCGGTAGAACGGCAGGCGCACGCGCTTCGCCGCGAGCCTGCGTCCGCGGACCTCCACGGACAGCCGAGCGTCTAACGCTTCTCGCGCGATGAGCGCAAGGGCGATCGAGCGGCCCAGCGTGGGTGCCTTGGTGCCACTCGTGACCGCCCCCACGGGCTGGTCGTCGGCGAGCACCGGGTGCCCGGCTCGGGCGATCCCCGGATCGACGAGCTCGAGGCCGATCAGGCGCCGCGCCGGCCCCGCGGCACGCTCGCGGGTCAGGGCCGCCGAGCCGATGAGCTCCCGCTTGTCCAGCTCGACGGCCCAGCCCAGGCCCGCCTCGAGCGGCGAGATCTCGCGCGACAGCTCGTGGCCGTAGAGCGGCAGCGCCGCTTCGAGACGCAGCGTATCGCGAGCCCCCAGGCCGATCGGCTCGACGCCGAGTGCGCTGCCCGCCTCGCCCAGCGCTCGCCAGAGCTCGGCTGCTCGGTCGAGCGCGACGAACAGCTCGAAGCCGTCCTCGCCCGTGTAGCCGGTGCGCGCCACGAGACATTCGACTCCCGCCACGCGCGCCTCTCTGCAGCCGAAGCGCGCCAGCGCGGCGAGCTCCGCGGCACCCGCGCGGCGCACCACCTCGGCCGAGAGCGGCCCCTGCAGCGCGATCAAGCCGAGCTCCGCGCTGCGGTCGCGCACCGCGACGCCAGCGCGTCCGGCGGCCTGCTCGGCGATCCAGGCGGCGCAGATCTCGGCGTTCCCGGCGTTGACGCAGAACAGGTAGCGCTGCTCGCCGCTCCGGTAGAGGATGGTGTCGTCGATCGTCCCGCCGCTCTCCGAGCACCAGAGCGTGTACTGCGCCTGCCCGACGGCCAGGCGGGCCGCGTCGTTGGTCGCCACCCGCTGGCAGAGCTCGAGCGCGCCCGGGCCGGCGACCTCGATCTCGCCCATGTGCGAGACGTCGAACAAGCCGGCGCGCTCGCGCACGGCAGCGTGCTCGGCCAAGATGCCGCGGTACTGCACGGGCATCTCCCAGCCACCGAACTCGGTGAAGCGCGCCCCCGCCGCCCGGTGCAGCTCCCAGAGCGGCGTGCGGCGCAGCGTCATCGCATGGTCTCGGCCGCCGCCTGCGCGGTGTTGGAGAGCAGCATCGCGATCGTCATCGGCCCCACGCCGCCCGGCACCGGCGTCAAGAAGCCGGCCCGAAGGCGCGCCGCCTCGAACTCGACGTCGCCGACGATCCCGGTCTCGGTGCGGTTGATCCCGACGTCGATCACCACGGCGCCGGGCTTGATCCACTCGCCGCGGATCGCTCCCGCCTTGCCGGCCGCGGCGATCAGGATGTCGGCGCGCGCGACCTCCGCGGGCAGGTCGCGGGTGCGCGTGTGGCAGAGCGTCACGGTGGCGTGGGCCTCGAGGAGCAGCAGCGCGACCGGCTTGCCCACCAGCACGCTTCGCCCGACGACCACCGCGTTGGCCCCCTTTGGATCGACCCCGGTCTCGGCGATCAGGCGCATCGCCCCCAGCGGGGTGCAGGGGCGCAGCCCGGAAGCACCGGCCATGAGCCGGCCCTGGCTCACCGGATGCAGGCCGTCGACGTCCTTGGCGGGTGAGATGCGCTCGATCACGCGCTTCTGGTCGAGACCCGCGGGCAGCGGTAGCTGGACGAGGATACCGTGCACGTCGGCGCGCGCGTTGAGCTCGTCGACCAGGCGGAGCAGCTCGCTCTCCCCAGTGGTCGCCGGCAGGTGGTAGCCGATCGACGCCATGCCGATCGCCTCGCAGGCCTTGCCCTTGTTGCGCACGTAGATCGCCGAGCCGGGATCGTCGCCCACCAAGACGGTCGCCAGGCCGGGCTCGACGCCGCGCGCGCGCAGCTCGGCGACGCGCAGGCGCACCTCCTCGCGCACCCGCTGGGCGATCGCCTTGCCGTCGATGATCCGCGCCCCATCGCTCCCCGTCGCCGACATCGCCGCCGTGCATACCCACAGGCACCCGGGCTGTCCAGGGGGCTTCCCTCGGGCATCGCCGCGGCGCGAAAGCTGATACACTCGGCGCATGGACATCGGTGTGCCGCGCGAGATCAAGGCCGAGGAGCGACGCGTCGCCCTGACCCCTGCCGGTGTCGCGGCACTGGTCGCGCACGGACATCGCGTGCGCGTCGAGCGGGGCGCGGGCGAAGGCTCCGGCCTCTCCGATGCGCGCTACGCCGAGGCGGGCGCCCTGCCGTGCGAGGATCCCGCGCGCCTCTGGGCCGAGAGCCAGCTGATCCTCAAGGTGAAGGAGCCGGTCGGTCCCGAGCTCGAATGGCTGCGGCCCGACCTGACGCTCTTCACCTACCTGCACCTGGCGGCGAACGAGGCGCTCACCCGGGCGCTGCTGCGCAGCGGCACCACGGCGCTCGGCTACGAGACGCTGCAGCTCGACGACGGCTCGCTGCCGCTGCTCGCGCCGATGAGCGAGGTCGCCGGGCGCCTCTCGATCCAGGTGGGCGCCTGGTGCCTCGAGCACCAGAACGGCGGGCGGGGCATCCTGCTCTCCGGGGCCTCGGGCGTCCGTCCCGGCAAGGTGGTCATCCTCGGCGCAGGCATCGCCGGCACCAGCGCGTGCCAGGTGGCCGTGGGCATCGGTGCCGACGTGAGCATCTTGGACGTCAATCCGGCCCGCCTGCGCTACGTGCACGACATCCTCGGCGGTCACGTCACCACCGTCATGTCGAACCGGGCGAACCTCGAGGAGGAGGTGCTCGACGCCGACCTGGTGGTCTCCTCGGTGCTCATCCCGGGCGCACTCGCCCCCAAGCTCCTCTCGCGGCAGACGGTCCGCGGCATGCGCCGGGGCGCGGCCCTGGTCGACGTCGCAATCGACCAGGGCGGCACGGCCGACACCTCGCGCCCCACCTCGCACGACGACCCGATCTACGTCGAGGAGGGGGTGGTGCACTACTGTGTGACGAACATGCCCGGGATCGTCCCGCACACCTCGACGCACGCGCTGACCAACGCGACACTCTCCTACGCGCTGCAGCTCGCCGACCTGGGCGTCGACGCCGCGCTGCGCGCCGTCCCGGCACTGGCACGCGCGCTGAACGTCCGCGCCGGCGCCATCGCACACCCCGGCGTCGCCCAGGCGCTGCCCTCGCTCGCCAGCGCCTCGCACGGCTGAGCCGAGGCGCGCCAGGCCGAGAGCCACCGAGGAAGGGGGCCGAATCACCGGGTTGTGGAAGGGGCTCCCGGGCACCGCCTGGGCGCTGTGCACGATCATGCTGCTCGACCACTTCCGCGACTAC
>CAZGUU010000287.1:0-6668 GCA_964529315.1 uncultured Enterobacteriaceae bacterium
CGACGGAGGCGGGCATCGAGGCGGCCGAGCGCGCCGAGGCGGAGTGTGGGCGCAAGCTGGAGGAGGCCCAGCGCCTGGTCGCGGACGTCCGCGGCCGCGTGGGCCTGGCGAGCATGGAGCAGCTCGAGGCCAGGGTCCGCCAGCGCGCCGCGACGCAGGCGGCGCTCGAGCAGGCAGGCCAGACGCTGGCCAGCCTGCTCGGCGACGCATCGCGGGAGGACGAGCCCGCCGCCGGTGTCGAGCAGCTCGCCGTCGCCGATCCCGGCCTCGCACCCAACCCCGCGGAGCTGGCGAGCCTCGAGGCCGACATCGAGCAGGCCGACGACCGCTTACTGCGCCTGCGCGCCGAGCTCACCGAGCGGCGCGATCGCGCCCTGGCGGCGATCGGGCTGCCCGACCTCGGCTGCGCACCTGCCGAGCGCGAGCGGCTGGCCAGCGCGATCGCGGCGATCGACCGCGAGTGCGCCGCGGCGAAGCTCTGCCTGCAGACGCTGCGCGAGCTGGCGCTCGACGTCGACCGGCCGCTGCGCGAGGCGCTCGGGCCAGGCCCGGGGGCCGCCGGGGCGTACCTCGAGCGCTTGACGGCCGGACGCTACCGCGCCGTGGTGCTCGATGGCGACGGCCACCTCGCCGTCGAGCGCAGCGACGGCGCGCGCTTCGCCAGCGAGGCCCTGAGCCGCGGCGCACGCGATCAGCTGGCGCTCGCCGTGCGCCTCGCCCTGGTGCGCCGTCTGCTCGGCGAGCCGGCCTTCCTCGTGCTCGACGACGCCTTCCTGAGCTCCGACCCCGAGCGCCGGGCGGCGCTCGGCACGGTCGTGACCGAGCTGGCGGCCGAGGGCTGGCAGGTTCTCTACTTCACCTTCGACCCCGAGCTGCGCCGGCAGTTCGAGCGAGCCGGAGCGCGGGTCGTCGACCTGCCTACTCGAGCAGCTCGATGAGGAAGAGGGGCGAGCCGTACTCGACCGGCGCACCGTTCTCCGCCTGCACGCTGACGATCCGCGCCGCCGTCTCGGCGTGGATCTCGTTCATCATCTTCATCGCCTCGATGATGCACACCACCTGACCGGCCTGGACGACGTCGCCCGGCACGACGAAGGGCGCGGCATCCGGCGCCGCGGCGCGGTAGAAGGTGCCGACCATCGGCGAGGTGATCGCCGCCATGCCCGGCGGCAGGTGGTCGATCTCCGCGCCGCTGCGCCGCGCGCTCGCCCCGGGCGATGTCGCCTGCGGGGCGCCGGGCTCCCGACCGGCCAACGGATCCTCCACGGCGGGTGACGCGCCTGCGGCCGGACCCGGGCGACCCGCGCCGCCTCGCACCAGCCGTACCCGTCCCGAGTGGTCCTCGACCTCGAGCTCGACCAAGCCGGCCTCGTCCATCAGGCAGGCGAGCTTGCGGATCTCCTCGAGGTCCATCGGCCGGCGATCTCCAGGGGATCGGCTCAACGGACGCGCGCCGCGGCGAGCGCTGCCGCGGCGCGCAGGCCGAGCAGGTAGCTCTGCGGCCCGAAGCCGCAGATCTGCCCGACGGCCACGTCGGCGACCAGCGAGCGACGCCGGAAGCTCTCCCGGCGATGGATGTTGCTCAGGTGCACCTCGACCACCGGAACGTCCGCAGCCGCGAGCGCGTCACGCAGTGAGACGCTGGTATGGGTGAGCCCGCCCGCGTTGATCACGATCGCCCCGATCCGCGAGCGCGCCGCATGGATCCGGTCGATCAGGGCACCCTCGTGGTTCGATTGGAAGGCCTCGACCTCCACGCCGAGCTCCGCGCCCAGGGCGCGCATCTGGGCATCGATCTCGCCGAGCGTGGTGCTGCCGTAGACCTGCGGCTCGCGCTCGCCGAGCAGATTGAGATTCGGGCCGTGCAGCACGAGGATCGCGGTCACGGGGGCCGAGCCTACGCAGCCCGATGGCGACCGTCAACCGAGCCCGCAATCGCAGGGCGCACGACAGAAGAATGATGCGAGTTGGCTCAGAATCCCGGACAGGCCCAGGGGGCCTGTGGTCCGCCGCGACGGCGAATGCGGGTCCTGCGCTCCGGGTCCTCGCCGCCGCCGGGTGGGCCGCGCATCCATCTCATGAATTTCGGTTGCGCGGGTATCCCGCGGCGGCTGCGGAGTCGCTCCGGATCCCGCATTCGCCGTCACGGCTGCGTCGTCACCCGGTGGTGCCGATCTCGTCACTTCCCTGTCGTGCGCCCGCAATCGCATGGGGCTCGCACGGGGCTCGTTGCCCCGGGGGCGGGGATCGCCTAGCCTGCCGCCCATGCCGGACGTCGGTCGAGTTCTCGCGTGGAAGGTCGGGCTGTCGCTCGTGGTCGCGCTGGCCCTTCTCTTCTTTCCCTTCTCCTACCTGCCGTGGCTCGGCCTGCCCGAGTACGACACCGCCTCGCTGATCTTCGTGCGAGCACTGGGCGGCACCTGCCTGGCGCTGGTCGTCGTCGAGGCCTGGGGCTGGATCGAGGCCTCGAGCCGGCGCGCGGCCGTGGTCGCGGCGCTCGCCGAGACGACCATCGTGGCCCTGCTCGCCTGGCACTTCGTCTTCTACGGCTACCTGGCCACCTGGCCGGTGCTGGGCAAGGTCGCCGTCTCGGCCACCGGCGGGGTCGCCTCGCTGCTCGCCGTGCTCTTCGTCGCGACCGGCTGGGGCGTGCTGGTCGGCCGATCCCCGGCCAGGGCGTAGAGCGCCGCCCCGCGGGCCTGAGCGACAGCGCCCCTCGAGAGCCGAGCGACCGAGCCCAGAGCGCTCGACGAGGCGAGCCCCGGCGGAGCCGTGCGGGCGGAGCACGACGCTTCGCCTGACCGCGGCGAGTGCCGGCGCCGCCGCGTGCCGCGGCGCGCCGGGGCGGTGGAGCACCCACCCCGACGCGCACGCCGCTCGTGCTCGAGCTTCCCCGCCGGCTCAGGGCGTCGGCGTCGGAATCGGCTCTGGGGTCGGCGTCGGCACGAAGGGTCCGGGCAGGACGAACGACGCCGTGCGCGAGAGCGAGGTGTCGGCCACCTTGACCGTGACCGAGCCGCTCAACCCGACCAGCGTCGCCGGGTAGATCACGCAGGTCAGCGCCGTGCCGGGCTGTGCCGTGACGGCGAGCCCGGTGTTGTCCTCGTACGGCCCGATGTCGCACGGCGGCTGGCCGTTGGTGAAGGTCGGGCTCAGCACCGTCGCCGTGTTGGGCGAGATCGGGCCCCAGTCCACCTCGACGCCGTCGGCGACCGGGTTGCCCTCGGCATCGGTGACCAGGGCCGAGAACACGGTCACGTAGGTGCCGTCGTTGTTGTCGCCGAAGCCGCTCGCCTTGAAGATCGCGGCGTTCAAGCGGGCCGGCGGGCCCGGCGGGTCGACCCGCTGCGAGGTGACGCCGACCTGCCCTTGGCCGCTCACGCCGCGTGCCGAAGCGGTCACGGAGAGGAACTGCGGGGCGGTCCCGGCGGGAACCGTGAGCACGGAGACCGCCTGCCCTTCGGCGTCGCTCGCCGCGGTGAGCGGCGAGAGCGACGGGACGCTCGGCGACGGCTCGCCGCTCTGCCCCGCCAGGGTAAAGAGCACGTTCACCCCCGCCACCGAGTCGTTGTTCTGGTCCAGCACGGTCGCCGTCAGGTTGGAGGTGCCACCCTCGACGCCGTTCACGCTCGCCGGGTTGGGCTGGACGATGATCGTCGTCACCGTCTGCGCGGTGGGCGTCGGAACCGGCGTGGGCCCGCCGCTCGGCACCGGAGTGGGTGCCGGGCCGACGGTCACCTGCGCGCTGACGATCTGGCCCGCGGCATCGCTGCACAGGATGGTGAAGGTCGTCTCGACCACGACGGCGCCCGCGGTGAAGGTCGTCGTGCCGCCGCGCTCGAGGATGGTCGTCGGGGAGAGCGTGCCGCCGCTCGGCGAGCAGGTGTAGGGCGGCACGCCGCCGGTCAGGGTGAAGACCTGCGACTGGCCGGTCACCAGGGTCGCGCTCTCGGGCAGGATCTGCAGCGCGGTGAAGGTCACCGAGACGGTGCCCGTGGCCTGCGTGCCGGTTGCGTCCACCACGCTGAACACGTGCGCGCCCGCCTGCTTGCCCGAGACCGTGTAGCGCACCACCACGGGGAAGAGGCCGTCGTCGAGCAGCTCGGCCGTGCCGATGCTGGTCTCGGCGTTCTGCAGCCGATAGGGCTTTTCGGGAGCGCGGAACGGCTGGCCGCCGGTGATCAGGAACTCCAGCACCAGGCCGGCCGTCGGATCCTCGAGCGAGATCTCCGCCGGCAGCACCTGCAGGTTGCCGGAGATGAAGCCCACGTCGGTCAGGTTCAGGAAGATCGCCCCGCCGAGATTGAGATTGACATTGGTCGTGGAGGCGACGATGGCCATCCGGCCGGCGGTACCGCCGGCCTTCACCGTCACCCGGGCCACACCGTTGCCGTCGGTCACCGTCGTGGTGCTGGGGAAGTCCGAGCCGACGACGTCGGTGCCGCCCAGGAAGCTCACGTCGGGGAAGGATGCCTCGAAGATCACGCCGCGGCCGGCCAGGGGACGGCGCTGCGGGTCGAGCAGCGTGGCGGTCACGTCGACCCGGTCGGCGTTGTTCGCATCCACGCTGCTGCGGTCGATGCTCATCGTCATGCTGCCGGCGTTGCTCGCCGAGCCCACGGGGTCGAGGACGAACTGCGGGGTGCGCGCCGCCGGCCCGCCTCCGGTTCCACCGCCGCAGCCCAGGGCCCAGAGCACGGCGCACAGCGCGGTGGCCACGCCGGCTCCGCCAAGGACGAATGACCTCCTCATACCTACCTCCCCCGGGGCAACCGCGTCGGATGACCCACTTCCCCGCGAGCCGCGCCCGCGGGCCACATCCTGGCGCCGCCCACCAAGTCCCGCGCGGCGCCGCTCGCTCGTCACTCGATGGTCAGCTGGTAGCCGACCTCGTTGGTCTCGTAGTTCGTTCCCTGCTCGGATTGGCCGCGCGCCACCAGGATTGCGTTCATCTCGTACGGCGTGCCGGGCAGCGAGTTGGAGTTCTGGTTGAGGAACACCAGCAGCTCGCGCGGCACGATCTGCCCGACGAGCTGCGCGTAGATCAGGTTCACCTGCCCGCTCGGCGTAGTCACGGTCGAGGAGGTGGGCAGGATGGTCTGGCCGAAGCTCACCGAAGTCGAGGGGATCGCGATCGATGCACCCGGCACCTCGTAGCGGATCGAGATCTCCTGCACGTTGATCGACTGCGTCTCCAGGTTGTTCTGCAGGCCGATGTAGCCGCCGCAGGGGTCGCCGAAGGGGTCGTTGCGATCGGGGAACCACCGCATCCCGGAGAGGTCGATGGTGAAGGCGGTGTCGATGATCGCGTTCGACACGGTCGGCTCGGTGCAGGTGATCTTGTCTTCCTCGATCGCCTCGAGGCCGCGGTAAATGCCGGTCGATCGGAAGACGATCCCCTGGTCGTTGTTGCTCCCCCCTCCACCGCATCCGCCGAGCGCGAGAGCCAGCCCGGCCACCCGGGCCAACGTCGCCAGTCGCATGTGCTTGTTCGCCATCATCCACCCCGTAGTTCCCTCGAGACCGCTCGGCGCCTCACGCCGTCGTCTCGAGCGATCTCTGCAGCTCCTCCGTCGTCAGCATCTCGAAGCGCGTTCGGCCCAGGTCCTCCAGGCAGACGAGCTTGACGCGCCCTCCGGCACGCTTCTTGTCGGTCTCCACGGCGAGCGCCAGCGCGCGCGGCTGGAGGTCGGCCGGAATTTGCGTGGGCAGCCCGAGGCGCTCGAGCAGGCCGATCACGCGGCGCCCCGTGGCCGGCGCGAGCCAGCCCCGCGCCGCCGAGAGCCGCACCACGAACGCCATGCCGATCGCCACCGCCTCGCCGTGCAGCACGCCCCGGTATTCGCTTAGCGTCTCCACCGCGTGCCCGATCGTGTGGCCGAAGTTCAGGATGGCGCGCAGGTCGCTCTCGGTCTCGTCGGACGAGACCACCAGGGCCTTCAGCCGAGCGCACTCCCATACCACCTGCGTCAGCGTGGCGAGGTCGCGCTGCAGCAGCTCGCCGCAATGCGCCTCCAAGTCGGCGAACAGCTCGCTGGAGAGGATCGCGCCGGTCTTGACCACCTCGGCCATGCCGGCCACCAGCTCGCGCTGCGGCAGCGAGAGCAGGAGGGCCGGGTCGATGATCACCGAGCGAGGCTGGTGGAAGGCACCGATCAGGTTCTTGCCCGCCGCCACGTTGACCGCCGTCTTGCCGCCGATCGAGGCGTCGATCTGCGCCACCAGCGTGGTCGGCACCTGGACGAAGGCGATGCCGCGCAGGTAGGTGGCCGCAGCGAAGCCCGCGAGGTCGCCCACCACCCCGCCTCCCAGCGCGACCAGCGCCCCGCCGCGCTCGATGCGCGCGGCGATCAGCTTGTCGTAGACGAAGGCGAGCCAGGCCAGGTTCTTGTGCTCCTCGCCGTCGGGCACCTCGATGGTCACCACCTCGAAGCCGGCGGCGCGCAGCGCGGCGCGCGCGCGGTCGCCGAACAGGCGCTCGACGGTGGGGTTGGTGACGATCGCCAGACGGGTCGCGAGGCCCAGCGCGGCCATGCGGGATCCCAGCGCGTCGAGCGCGCCCGAGGCGACGTGGATCGCGTAGGAGCGCGCCCCGAGCTCGACGACGATCGGCGGACGCCCGCTCATCGCGCCGCCACCCCGTGCCCGCGTGCGGCCCGCGGTGCCCG
>CAZGUU010000288.1:0-6624 GCA_964529315.1 uncultured Enterobacteriaceae bacterium
GGCCGACGCCGGTCGGCTCGCGTAGCTGATCGAGTCCGGAGCCGAGCGTCCTCGTGGTGAAGCTCGTCTGCCCGTAGACCTGATCGGCGGCCTGGCTCGCGAGCGGGTTCGTGTAGACCAGCACGCGGTTGTTGATCTTGTCGGCGACGACGAGGTCGCCGTCCTGGTCGATCCACAGATCGACCGGTCCGCAGAGCGTGTCGTCGTCCGGCGAAGGATTGCCGCGGTTGCAGGACACCGCGCTGAAGCTCGTCTGCCCGAACACCGTGTCCGCCGTCTTGTCGCCGGCCGATCCGGGCGTGCCGGGCGTGCCGCCGCCGGCGGCCTTCGGGCCGTCGTACTCGAGGATGCGGTGATTGGACGTCCCGCCGCTGAAGCCATCGGCGACGTATAGGTTGCCGTCGACGTCGAGGATCGTTCCCGCGGGAGCGCAAAGCGTATCCGCGCTGGCGCCGCCGCCGCGGTTGCACTGCGTCGAGGTGAAATTCGCCTGCCCGAACACGGCCGCGGCCGGCTGGTCGAACTCGAGACCGCTCGTGAACGGCGAAGCGAAGCGCAGCACGCGGCTGTTGCCGTTGTCCGCGACGTACAGGTCACCCGCGGCGTCGACCGACAGGCCGGTCGGGAAGCACAGGCTCTTGTTGCTCGCGCTGCCACCGCGATTGCACGCGGCCGAGGTGTAGTCCGCCTGTCCGAGCACCAGATCCGCCGGCGTGCCCTTGCTGACGCTGGGCGCGTCGTTCCAGCCGAGGATGCGATGGTTGTCGAAGTCGGCGACGTAGAGATGATTCGGCGAGGATGTGCGATCGATCGCGATCGACGATGGATCGTGCAGCCCGCGCGAGTCGACGAATCCCGGTGCTCCATTGAGGAAGTTGTTCTGGCCAAGCACGCGGTCGGCGATGGCGTCGCCTCCGGCAGCGGCTGCGTGCGACGAGGGCAGCGCCACCCAGACTGCAGCGGCGAGCAGGGCAACGGCGAGGCGACGCATCGCAGGCTCCTTGGAGGCGGCGCCTGGCGATCGCACGCGGGGCTCGCCAAGCAGCGTGTCGGCGACCGATATCACGAGCTCGCCCGCTGCCGCAAGTCACATTTCCGTCGCGAATTCTTCGCCGGTCGGCTGGCCCAGGCTCCGTGCTCAGAAGAGAATGCCCATCCGGAGCGTGAGGGCGAGGGCGTTCGGGATCCCCGAGCTCTGCCCCGGGTGGGGGATCCAGCTGAGCGTGGGCTGGAGGAAGAGGTTTCGGGTCACGACGAGCTGGTAAGTCGTTTGCAAGATGAGCTCGCTCGGCCGCACCCGGCCGGGGGGCAGGGGCGGGGTGGGCATCGCGTGACGCTCCGCCTCGCCGCTCAAGTCGGACCAGGCGAAGCCGGTCGCGATCGAGTCGGCGCCGCGGCCGGGGATCGGGCCCGTCCAGGAGAGGCCGCCGCCGACGTAGGCCTCCGCGAGCTGTACCTCGGGGTCGGCGAGCCCGAGCACCAGGTAGGCGACGAGCCCCTGCCCAGCGGCGTCCGGCTCGGCCCACAGATGTTGCTTGACGAGGGCGAAGAAGCCCGACGTCCCGTCCTGCACGCTGCCGTCGAAGCGCTCGAGACGTCCCGTCTGCCCCCACCCGCCCGCGCCGAAGCCGCCGGGCAGCCGGCTGCCGCCGAGCGACCACGTCGCACCGGCCTCGCCGATGAAGAAGTAATCGCCGTCGAGGTCAGGGCTGCGATTGCCGGTCGGGATGCCCTTCGCTCCCAGCCGGCCGTCGTAGAAGCCGAAGCCGGCGTAGAGATCCGTCGTCGGGTAGGCGAAGACCGAGATCCCGGTTGCCGAGTCCGGGTACCCCGGAGCGCGGCCGAGCATCGTCGGCATCGCGAAGACCGGCGTGAAGACGAGTGGCGTCACGTCGGCGACGACGGCGAAATCGTAGCTCGGCACCTGCTTGCCGAGGCGCAGCACGACGCGCCCATCGAACAGCGACTGGCGCAGCCAGAGCTCGTAGAGCTCCGTCCGGTCGAGCGGTGGCCCGCCGTCGAGGCCGTCGAAGCCCTGCACGTCGCCGGTCAGCGAGCTCGCGGCCGTACCGCCGTGAGTCAACAGCTCCCCGCCGGCGAGCGCTCCGGGCCACCCGACCAGGCGCTCGAGGTCCAAGGTTGCGTCGGCGACGAGCAGGTTCTGGCCGCGCCAGCTCCCCTGGTGGAGCCCGCCCACGAGCGCGCCCGAGACCTCGCCCATCCAGATGCCGCCGAGCCGTACGCCGAGCGCATCGAGATCGACGAGGCGCCCGAGCAGCCCGACTCCCGGGCTCTTGTTGGTCGCCGCGGGGTTGCCGCTCGACGCGGAGGGCCGCTGGAGGTGGCGGTCGGGCGGAGTCGGGTCGGCGCTGAGCTCGTCGAGTCGACGAGCCAGGCGGCGAAAGGCGACGCCGACGTCCTCTGGCGCGCCGGGGTCGCGCGCCTGCGAGGGCGCTGGTGTTTGTGGCGGCGCCGCGGCGGCTGCCTGCGGGGCGCCCGGGGCGGCAGCTGGGTCGCCTGGAGCGGCGCCGTGAGCAGGGCCCAGGGCGAGAGCGAGCGCGACGGTTGCACCCAGCACGGCGCGGAGCCGGTGCACGAGGCGGCATTGCAGCCGGCGCCGGTCATCCGGAGGGGTTCCTTGTGCGCCCCGCGCCACGGTTCTCCCGAGTCTGCCGCGCTGCGCGATCAGTACGGGTGGCGGTCCCGCTTGCGCATCCAGGCGCGGAACGCCTTGAGGCAGGTCTGGCGCTCGAAGCCGGGGACGACGGCGATCCGGCGCTTGTCCCACGGGAGGGCGAAGTCCTCGTACTGGAAGGCGTCATCGAACCCGCTCTTTCGCGTGTCCTCGAGACTCGCGCCGAAGTACACACGATCGATGCGCGACCAGTAGATCGCGCTCATGCACATCGGGCACGGCGCCCCGTTGATGAAGATCTCGCAGCCCTTGAGCATCCGCGCCCGCCTCCGGACGGGGTCGGGCGACCCCGGCTCGCGCGGGATCATCTCGAGGATCGTTCCGGCGGAGTAGTCGCCGCCGAGAAGGGCCTTCGGGTTCAGCTTGGCCGACGCGTCGATGATGGCCGTGATCTCGGCATGAAATACCGGGCAGCCCGTGAGCAGGACCCGGTTCTGCCCGCGGCCGATGATCTCGCCATCCTTGACGATCACCGCACCGAACGGGCCGCCCCACCCCTTCTCGACCGATTCGATGGCGAGCCGCGTCGCTTCCGCGGCGAACTTTCGCCTGTCGACCTTTGCCATGGGTTCCTCTCCTCCGCCCGGCGCTCGGGCGTGCCGGCGCGTTCCTGCCGCGCGCGTGCTCTCCTCCCTCTCGGTAGCGACCCCGCACAGCGGGAGCTTTAGGCCGGCTCCCGTGCCATTCACCCGAGAGCGAGGAAGGCGGCGATCGAGACGGCGCAGCCGAGAAGGACCGCGCCGACGCCGAGCGCCTCCGTGCGCAGGGCGCCTTCCGGGCCGGGCGAGAGCCAGAAGCCGAGCAGCCGGTTCACGACCGGCATCAGGAGCCAGGTGAGCAGGGCCACGCTCGCCGCGTTGCCCACGAACATCGCCAGCGGGGGTGCCAGACCCTCGAGCCAGGGCGAGAGGTAGCGGCCGAGAAGCATCACGGTCGGGTAGAGAACGACGAGAACGCTCAGCGCCTGCTTCCAGTTGGGCGGCAGCTCGGGCGTGCCGCCGCGTCCCAGGCCGAGCGTGAACCAGCCCGGGAAGCCCGAGGCGATCTTGTCGAGCTGCACGTGGGCGAAGAGTGGCTCGCCCTTCTCGATGAGCCTGCGTCGCTCCTCGGAGTCGAGCCAGCCCTCGACGTGCTCCGGCGTGTCGAAGCGGACGACCGTGACCCACTCCTCCTGCCGGCCGGGCACGGGGGGGAAGACCTCGCTCCCCTGGAAGCCCGCAAACCGCGCCGCCTCCGCGTCGATCGCGCGCTGCCAGTCGCGGTACTCCCGCTCCTTGCCGGGCCTGACCCGCGTCGAGACGACCATGCCTGCGGAGCGGGGTGGCGAGGGGCTCGCCATGACGTGCTGGCTCGCCTCGGCGGCGAAGAAGCGGGCCCCCTCGACGAGCCACTCGCGGCGGACGTCGGAGCGAAGCCAGGTGTCGAGGTGGGCGAACGAGTCGAAGCGATAGACGACGACGAAGTCCTCCTGCTCTCCCGGCACCGGAGGAATGATCTCGGCAGCCTCGAATCCCGGGAAATCGCGGCACTTGGCGTTCATCTCCTCCTGCCAGAGGATGTACGCCGTCTGAGCCCCCTGGAGGACTCGCTGCGCGATGACCACCGTTGCGGGCGTGGCCGTGCGTGCGGTGTCGGCCTCGGCCGGCTTCATCAAGTCGATCCCCCGTGCGCTCCGATCGAGCCAGCCGTGCAGCGGGGATGGCCCCGTTGAATTTCCGAGCGGATCGTCGCGCAGCCCTGCGAAGGGCATCGGCGGGTGCGGCGGCAGGGTTTAGCCGTGTTGGGGCCGTAGCCGTAGGAAGGGCTCCGGGACCCCCGATGGGTCGACGCGGTCACGCCGGGATCGCCCGATCACTCATGTCCCGGCGCACGCGACGGCGCGACCTACGGCGGGGAGATCGGGGCCCGGATCACCGCTGCCGCGGCGCTCCGCGACGGCGAAGCGGGGGCTTGCGGGGGCGTGCGTCGGCCCTGTACGGAAGCGAAGCGAGCCCCGCGCGCAAGCGGATGCACCCGCCGGACTGCGGGTGGCGCAGCGATCCACATGGATGCCGCCAGCATCGTGCTGCCCTTCACCGTGCCCAAGGGGCTGATCCGGGCCGCTCATCCATGGTGCCCGAGACGGCCCCAGAGATACGGCAACAGCGGCTCGCGCACCTGCTCGCCGCCTCGAACGTGCACTTGGAGGTGGCACACGGTCTGCGCCCTGCGAGTTGGTGTTGATGGTGATCCGGAAGCCGGAGTCGGCAATCCCACGCTCGCGCGCCGCACGGCGTGCCAGATCGAGCATCTCGCCGAGGAGTTCGGGAGTGGGCTCGAGCACGGTCGCATGGTGTTGCTTGGGAATGACCAGAAGATGGACCGGCGCTGTCGGCGCGTACCGGTCTTCTATGACGCCTGGTGTGGCAACAAGAGCGAATCGTTACGGTTCCAGCTCTTGCCAGAACACGTTGTCGACGAAATAGGTTAGGTTGCGTCCGGTCTGAGCCGAACACGCCCCGATTGTCAAGAAAGCAATGTTGTCCGGATAACGGGCCGGGAGAGCCTCCAGGGTCACTTGCCGGTTGTTTATGGACCAGCTGAGAAACCCCTCCCGAAAATCGCAGGCAATCCAGTGATCGTAGGGCGTCCCGATTTGGATCGGCTCATCTAGGACGAAGATCCAGCGCCGGAAGTCGCTGGCCGTCAATGCCCAGTACAGCGCTCCCTCATGCCGCACCAGCAGCAGAGCCCAGGCAGCGTGATCGCCATCGACGTCGGGCTTGGCCACCAGCACTGACTCGCCTTTTCCCTCTGCCATGCCATCATGGCTGATGATCACCGAGGCATGGGTATACAATCCGGTCCGGTTGACGGGAATCTTGCGCTTGAGCTGCGCTCCGGCCGAAGTTCCGCCGATGTTGACGCACAGCGCCTGTGCTCCCCAGCCCGGAGGCGACCCCAAGAGGCTGGTCGGAAAGTCCGGATCGAGCACGTTGTCAGGCTCAAGCGTTACCCATTCGTAGGGCAGGTCGGTTCCGGGACTTTCGAAAGTCTCTTGCGTTTGCGCCCGGGCGGAAACCGCCAGCAACAGAATGGGCACCACCAGGAGCACGCTGATTCGCCGCATTGGGTGGGGTATGCCTACCATAAACGGCCAATTTCACCGACTGCGCCTCATCCGTGGTTCCGTCCGCCGGATCGCTGCCGGCTGGCGAGTGCATGCGGCGATTCAAAGATCGCCAGTATACGGCGCGCACAAAGCGCCGGTCAAGCGGGCTTCGGGCACCGGCGCTCGGCGGGGGTCCCACGCGGGCGATCAGGGGTCGCCGCGGGGCCGCAGCGAGCCGCACGGGGTCGTTGGCTCCGTGGGGTGGAGCCAGAGGCATGGCCGTCTCGGTGGGCGACCAGGGCGGCGATGGAGCGCCGCCGCGGACAGCGGGCGCGGTGGCTCAGAAGTCCGGGAAGAGGCGTCCGGCCGCCTGATCCGTGTCGCGCCGGGCGGGTGCTGAGGCGGGCGGTGAGCGGGCGGGCGAGGGCTGCGGGCCCTCGGTGGGTGCCGACGCTCATGCCGCCGCAGATGGGCGAGCAGCACGGCTGGGCCTCCCGATCGCCGTCCATCTGGGTATCGCGCCGACGTTCTGCTCGACGATGGACATGGGCGGCGCCACGCCCTGCGGCATGATCCAAACGGCTGCCGCGCTGAGCCACGCGGGCATCTGCCGCGCCGTGCTCTGCAACTTCGGCGCGCAGGCCAATCCACAGGGCATCCTGCCGACGCTCTTCGGCTCGCAGTTGGCCGTCCCCTACGGCGACGTCGGGGCGATGCCCTTCATGGAGCAGGTCGCACACCGCCAGACGCACGTGGATCATCCATCGTCCACAAGTCGCAGCAGCCGGCGTTCTGGGGTGACCCCTTGAACGTCGCCATCGTCGAGCGCGACGAGGGG
>CAZGUU010000289.1:0-6487 GCA_964529315.1 uncultured Enterobacteriaceae bacterium
CGCGGCCCCGCTTGGCTCATGCACGCTCGCGCTTGGCGTGGCGCTCGGCGCTGCTCCGATGGGCCGAGCGACGCGGGCGCAGCCCGCGCCGCTCGCTGCCACGGCTACGCTACCCGCGGCCCCGCTTGGCTCATGCACGCTCGCGCTTGGCGTGGCGCTCGGCGCTGCTGTTCCTTTACGGCTCATCAGGCGGTGCTCGCGGCTAGGCGGCGGGCGAAGGAGGAGTGCAGGACGTGGCAGATGGCCACGGCGAGGGCGTCGGTGGAGTCGCCGGCGACGTGGATGCCGCCGAGGATGTGGCTCACCCCGCGCGCGACCGCATCCTTCTCGGCGCGCCCCGAGCCGGTGACCGCCACCTTCACGGTGGCCGGCGGGTAGTCGACCACCACGATGCCCCGACGGCCCGCCACGGAGAGAAGCGCCCCGCGCACCTCGCCCAGGCGCAGGGCGCTCGACACATTTCGCCCGACGAAGGCCCGCTCCATCGCCACCGCCGTGGGATGCCACTGCTCGATCAGATCCTCGATGCAGCGGGCGAGCGTGCCCAGACGCCGCGCGAGATCGCCTCCGGCGGGTGTCGCGACCCCCGCCGCGACCTGCCGTGCCTCCCGGCCGGCGGCCTCGACCAGCCCCCAGCCGGTCACCCTCGATCCCGGGTCGATGCCCAGCACGCGCACGCCACCACCTCCTGCGCCCGGTCTCAAGTCCAGGCCCCCGCCTCGGCCCGCGTGAGGGCTCAGGCGCTCAAGCGCGCCAGCTCCTCTTCGTCGAGGTCCGCGTTGGCCGAGACGCTCTGCACGTCGTCCTGCTCCTCGAGCGCCTCGAGGAGCCGGAGCAGCCGCGCGGCGTCCTCGCCGGCGACGTGCACGGTGCTCTGCGGCACCATCGTGACCTCCGCGCTGCTCGGCTCGATGCCGGCCGCGAGCAGCGCGTCGCGCACCGCCTCGAAGCTCTCCGGGCTGGTCGTCACCTCCCAGGATCCGTCCGCTCCGGCTACGTCGTCGGCTCCGCCCTCGAGTGCGAGTTCCATCAACCGCTCCTCGTCGGCCGCGCCACCTTCGATCAGAAGGACACCCCGCTTGTGGAACATCCAGCCCACGCAGCCCGATTCCCCCAGGCTCCCGGCGTACTTGGTGAACACGCGGCGTACGTCGGCCACGGTGCGATTTCGGTTGTCGGTCAGGGAGCGAACCATGATCGCGACGCCACCCGGCCCGTAGCCTTCGTACATGATCTCCTCGAAGATCGCGCCGTCGGCCTCGCCGGTCCCCTTCTTGATCGCCCGCTCGATGTTCTCGTTGGGCATGCTCGCCGCCTTCGCAGCGAGCACCGCGGTGCGCAGCCGGGGATTGAAGCTCGGATCCCCGCTGCCCCCCATTCGCGCGGCAACGGTGATCTCCTTGATCAGCTTGGTGAACATCTTGCCGCGCTTGGCGTCCTTGGCCGCCTTCTTATGCTTGATGGTGCTCCACTTGGAATGCCCGGACATCTCGCCTTGCTCCCGGGCGCCCCGTTCCCTGCGGGCGCCACGGCAGCCGCTTAGCACACGCCACCGGGGGGCGAAACGCGCAGCCCTCTCGGCTCGCAACGTGCTCGCGCGCGCTTGCCGCCGCGGCGAAGTCGGACTATGGTCGGCCGGTCGTCGCGGAGGGGTCGAGGTCGTGCGGGGAGGACGTGACGGAGCGCGCCGCGCAACCGCGGCGCGGAGATGGGCGCCGGCGTGCGCGGCTCTGGCGGTCGCGGCATGGCTCGCCGCCTGCTCGTCGGCGCAGCGAGCGCAGTCCACCGGGCCCCAGGTCGGCGTCGCCTCGTGGTACGGGCCGGGCTTCCACGGCAAGGCCACCACCAGCGGTGAGATCTACGACCAGCATGCCCACACCGCGGCGCACCGCACCTGGCCCCTGGGCACGCGCGTGCAGGTGACCAACCTGGACAACGGCCGCGTTACGAACGTGCGCATCAACGACCGCGGGCCGTTCGTCTCGGGGCGTCACATCGATCTCTCCTACGCCGCGGCGCGCGATCTCGGCATGGTCGGCCCGGGAACCTGCAACGTGCGCATCGAGCCCCTGCTCGGCGAGGGCGAGACCCTGGCCGCCGTGCAGTTCGCGGTGCAGGTCGCCTCCTTCCGCGACCAGGGCCGGGCCGAGCAGTACCGGCAGCGCCTGGCCGGCGAAGCGGCCGCACCTCGCTTCGCGGACCGGGCCGTCTACGTGGCGGCGGGCGAGAGCTCCGTCGGGCGGGTGTACCGAGTGCGCGTCGGCCCCTACGCGCTGCGCGGCGATGCCGAGACCAGCGCCGCGCGCCTGGCCGGTGCCGGTCTGGCCGCGGTGGTGGTCGAGGAGAACGCCTCCCGGCGATGAGCAGCGCGGGAGGTGCGGTCCTCGCTCGATGGCCCGAGCGCGGTGCGTTCGCCCGGGCACCGGGCGGAAGTCCTCGCCCGTCGCTGGTCCGCTGCGGCGATGCCGGCTCGATCTCTCAGGCCCGCACCCTGCGGCTCGACCACTCGCGCAGGATCTCGGCGTAGTCGACGGCCACCGCCGGTGGCATCGGCGGTCGCGCCAGGCGCCAGCGCTGCCACCAGGCGCGTATCCGGGCGGCCAGAGCTCGCTCGCCTCGCCCGGGGTCGGCCATGCCCGCGCGGCCCAGAGCGCGGGAGACGGCGAAGCGCGTCTCGGGCCGCAGATGCCCGCGGCGCACCAGATCGTCGAGCGAGTTGCGCAGGCCCTCCAGCGTCGAGTCGTCCTGCTCGACCAAGGCAGCGCCCACCTCGGGCAGCCCCGCTGCATCGAGCAGACCGATCTCGAACAACGACGCCGCCGTCTGGAAGTAGTTGAAAGCCGGCACCAGGCGTGGCCCGAAGGGCTGGAACCTCCCCGGCGGCGTGCGCCGCTCGAGGTTGATGTAGATGCGCGCGACGACGTCGGCGGACCCCGCCTCGACGACCTCGCCAGCGAGCTGCAGGGCCCGATCGAGCGCGCCCCGCTCGACGGCAAGCGAGGTCAGGATGCGCGAGAGCGCCTCGGGCCGCAGTGCCCCCGCGATCACATCGGCGTAGAGCGAGTAGATCAGCGGGTCGCTCTCCCAGTCGTCGCCGAAGAGCACCTCGCGCGCCGCCGCCGGGCCGCGCAGCCGGCTGGCGAGCAGCTCGCCCAGCTTGTAGCCGACCTGCTCGCGCAGGCTGCGGAAGCGGCCGCGCATCAGATTGCGCAGCTGATCCTTGAACGTGATGCCGTCGTACTCGATGCCGTCGAGCGCGAGCTTCTCGCGGATCGCCGCACCGATCTGCGGGGGGCTCGCGGAGAGGAAGAACACGTACGGCCGCTCGCCGCGGGCCTCGGCCGAGCGGCGCAGCGCCCGGATGAGCTGCGGCACGCCGGGCAGGTGGACCTTGTCGGCCGCCGACTCGAAGGGGATCTTGACCATCTGGCGCAGGCTCTCGAACTCCGTGCGCAGATAGGTCTTGTCCAGGTCCCAGCGGTAGGTGACCGCGCTCGCATCGCCCTGCGCGGCGGGCGCGGTGTCGGAACCGACGCCGGCGCTCACCGCAGCTGCGCCACGGCTTCGGCGATTTCCGGCGCGATGCGGTCGCGCACCGCCTTGGCCGCCACCTTGATCGCGTTGGCGATCGCCGGCGCCGTCGACCGGCCGTGCGCCTTGATGCACAAGCTCTCGAAGCCGAGGATCGGCGCGCCGCCGTACGTGCGGAAGTCGGTCAGGTCGCGCACTCGCTCGATGCCCGTCGAGAGCATCGCCATGCCCAGGCGCCAGCGCCAGCTCTCGTGCGCCGCCTGCGCGGCCAGGCCGCTGGCCAGCTCGCCGATCCCCTCGAGCAGCTTGAGCACCACGTTGCCCAGCAGCCCCTCGGCCACCACCACGTCGGCCCGGCCGGTGGCGATCTCGTTGCCTTCGACGTTGCCGACGAAGTTGACCGACGGCAGCGAGCGCAAGCGGCGGTGCGCTTCGACCAGCACCTCGCCCCCCTTGGTCTCCTCGCTGCCCATGTTGAGCAGGCCCACGCGTGGCGCCGGCTGCTTCGAGACGCGCCGCGCGTAGGCGCTGCCCATGACCGCGAACTGCGCCAGCTCGATCGCGTCGCAGCGGATGGTCGCACCCACGTCGAGCAGCAGGCCGAAGACGTCCTGGCCGGGGTACTCGGTGCGTCGCGGGTAGACGCTCGCCAGCGCCGCCTTGCGCACGCCGCGCACCAGCTTGAACGCCTTCGCCGCGGCGAGCACGCAGGCTCCGGTGTTGCCGGCCGAAACCATCGCGTCCGCCTCCCCGGAGGCGACCATGCGCGCCGCGACCGTGATCGACGCATCGCGCTTGGCGCGCAGCCCCTCGCGCGGATCCTCGGCCATGCCGATCGCCGACGAGCAGTGGCGCACCGAGATGCGCGAAGGATCGTACGGCCCGGCGTCGAGCAGCGCCTGGATGCGATCGGCATGGCCGACCAGGACCGTCTGGATGTCCGACTCCAGAGACACCCGGGCGACGCCGCGCACCACCTCCTCGGGTGCGAAGTCCCCGCCCATCGCGTCCACCGCGATCCGTGGCATCCTCGTCCCCCCGGCCGCCCCGCTCAGATCCATCTCCTGCGCCGCAAGCGGCGCAGGAGCTCCCCTGCCGTCACCCGATACTTGAACGCCTTGCGCCCGTCGACCAGCAGCACCGGAACCTCGTGCCCCCAGCGCGCCGCCAGCTCGGGGTGGCCATCGACGTCGACCACCTGGTACTCGAAGGGCAGGCTGCGCCGTGCGATCTCGATCTCGGCCACCGCTTCGTCGCACAGGCAGCAGTCGCGGCGGCTGTAGACGACGACTCGAGGCGGCAACGCGGTTGACTCCGGCATGACCGTTCGGTAGCCATGGGGGTTGCACTTGCCAAGGGACGAGGCCATGTCATACGCGATCATCCGCACCGGGGGGAAGCAGTACCGCGTCGAGCCCGGCGACGTCATCCGCATCGAGTCGCTGCCCGGCGACGTCGGGGCCGAGGTGCGCTTCACCGAGGTGCTGCTGCGCGGCACCGACGACGGCGTGGCCCTGGGCACCCCGCTGCTCGCAGATGCCTGCGTGGCGGGCCGTATCGTCGGCCAGGAGCGGGCGCGCAAGATCTTGGTCTACAAGAAGAAGCGGCGCAAGAACTACCGCCGCCGCGCCGGCCACCGCCAGCACCTGACGGCGGTGCGCGTGATCTCGGTGGACTGAGGGAACCAGCCATGGCTCACAAGAAGGGACAGGGCAGCACGCGCAACGGGCGCGACAGCCAGGGCCAGCGCCGCGGCGTGAAGGTCTTCGCCGGGCAGGAGGCCCGGGCGGGGAACATCCTGGTGCGGCAGTGTGGCACGCGCATCCACCCCGGACGCAACGTCGGCCTGGGACGCGACTACACCCTGTTCGCACTGGTCGACGGCGTGGTCCGCTACGAGCGCATGGGCAAGGATCGCCGCCGGGTGAGCGTGCTGCCCGCCACGGCCACCGCGGAAGCGACTCAGGCCGCGGCGAGCTGACGCTCCGCATCCATCGCCGCGGCCCCCGGCCCCAGGGGCCGGCACCATGAAGTTCATCGACGAGGTCGAGATCGAGGTGATCGGCGGGGCCGGCGGCGACGGCTGCATGGCCTTCCGTCGCGAGAAGTACGTCCCGCGCGGCGGCCCTTCGGGCGGCGACGGTGGCCACGGCGGCCACGTGGTTTTCTACGCCGACCGCGGCGTCGGCACCCTCCTCGACCTGCGCTACCGCCATCGCGTGGCGGCGCGGCGCGGCGAGCACGGGCGCGGCAAGGACCAGTACGGCCACGGCGGCACCGACGTGCGGGTCGCCGTGCCGGTCGGAACCATCGTCTCAGTCGTCGAGAGCGGCGAGATCCTGGCCGACCTGAGCCGCCACGGCCAGGAGGTGATCGCCGCGCACGGCGGACGCGGCGGGCTGGGCAACATCCACTTCGCCACCCCGGTGCACCAGGCCCCGCGCACCACGACCAAGGGCGAGCCGGGCGAAGAGCGCCGCATCCACCTCGAGCTGCGCCTGCTCGCCGACGTCGGCGTGGTCGGCTTCCCCAACGTCGGCAAGTCGTCGCTGATCGCACGGGTGTCGGCCGCACGGCCGCGCATCGCCGACTACCCCTTCACCACGCTGGTCCCGCAGCTCGGCGTGGTGCGCATCGACGAGGGGGCCTCGTTCGTGATTGCCGACGTGCCCGGCCTGATCCCCGGCGCCCACCACGGTGCCGGGCTGGGCATCCGCTTCCTGCGCCACCTCTCGCGCACCAGCGTGCTCATCCATCTGATCGACCCCTCGGGCCACAGTGGTCGCGATCCGCTCGAGGACTACGACGCCATCCGGCGCGAGCTCGAGCTCGCCGATCCGGCGCTCGCCGCCAAGCCCCAGCTGGTCGCCGCCAACAAGCTCGACCTGGCCGAGGCGCGCGAGCGTCTACCCGCACTGGCCGCCGCCCTGGCCGAGCGCGGCGTCGAGCTCTACGG
>CAZGUU010000290.1:0-6463 GCA_964529315.1 uncultured Enterobacteriaceae bacterium
GGCCCGGCCCGAGCCGCCCGGACCCGGTGCGCCACCGGTCGTCTCGGGCCCGGCCGGCTCGGCCGCCGCCGGCGCGGGCGTCGCCGAACCGGCCACGGCGGGATCGGGCACGGTCCCGGTGGCGTTGGCGGTGAGCTCGAGCACCAGCCTGGCCACGGCTTCGGGATCGTCCCACATCGGCAGGTGGCCGGCGCCGTGCAGCACGACCCGTCGCGCCGTCGGGACCGCGGCGAGCAGCCGCCCGGCCTGACTCGGCGCAAGCAGCCGATCGCGGTCGCCCCAGACGACCAGCACCGGAGCGCGAATCGCCTCGAGACCCTCGGCGCTGCGCGAGCAGGCATCGCGCAGCAGCGCGCGAAACGTGGGACAGCCGGCGAACGCGCGCAGCTTTTTCGCCGCCTCGCTCGGGTCGATCCGCCAGGGCTCGCGCACCGTGCCGCGGAGCACCTGCGCGGAGAGCCAGCGGCTGCGCGCGACCAACGGTACGAGCGGCGCCAGCGCGCGGGCCAGGGCGTGGTTGCGCCGCAGCACGCGCTCCAGCTTGCGAGCCTCGGCCTCGTTCCACAGCCCGGCCGGGGCCAGGGCCACGACGCTGCGCGCCCGACCCCGCCGGGCGAGCTCGAGCGCCACCCAGCCGCCGAGCGAGCTCCCGACCAGGTGCGGCGTCGCAAGGCGGCTCTCGTCGAACTCGCGCTCGACCGCGTCGGCCAGCGCCGCGACGCTCGGCGCTACGCCGGCCGCCAGGGGCGGCCCGGCGAAGTGGCCGGGAAAGGCCAGAGCGAGCACCTCGCGCTCGGGCTCGAGCAGCGGCAGCAGCGGCAGCCAGTCCCGCCAGCTCGAAGCGATGCCGTGGAGCAGGACGACGGGCTGCCCGAAGCCCCGGCGATGGCACACGAGGGACACGACGATCGTCTAGCCGACCGGCAGCACGCCCGCCGCACCGCACGACGCGAAGGCCGCGGGTCGAGCGCGGCCCCCCTCGGGCCGCCTGGCGAGGTCGCGGGTCACCCGGCCTCTCTAGCCTTGGCGCCCAGCTCCCGACAAGCCGCTTGTCCCAGTCACCCGTCCCGGTCGCCGACTGCCGGAGATCGCTGTCTTCGGATGCGATGCGAGATCGGCAATCCGAGCCGATCGCTCAATCGCCTGGCGGAGTCGTCCACCGGGCCACGTCTCCGCCCGAAGTGGAAGCGTCGGCGAGGCCTTCGGTTCGGATGACCATGCCCAGTCGCTCGTGGAGTGCTGCGAGGAAGATCCGGGAGCCGAGGACATTGAGATGGTGTGAATCCCGGAACAGCGGCGTGCCATCGCCATCGAAGAACCGGCACGATCCATCCGGGCATTGCACGGGTCGAACGTCGACTGCCCCTGGCACCCCCGCCAGGAAGGTGGTCGAGTAACGCATCTCCCTGGCAACCACGGATGCGCGCGGCTCGCATCGTCGTGAGACGAGACCGTCACCGATCACCCAGTCGGGCACCGCTCGGCACCACACGAGCCACTTGCCGGGCCTGATGAAATCGCCGAGCACGATGACCTCGTGACCAGCGCCGCGCAAGGTTCCTCGAAGCGCGCTCGTCGCAGCCGCCACCTGTGCGGGTGCGCCGCGTTTGGACGCGGACAACACCACGACCGATGGGGCTTGGTCGAGCAGCACTCGTAGCGCCGCCTGGTTCTGCTGCCGGCATGCGTCGGTCGCCGCCTGAGTGCCCACGCGATCCTCCAGCCCGAGGCCGTTCACGGGAAGGCAGCCGGGCTTGTAGAACGCGAAGACGTTGTGGTCCGGGAAGGCCTCCGAGATCCCGGGCACGAGGTGGAGCGCATGGCTGTCGCCCCACAGGAAGATCGTGCGAGCGGCACCGCGATCGTTCTGGCACGGCGACAGGGTGCGATCGAGTCCCGCGCGCCACGAACGGCAGAACGAGCGCTCGGCGGCTCGCCATTCCTGCGACGTCAGGCTCTGACGCCGCACAGGCACCCTCCACGACAGGCCGTTTCCCGTCCAGACCCATGCCCCGAGGATGGAGAGCGCCGCGGCGGACCCGCCACACACGATGGCGAGGCGGGCGGCGGGCCAACGCGAGGCGGGACCGGTTCTCCATGGCTGCTCCACCCATCGATAGGATGCGAGCCCGGCCAGCAGCGCGACGAGGCCAACCGCTCCCCGCTGAACCATGGACAAGTCGTCGAGTACGTACTGCTCCGTCAGGACCAGCAGGGGCCAGTGCAGGAGATAGATCGAGTAGCTGGCCTTCCCGACGGTGACGGCGACCCGGCTGCGGAGCGCGCTCCCGAGCCATTGCGACCGCCCACCAAAGACCGCCAGCATGGCACCGCCGACGGGAAGCACCGCGCCGAGACCCGGAAACTCCGTGTCGCTCGTGTACCGGAGCGCTGCCACGCCGATGGCGAGAAGCCCCGCCGCGGCCAACAGCTCGTCTAGGTTCCGCCGCACGCGCTGAATCGGATGCATCCACACCAGCAAGGCGCCGGCTCCGAGCTCCCACACCCGAAATGGAGTGAGAAAGAACGCCGCGTGCGTGGGTTCCTCGTACATGCGCAATCCCCCAGGCACGAGTGCGAGCACGCCGAGAGGCACGCGCCGCAGCACCTCGCCGGAGAGCAGACTGAGGGCAGTGACCACCGCGACGCCTGCAAGAGCCAGCCGTCTGGAACGCCTCAGCAGCAGAACGATCAGCAGTGGCCAGAGAACGTAGAGCTGCTCTTCGACGCCGAGGGACCAGGTGTGCAGCAAGGGCCGCGCTCTGGCCTCCGCTTCGAAATAGCCCGACGCCATCCAGAAGAACACGTTCGCCACGCTCGCCGTGGCGGCCATCATCGAGCCACCGACGTCCCTGAGGGCTTCGGGAGAGAGGGTCAGAAACGACGCAACCCCGGTGAGCGCGAGGGTCAGAAACAGCGCGGGCAGGATTCGACGCGCCCGTCGCGCGTAGAACGCCGAGATGCTGAAGGCACCGTTCTGCTCGTGCTCGGAGACGATCTGCCAGGTGATGAGATACCCGCTGATCACGAAGAAGACGTCGACGCCGACGAACCCGCCCGTGACCCCGAAATCGAGGTGGTACGCCAGCACCAGCAGCACCGCCACTGCGCGCAAGCCGTCTATTTCCGCTCGATACTCCTGGCCTCGTGCCGTGGTCATCGTCGACGACGCCTCACCCGAGCCCAGGCCGCCGCGCACGCGCAGGGTGCCGGGGACGTCGGTCTCGACGCCTCGTGCGACTGCACACGCCTGCACGCAGGATGCTGGCGGTGGGCAGCAGGACGGCCGTCACTCGGCTTCACCAGTGGATCTCGCGACTCCTGCGCCGGTAGCCGTCCGGAACAGCTCCACGCGCAGGGACACGTTGCGGCGCAGGTCGAACCGCCGCTCGACGGTCTGTCGCGCGGCCTGGCCGAGCCGAGCAGCGAGCGCGGCGTCGCGAAACAGGCGTTCGATCGCATCCGCCAGGGAAGCCGCCTCTCCCGGAGGAACGAGCCAGCCGTCGACGCCGTGGGTCACCAGCTCGGGGATCGCCCCACTCGTCGTCGAGACCACCGGGATCTGCATGGCCATCGCTTCGAGCAGAGCGTTCGGCGTGATGTCGTGGGAGCCGTCGCGTCCGCGGACGCACGGCAACACGAAGATGTCGGTGCCGCCGAGTGCGGCGATCACCTCCGTCGCCGGGCGGGCTCCCAGGAAGCGAACCCGCCGTTGCAGGTTCAACCCGACCCACCGCATCCGCAGGTCGACCCAGGTGGCGGTCTCTTCCGCTGGCCCAATGACGTCGCACCGCACATCGACACCGCGATCGCCAAGCAGCGCGACGGCGTCGAGCAGGTAGCGAAATCCCTTGGGCTCGACCATGCGCCCGACGGAGAGCAGTCGGAGCGACCCGTCCGGCTTCCGCGTCCGCCTCGCCGGATCGAAGCGCTCCAGATCGACACCGTCGTAGATCACGTGCACCGGTGGAGCAGCGGCACACGCGCCCAGGCGCTCGCGCAGGTACCGCTCGTTGTAGCGAGCGTTCGTCACGATGAAGCGGGCGAACCGGATCCGATCGAGCAGTGCCGTGCGATGCACGAGTCGGTGCACCTCGGAAGCCCTCGCCTGCACGCTGAATGGCAGCGCCACCATGCGCGAGGCGACGAACGCACGCATCGCGAACGCATCGGCCCACGCGGCATGCACGTGGGTGACGCCACGCTGGCGCAGGACCGACGCCATGTGCCCGGCGGCATACAGGTCGTTCCGAACGCTCCACCAGGTCCCGAGCGGGTGCTGGTGTCTGACCAGCAGCAGCCAGAGGCGACACACCGTCCACGGACGCAGACACGTCGTGCGCATCACGAACCCGCGGCCTCGGCGCGCCTCGAAAGGACCGAGATACGTCACCCCGCCCATGGGTGTCGCGGGCTCGTCCGGCATCGACGGCTCGTCCCGACCCTCGGCGATGACCTCGAGCGCCACCCCGGAGTCCCTCAACGCCCGGACCTCTCCCCGTACGAACGTCTCGCTGATCGTCGGGTAACGCCAGACCACGAACCCGATCTTCGGCGTCGACATGCGTGACGCGGACGGGCCTCGAAGACCCGTGAACGCCAGAGCTTGAAGCGCGCGCCCGAGAAGTGCCCAGAACCCTGGTCGCCGGCGCAGCCAATGACGGTACCTTCGCCAGGCTGAGCGCCACTTGCCATCTCCGGTCCAGGCAAGCACGGCGGCCAGGCCCCGACCGGCGACGGCCTCAGTGGTCCCAGCGATCGCCATGATCCGCGGCAGCCGGACGTACGCTCGTTCCCGGGCGGCCACGGCCGCGAGCTCCATCAGGGCCTCGGGCAGCAGGCCCACCCGAGGCCAGGGGCGCTCGTCCAGCCACGCACGCCGCACGAGCCAGACATCGTGCTGCGACGGGCGCGCCGACGAGGCCCTCACCTTCGCCACGTGACGGCGAATCCGCCCGACGCCGCCGGCCGTTCCCTCGAGCGCCGCCGCGCTCACCAGAGCGACGTCCGGTCGTCGACGGAGCGTATCTGCCAGCTCTGATACGGCGTGGTCGAACACGACGCACCCACTCTCGACGAAAAGCACCAGGTCGCCGTCGGACCGTCGAAGCAGCCGGCGCAGGTGCTCGGCCGTATCCGCGCCCGCCACACACTGGCACGCCGCGAGCCGCTGGCCCATCAGGCTGGCCCGCGTGAGCGCGGATGAGCGACGGCACGCGCCACCGCTGCGGTCTCGGGCCTCCATGACGACCGCCATTACGCGGTACCGCACCCGCCCCCCACCGAGTGTCGTCACGACCAGGATACGCTCCGCCGACTCCGCATCGGGATGTTCACCAGCGTCCCACTCACGGCCGAGGCGCGGCAACCGCCTCCAGCAACGCCGTTAGGTGCGCGTATGAGCCCTGACTCAGATGGGCGCCTAGACGGTGGGGATACGGACGATCGAGGGCGCGGTGGATGGAGTCGACCAAGGCCGGCACGTCGGACGTCGGACACAGCAGGTCGGGATGACAGGCGCCCGCGTTGCCGCAGCTGGGGGTGGCGACGACATTTGCGCCCATGAGTGCCCCTTCGATCAGCGCACACGGCGCCGGGTCGAACATGGACGGGCAGACGAGCGTCCGCGCAGCCCCCATCAGGTCGAGCACCCTCTGCGCATCCGCGACGAACCCGTGGTGCACGGCGCCGGGCGCCGTGCACTCGACGTCTCCCACGACGTGCACGCGCAGGTTCCGCAACTCGCGGGCGAGCCTGCGGACCGCCGCGTAGCTCTTCGCAGGACATTTCCATCTGCTGGCCACGAAGAGCACGTCGATGTCGCGCGCCGCCCAGGGGCGCGCTCGAGGCTGCTCCGCCAGAGCGCGGCCGGCGACCCACTCGGCACATGACACGACATGCCGGTGCATGCTGCCAATCGAGGTCGGAAAGAAGTACTCGAACAGCTCCAGTGTCTCCGGCGTCTGGGCGACGAGAAGGTCACACGCCAGCACGGCCCGGCGCTCGGACTGATGCACGACGCGGGGGACGACGGCACCGCACCGGACGCCCTGCATCAGTGACATCGCACTTGCGAAACGGCCGGACGTCACGTGGTCCTGACCCTGCCGACAGGTCCCGGCCAGGAACACCGTGGACAGCGCCGGCGCGACCTCCTTCACCAGGAGCACCGCCGCGAACCCGCAGGCGACCGCGACGTCCGGCCGGTGCCGATCGATGAGGTCAGCGAGCTCGACGACTCGGGGCGCATCGACTCCATCGCGATGGACGTACTCGAATCGATCCTCGTGCGGCCGGGGTGCGACACCGCCGTTGCGCGCGCGGAGGTAGACCATCTCGGCCTCGTCGACGACGGCCACGTAGCGCACGTCCCATGCATCGGCGAGCAGGCGAAGAAACAGCAGCGCGGAGGCGGTGCCGGCCCCGCCGAGCGCCGGGGGTTCGGTACCGACGAGCAGTACCC
>CAZGUU010000291.1:0-3315 GCA_964529315.1 uncultured Enterobacteriaceae bacterium
GGACGCAGCGGCTCCCCGCGGAGCACCGGGCGGTCGGCGCGCGACCTGCGGCGCGCGACCCGGCAGCGCGGGCACGAGCAGGCGGGCGCGCTGCGCGTCAGATGCTGCGCCCGACCTCGAAGCCCGCGGCGACGGCATCCAGCGCGCTGGCGCCGCTGCGCGCATCGCCGATCACGTGCAGCTCGGCCACGGCTCCGGCGAGCTCGCCGGCCAGCTCGCTCGTCGGCCGCACGCCCGCGGCGACGACCACGCGGTCTACTCCGCGCAGCGTCTCGCGCACCCCGTCGCGCTCCACGACGACGCCCTCGGCGGCGATCTCGACGACCCGCGTCGCGGTCATGGCCCGCGCCCGCGTCTGGGCCAGGCCGTGCAGCAGCGCATCGCGCGGCACCTGGGCCACGTCCGGCGCCAGCTCGGCGCGCATCTCGACGATGGTCACCTGCTCCGCGTAGCGGTCGAGCAGCTCGGCGGTCTCGCAACCCACCTGGCCACCGCCGACCACGACGACCCGGCGGCCGGCCGGCACGATGCCGCGCAGCACGTCGTGCGCGGTGGCGACGTGGGGCAGCTCGACTCCCGGAATCTGCGGCAGCAGGGGCTCGCTGCCGGTCGCGACGACCACCGCATCGGGCCGCGCCTCGGCGACCCGGTCCGCGGTCAGCGGCTGCCCGAGCACCACCGTCACCCCGAGCTCGTGGAGCTGCGCCTCGGCCCAGCGGATGTACGGCAGGATGTCCTCCTTGCGCGGCGGCAGGGCCGCGAGGAGGAGCTGCCCACCCAGGGCGCTCGAGCGCTCGAAGAGCGTCACGGCATGGCCGCGCGAGGCCGCCACGCGCGCCGCCTCGATACCCGCCGGGCCGCCGCCGGCCACCACCACGCGCTTGGCTCGGGCCGCCGGCACGAGCAGCTCCTCGCTCTCTCGTCCCGCTTGGGGATTGACCAGGCAGGTGAACGGGAAGCCGGCGATGAGCCCGCCGATGCACCCCTGGTTGCACGAGATGCACGGCCGCACGGCGCGCCACGCGCCGTCGCGCAGCTTCTTCGGCAGGTCCGGATCCGCGACCAATCCGCGGCCGATGGCGATCAGGTCGGCGCGCCCGCTGCCCAGCACCGCCTCGGCGAGCAGCGGGTCGTTCATCCGGCCGGCGACCATCACCGGCACGTCGACCGCGGCCTTCACCGCCGCGGCGGCAGCGACGTTCAGCCCCCGCGGCATGCCCATGGCCGGCACCGTGTGGAGCAAGGTGTACTGCATGCCGGTGGTGATGCTCAGGCAGTCGGCGCCGGCCGCGACGAGCAGCGGCGCGATGACCACCGACTCCTCGAGCGTCCGTCCGCCCGGCACGCGCTCGTCGGCGCTGAAGCGAAAGATCACCGGGAAGTCGTCGCCCACGTTGCGCCGCACGGCGCGCAGCACCTCGGTGGCAAACGTCACGCGACCGCGCAGGTCGCCCCCGTAGCGGTCGGCTCGCCGATTGAAGAGCGGCGAGAGGAACTGTGCGATCAGGTAGCCATGCCCGCCGTGGAGGTCGACCGCGTCGAAGCCCGCCTCGCGCGCGCGGCCCGCCGCGGCGCCGAACGCCTCGACGATCTCGGCGATCTCGTCGAGCGACAGAGCGCGCGGCGGGGCGCCGCCCGGATAGGGGATGGCCGACGGTGCCAGCGGCGGCCGCTCCGGGTCGAGCATGATCATCGCGTTGCCGGGATGGTGGAGCTGCACGGACACCTTGGCGCCGGCCGCGTGAATCCGGTCCGTCAGACGACGAAAGCCGGGAATGAAGCGGTCGTCGTAGATCGCCGTGAAGCCACGGTCGCCGAGCGAGAGACCATGGGTATAGGGATGGACCTCCGCGGTCTCGGTGGTGATCAGCCCGACGCCGCCGCGCGCGCGCGCGACGTAGAACTCGATCAGCCGCTCGGGGATCTCGCCCTGCGCGCCGGCCAGCAACGTGGTCATGGGCGGGAGCACGATGCGGTTGTCGAGCTCCATGGAGCGGATGCGCAGCGGGCGGAACAGGGCGCTGGGCGCTGCGCGAGAGCCGACGGCGTTGGTCTCTGGGAAGGTCATCTTCGGCGTGCGTCCCTTATCGGTGCCCCGCGACGAGAACAACTCTCCGCAACGATCCTCGGCTGTCGGTCTCGCGGCATGGGCACCCGCCGCCGAGCCAGGAAGCGTCTCTTCGCCCTGCCCGGCTCCGCGGCTCGTGACCTCTCAGCCCACCGAGATGAAGACGCCCTCGGCCTCGGCGCACAGCGCATCGCCGGCGTAGAGGCGGCCCTCGCAGAAGATCTTGCGCCCCTCGACGCGCTGGACGGTCGCCTCGCAGCGCAGCTCGGTGTGCAGGGGCGTCGGCTTGCGATAGCGCACGACGAGCGTGCCCGTCATGCCTGGGTGGCTGGTCAGCGACTGGGTGAATCCGAGCAGCTCGTCGAACGCCGCGGCGACGCAGCCGCCGTGCACGTAGCCCGGAGGCCCTTCGTACGCCGTGCCGAAACGCGCCCGGCCGCGCACGACCTCGCCGTCCACGGCCAGCTCCATGGGCGGCGAGATGGGGTTCGAGAGCCCGATCAGGGGGCTGTAGTCGAAGAAGGCACGCACGTCGCCGGAGGTCGCGGCTTCGGAGAACCCGAGCGGCGCGCGGCGCTGCGGGTGTCCGGCGAGTCGCTTCGCGTAGCGCTCGAGCGCATCGGCGGCCGCGCGCAGCTCGTCCTCGGGTGCATCCGAGACCACCAGATGCTCGATCACCTCGCGCATCGCGCTGGCCAGACGGCGGCGCTCGGCCCAGATGCCGGTGGCAGGTGGGCCGCTCGAGTCACTCCGGTAGGGGAAGGTTCTGTCCTGGGGTTGGTCGCTCATCGCTGCTCCGAAAATCTCGTCGGGGTGCGGCCCGCGGCGCACCGGGAAGGCTCGGCGCGAGGACTCGGGGCTCGGGCCGGTTCCGTTCGGTCCGGTGCGGTCCGGCGATTCCCGCCGGTCTCAGCCGCCGGACTCGGCCTCGCTCAGGTCGCCGCAGGTCGCGCAGCCGAACAGCCCGCACGAGCCGGTCGTCACGTCCACGCCCGAGCAGCCGTTCTGCTCGGCGAGCTCGCGACAGGTCTCCGCGTCCACGTTGACCGAGATGAAGCCCGCGCAGCCGTCGCCGCCGCCGCACGCCGCGACCTGCGCAAGGGTGAGCCCGACGAGCAGCCACACGGCCCTCGTCCCGGCCCGCCTCGCTCCAGCTCTGCTCGCCACCCGTCGCGCAGGCATTGCCCCTCCTCGATCGCCGCAAAGCACGGGCCCTAGCATGCCATGCCTGCGCGGTCGCGTCCCGC
>CAZGUU010000291.1:3415-6412 GCA_964529315.1 uncultured Enterobacteriaceae bacterium
CTTCCCGGCACGGTCTGGTCGAGCCTGCGGCCGCGAGCCAGCGCCTCCTGGCGCTGCTCGGGCGGCACCCCCGGGCCGTCGTCCTCGACCGCGAGGTGCAGGCGGTCGCCCTCGCTGCGGCCCGCGACCGACACGCGCGAGCGGGCCCACTTGCACGCGTTGTCCATCAGGTTGCCGAGCATCTCTTGCAGATCCTGCTCGTCGCCGCGGAACACCAGGCCCTCGAGCCCGCCGCTCACGGCGAGGTCGAGATCCCGCTCGCGGTGGAGGACGCGCATCGCCGATGCGAGGCCCTCGACCAGCGGCGCCACCTCGGCGCGCGCGCCGAGCAGGTTGGCCGAGCCGGCCATGCGCGCCTTGGCGAGGTGCCGCTCCACGTTGTCCGCCATCGCCCCCACCTGCCGCCGCACGGCCACGCCCGTCTCGCCGTCGAGAGCGGCCGCCTGGTTGGCCAGGACGGCGAGCGGCGTCTTGAGCGCGTGGGCCAAGCTCCCCACCTGGCCGCGGGCCCGCTCGAGCAGCGTCGCGTTGTAGTCGAGCAGGGCGTTGGCCTCGCTCACCAGACCGGCGATCTCGGCAGGGAAATCGGTGGGCAGGCGCGCAGCCCGCCCGGAGCGCACGTCGGCCAGCGCCGCGCGCAGCCGGCGCAGCGGGGCCAGGCCGAAGCGCAGCTGCAGCGCGAGCATGCCGGCGAGCCCGAGCGCCAGGCCGCCCAGGGTCGACGCCAGAGCCACGCCGAAACGGCGCACATCGGCCGCGACGTCGGCCTCCGGCCCGGCCACGATCACCTCGTAGGGCTGCTCGTCGCCGGGGAAGCGGATCGAGCGGGCGAAGGCACGCAGCGCCACACCCTGCGGTCCGATCCATCGATGAATCTCCTGGTCGCCATCCGGAACCTCGAGCGAGAGCCCGACCAGCGACGAGGAGCGCGCCTGCACCTCGCCAGCGCGCTCCACCTGCCAGTACCAGCCCGAGAGCGGGCGCTCGAAGCGTGGGTCGGCCGGCCGCCACGAGAGCACGAAGCGCCCCTGCTCGACGTCGCCCGCCGCGGCCAGCTCCTCGACGTGATCGGCGAGCGCACGGTCGAAGCGCCGCTCGACGGAGGTGCGAAACAGCCCCAGGAGCAGCGCGCCGGCCGCCGTCAGCGTGACCACCAGCCCGGCGAGCCAGGCGACGACCAGCCGCGCGCCGAGCGTCCGAGGCATCAGGTGTCGCCCTCGGTCGCGGCCAGCCGGTAGCCCTGGCCTCGGTGGGTGTGGATCAGCCCCTCGCCCAGCTTGCGCCGCAGGCGGTTGATCAGCACCTCGATGGTGTTCGAGTCGCGATCGGCGTCGTAGGAGTAGAGGTGCTCGGAGAGCTCGGCCTTCGACACCACCTTGCCCGCGTGGTGCATCAGGTAGGCGAGCAGCCGGTACTCGAAGGCGGTCAGCACGAGCGATGCGCCGCGCAGCGTCACTCGTGCTGCGGCAGGGTCGAGCCAGAGCGGCCCGCAGGTCAGCGTCGCCGCAGCCCGTCCGGCGGCGCGGCGGATCAGCGCCTCGAGCCGGGCGAGCAGCTCCTCGCCCTCGAAGGGCTTGGCCAGGTAATCGTCCGCGCCGCCGCGCAGGCCCACCACCTTGTCGCGCCAGGTGTCGCGCGCGGAGAGGATCAGCACGGGCATGGTCCGACCCTGGCGTCGCCAGCGCTCGAGCACGCTCAGGCCGTCGAGCCCGGGCAGGCCGAGATCGAGCACCACGGCATCGTAGGGCTCGGTCGCGCCTCGAGAGCGGCCGCGCTCGCCGTCGTGCGCCACGTCGACCGCGTAGCCGGCGCGGCGCAGGACGCGCTCGATCTGCGCGGCCAGCTCGCGGTCGTCCTCGACGACGAGAACCCGCATCGGACGTCAACGTTCCCCGGATCCGGGCGTGGCGCTCGGGGAGCGCTCCGCGCGAGCTGCCTCGCCCGCACCGCCGTGCGCGCGCTGCGCTCGGTCGCGGTCATCGCGCCGCGCCGCGTGGTGGCCGCGGTCGCCGCCCTCGCAACGGCCCTTGACCTCGAGCAGCTCGAGCGTGCTCGCGTCGTAGGTGAGCTTCAGCACGTGCCCGTCCGCGGCGAGGACGCGGACCTCGTAGTGCGGCGGCGTCTCGTCCTCTTCGAGCTCCAGGCGCAGGACCTCGCCGGGGAACTCGGCTCGCACCTTGGCGATGAGCTCCTGCACCGAGGCGCGCTCCGCCGCCGGCGCGGCCGTGACCGCGCCCAGCACGAGAAGCGCCGCCATGCGCAGCAGGCCGGGCACGCCCAGAGGGTGGCACCGCCGAGCTGAACGCCGGCTGAATCGACGCTTCAGCATCGGTTCACCCGCCTGGTGCCAAGCTGCGCGCCATGAGCGATGCGTGCCCCACTTCGTGCGTCTGGGATCTTCCCGTACGCCTGTTCCACTGGTCGCTGGTGGTGCTGGTCGCAGCGGCTCTGGCGAGCGGCTTCCAGGCGCCCGCCTGGTGGCTCGGCGTCCACCTCGGCGCCGGCTACACGCTGCTCGGCCTGCTCGCCCTGCGCCTGGTGTGGGGCTTCCTGGGCAGCGAATTCAGCCGCATCGATCACCTCGGCCTGCGGCCGCGCCAGGTGCTCGCCCACCTGGCCGACCTCGCGCGGTGCCGGCCGCGGCGATACCTCGGCCACAACCCGGCGGGCGCGGCGATGATCACCGCGCTGCTCGGCACGCTCGCCGCCGTCGTCGCAAGCGGCATGCTGGCGCAGGGCGGCCAGGAGAAGCAGGGCCCGCTGGCCCCGTTCACCTCCTACGCGATCGGCCACGCAGCCAAGGAAGCTCACCAGGCACTGGCTCTCCTGCTCGTCGGCCTGGTGGCACTGCACGTCGCTGGCGTGGTCGTGGAGAGCCTGGTCAGCCGAGAGAACCTGGTCCGAGCGATGCTCGACGGCCGCAAGCTCGGCGCGGCGCCGAACCGGCTGCGCCGCGCTCGCCCGGCGGCGGCTGCCGTCATCGGCGCCACGGTGCTG
>CAZGUU010000292.1:0-6401 GCA_964529315.1 uncultured Enterobacteriaceae bacterium
CCCCCCCCCCCCCCACAAAACATCCCCCCCCCCCCCCCGACAACTCCACACTTTCCCTACACGACGCTCTTCCGATCTCCTCGCGCGGGGCCGCAGCGGGCGGCTGCTTGCGCGGCCGTGGGCGCGCGCTTAGGTTGAATTCCAGGTGAAGGTCGACGATCTGCTGAGAAAGGTGAACGGCTACCTGCCGGCGGCGCCGGTGGACGTGGTGCGCCGCGCCTACGAGTTCTCGGCCGAGAAGCACAAGAATCAGCGGCGCGCCTCCGGGGAGCCGTACGTGTCGCACCCACTCGAGGTGGCGGGGATCATCGCCGATCTCAAGCTCGACGTGCCGAGCATCGCCACGGGCCTGCTGCACGACACCGTCGAGGACACCCTGACCACGCTCGGGCAGATCGAGGCGATGTTCGGAGCGGAGATCGCGACCCTGGTCGACGGCGTCACCAAGATCAGCCAGATCAACTTCACCAGCCGCGAGGAGCACCAGGCGGAGAACTTCCGCAAGATGATCCTGGCGATGGCACGCGACATCCGGGTCATCCTGATCAAGCTCGCCGACCGCACGCACAACATGCGCACGCTGCAGGGCCTCTCGCCGGAGAAGCAGGCGTCGGTCGCCCAGGAGACCCTCGACGTGTACGCGCCGCTCGCGCACCGCCTGGGCATCTACTGGATGAAGAGCGAGATGGAGGACCAGGCGCTGCGCGCGCTGCACCCCGAGGTCTACTACCAGCTCAAGCGCGCGGTGGCCAAGAAGAAGACCGAGCGGGAGCGCTACATTCGCGAGGTCCAGGCGATCCTCGCCAAGCAGCTCGAGGCTGCGGAGATCGAGTGCACGATCACCGGACGGCCCAAGCACTTCTACTCGATCTACCAGAAGATGCGCAGCCAGAACCTGCTCTACGAGCAGGTCTTCGATCTGGTCGCGTTCCGCGTCATCGTCGACTCGCCGCGCGAGTGCTACGAGGCGCTGGGCGTCGTCCACCAGCACTGGAAGCCGGTACCGGGGCGATTCAAGGACTACGTCGCCCTGCCCAAGGCGAACATGTACCAGTCGCTGCACACCACGGTCATCGGCCCGCGCGGCGAGCGCATCGAGGTGCAGATTCGCACGCGCGAGATGCATCGGGTCTGCGAGGAGGGTGTCGCGGCGCACTGGAAGTACAAGGGCGGCAGCGGCATCGACCTCGAGGACATGGAGCGCTTCCAGTGGCTGCGCCAGATGCTCGAGTGGCAGCAGCAGGTGAAGGATCCGCACGAGTTCCTCGACGGGTTCAAGGAGGATCTGTTCGCCGACGAGGTCTACGTGTTCACGCCCAAGGGCGATCTGCTCAACTTCCCGCAGGGCGCCACGGTGATCGACTTCGCCTACCGCATCCACTCGCAGGTCGGCCACCAGTGCACGGGGGCCCGCGTCGGCGGCCGGCTCGTGCCGCTGCGCTACCAGCTGCAGAGCGGCGACACGGTCGAGATCATCACCACGCAGCGGCAGACGCCGAGCCGCGATTGGCTCAAGCTGGTCAAGACGCCTCGTGCCAAGGAGAAGATCCGCGCCTGGATCAAGCAGCAGCAGGCGACGCGCAGCCTCGAGGTGGGCCGGGAGATCCTGGCGCGCGACCTGGAGCGGGTCCAGCTCGACCTGAACCGGCTGGTCCGCGACGGCTCGCTCGAGCGGGTCGCGCACCAGCTCGGAGTCCGCGGCCCCGAAGCACTGCTCGCCGAAGTCGGCTACGGGAAGATCGCTGCACGCCAGGTGATCGAGGCGCTGGTGCCCGGCGTCGGCGGGGGCGGCCCGGGCGAGCGGGAAGGGGCGCTGCAGAGACTGTTCCGCGCCGTGGCGCGTCGCCCGGGCGGGGCGGGCGTACGGGTGAGCGGCATCGAGGACGTGCTGGTGCGCTTCGCGCGCTGCTGCGATCCGCTCCCGGGGGAGCGGATCGCCGGGTTCATCACCCGCGGGCGTGGCGTGACGGTGCACGCCATGGACTGCGTCAAGGTTCTGGAGGCCGACCCGCAGCGGCGCGTCGATTGCGTCTGGGACATGGGCGCGCAGTCGCCGCGCCCGGTGCGCCTCGAGGTCATGAGCGTCGACGAGCCGGGCCAGCTGGCGGCGATCAGCAAGGCGATCGCCCAGACCGGGATCAACATCACCAAGGCCGAGGCGCGCGGCATCCCCGACCGCAAGGCGCTGCACACCTTCGAGGTCATGGTGGGCAACGCCGAAGACCTGGGCCGCCTGCTGCGCAGCCTGACACGGATCCGCGGCGTGATGCGCGTCGAGCGCCTGCGGGCGTGACGGGCGTGGTCGCGAGCCTGGTGGCGTCGGCCCTGGTGTCGCAGGCCTGGGCTGCGAGGTCGAGGCAGGCGGTGAGCCGCGGGACGGCGGCGCATGCCGGGGATCGGGCCGACGAGCTGGCCGCCGAGGCAGCCTCGCATCGGGGGCGGCGCGGCCCGGGGCAAGGGACGCTCCAGGATGCCAGGGGGGTGGAGTGCCCTCGAGCTGCTCGAAGAGCGAAGCGGATTCGCTGGTGAGGTTCGCTTCCGTGGACTAGGAGCAGGCTCGAGTGAGAGGCGACGACCAGGAGCGGTGCGCGATCGAATCGGTGAGCACGCCGGCGGCACCGGCGGCGATCGGCCCCTACTCGCAGGCCTGCGTGGCGGGTGGGCTGGTCTTCTGCTCGGGGCAGATCGGCCTGGATCCGGCCAGTGGCGAGCTGGTGGACGGGGGCGCCCCCGAGCAGGCGCGACGCGCGCTGCGCAACCTCGAGGCCGTGCTGCACGCCGCTGGGGCATCGCTGTGCGACGTGCTGCGAACGACGATCTTCCTGGTCGACATGGCCGACTTCGGGGCGGTGAATCAGGTCTACGCCGAAGCCTTCCGACCGCCCTTTCCCGCGCGGGCGACGGTGGCGGTGGCCGGGCTGCCCCGTGGCGCGCGGGTCGAGATCGACGCGATCGCGCGCATCGCCGGCTGACGCGATCCGAGGCCAGCCGGGCGGGGCGCCTTTACAACCGAGGTCTCGACCGCTAGGCGACAAGGCTCCGGTGCGGGGTGCCTGGCAAGGGCGCGTCGACCCGAGCCCTTGGGGCGGCATTTCCGAGGAGATCCTTCGATGGCACGCGCGTGCGAGATCTGCGGCAAGAGCCGCTCGGTGGGCAACAACGTGAGCCACGCCAACAACAAGACCCGGCGGGTGTGGCGGCCCAATCTCCAGGTGGCGCGGGCCAACCTCTCTGGAACCGTGCGGCGCATCCTGGTCTGCACCCGCTGCCTGCGCTCGGGGAAGGTCGCCAAGGTCACCGGGTCCGTCTCGAGGCCGGCCGCCTCGTCCTGAGCGGCTCGGCGGGACTCCCCGGGAACCCGTCGGGCGGCTTTGCGGCGCCCCGGGGTTGTCCGGTCAGGGAGTCGCCGCCGGGGCATCGTCCCGTCGACCGCGCGAGCGCGCGACCAGGCGGGTCGTCGATTGCCCAGCGACCAGAGGCACGCGCAGCACCTGGCCGCCGCGTGCCAGGACCAGATCGCTACCGACGATCTCGCCGTGAGCCCAGTCGGCGCCCTTGACCAGCACGTCGGGCTCGAGTGCGTGGATCACGGCGAGCGGCGTTGGGGCGTCGAACACGACCACGGCGTCGACGCAGGCGAGCGCGGCCAGGACCTCGGCGCGGGCTGCAGCGCGCTGCACCGGCCGGCCAGGGCCCTTCAAGGCGCGCACCGACCGGTCGCTGTTGATCGCGACGATCAGCAGGTCGCCGGCGGCGCGGGCACGGGCCAGGTAGCGGACGTGGCCCGGGTGGAGCAGATCGAAGCAGCCGTTGGTGAACACCAGCTTGCGTCCGGCGCGCCGCGCCCGCCGGCACAGGGCACGGATGCGCGCCAGGGAGCCGACCTTGCGGCGATAGGCGAGGGCGGGGGTGGGTCGGGCCACGGCGGGCCTATAGCGCGATTGTCGCTGGCCCGCAGCCGATGCTAGGACGGGCGGCGCATGGCCCGAGTCCATCGCGACCGTCGCCGGCGAGGAGACGCCGCGCTGCGCGTCGACTTGAACGGCGCCACCGAGGCGGCGATCGGCGCCCAGGCCGGCGTCTCGCAGGCCGAGCTCGACGCCCTGCAGCCACGGCTCGTGGAGCAGCTCGCGCGCGTCCAAGCCGAGCGCGAGCGCAACCTGAAGCCCTTCCTCGACCTGCCCTACCAGCGCGCGGCGGTCGAGGAGACCCTGGCGCTGGCCGAGCGGCTGCGCGCCACCACGGACTGCTTCGTGGTGCTCGGCGCGGGCGGCTCGGCGCTCGGCGCGCGCGCGATCGCCGGCGCGCTCGCCCCGGGAGCGGGCGGCGGCGGACGGCCCGAGCTGGTGGTGGCCGACAACGTCGATCCGCGGTCCATCGCGATGCTGCTCGACCGTCTCGACCTGCGGCGCACGGTGTTCAACGTGGTCAGCAAGTCGGGCGAGACGGCGGAGACGATGGCGCTCTTCCTGGTGATGCGCGAGCGCCTGCTGCGCGAGCTCGGCGCCCTCGAGTACGCCCGCCACCTGGTGGTCACGACCGACGCCGAGAGCGGCTCGCTGCGCCAGATCGTCAACGACGAGGGGTTCGTGGCGATGGACTACCCGGCCGCGGTGGGCGGCCGCTTCTCGGTCCTGAGCCCGGTGCACCTGCTTCCCGCGGCGCTGCTCGACGTCGACATCGCGCAGCTGCTCGACGGCGCCGCGGCGATGGACGAGCGCTGCCGGCGCGGCGACGTGGCCACCAACCCGGCCGCGCAGCTCGCCGCGATGCGCTACCTGCTCGACGTGCTGCACGGTGTCCAGGTGGCGGTGATGATGCCCTACGCAGAGCGCCTGGCGGCGTTCAGCGAGTGGTGGCGCGAGCTCTGGGCCGGCTGCCTGGGCAAGCGCGTCGAGGACGACGGCGCCGAGGTCGCCGTGGGGCAGACGCCGGTCCCGGCGCTCGGCGCCTCCGACCAGCACTCGCAGCTCCAGCTCTACTGCGATGGGCCGGCCGACAAGCTGGTGACCTTCCTGCGCGTCGAGGACCACGGTACGCGCATCGAGGTTCCCAACAGCTACACCGACCTGGACGACGTCGCCTACCTGGGCGGGCAGACGCTGGGCGACCTGCTCAACATGGAGCAGCGCGCGACCGAGCTGGCGCTGGGCCGACGCGGCCGGCCGACGATCACCCTGTCCCTGCCGGAGATCAATCCGTACGTGATGGGTCAGCTCTTCTATCTGGCCGAGCTCGAGGCGGTGCTCGCTGCATCTCTGCTCGGCGCCGATCCGTGCACCCAGCCGGCGGTCGAGGAGATCAAGCGCCTGGTGTTCGCCTTGGGCGGGAAGCCCGGGTTCGAGGCGGAGCGAGGCGAGGCCGAGCGGTGGCTCGCTGCCAAGCAGCCACGGTACGTGCTGTGAGCGACGCCGCCTCGGCTCGCGCGACCGCCGCCCCGGCGATCGAGGTTCTGGCGCCGCTGGTGGCCGACCAGATCGCGGCAGGAGAGGTCGTCGAGCGGCCGGCTTCGGTGGTCAAGGAGCTGGTCGAGAACGCGCTGGACGCCGGCGCGAGCCAGGTCGAGGTGACCCTGCGCGACGGCGGCCGCGAGCTGGTCGCCGTGCGCGACGACGGCTGCGGCATGCATCCGCAGGACGCGCTGCGCGCCTGCTTGCGTCACGCCACCAGCAAGCTGCGTGTCCTCGACGACCTGGCCCGCCTGTCGAGCCACGGCTTTCGCGGCGAGGCGCTGGCGAGCATCGCGGCGGTCGCCGAGGTGACGATCACCACGCGGCGGGCCTGCGACGCGGAGGCGACGCGCGTCGTGGTGGCCGGTGGCGCGGTGCGCGAGAGCGCGCCTGCGGGTGCGCCGCCGGGTACCACGGTCGAGGTGCGCGGCCTGTTCGCCAGCGTGCCGGCGCGGCGCAAGTTCCTGCGCAGCGCGCCGACCGAGTCGGGGCACGTCGTGGAGCTGCTCTCCCGCCTGGCCCTGGCGCGGCCCGCGGTGGGTCTCGCCTGCAGCCAGGGCGGTCGCGACCTGCTGCGCCATCCCGCCGTGACCCGCGGCGAGGAGCGGCTGCGCCAGGTGCTCGGCGCGGCGCGAGCCGCGACGATGATCGCGGTTGCCGCCGACGAGCCCGGCCTGGCGCTGCGCGGTTGGGTGTCGCGCGCCGGAGAGAGCCTGGCGCAGGCGCGCGGCATCCTCACCTACGTGAACGGCCGCCTGGTACGCGATCGCCTGCTGACCCGCGCGCTGCTCGACGCCTACCGAGGCCTCCTGCCGCAGGGGCGCTACCCGGCGGCCGTGCTGCTCCTCGAGATGCCCGGGACGGCGGTCGACGTGAACGTGCACCCGACCAAGATCGAGGTGCGCTTCGCGCAGGGCGACGCGGTCTACGGCGCGGTGCTGCGCGGCGTGC
>CAZGUU010000293.1:0-6396 GCA_964529315.1 uncultured Enterobacteriaceae bacterium
CGCCCGCTGGCCCGCCGGGGCGCGGCCCGAGCGCGACGAGCCGGCCCCGCGCATCACGCCTCCAGGTCCGCTGCCAGGCTCTCGCGCTGCGATTCGGTCAACACCGCCACCTCGCGATAGCCGGGGTGGTCGATCCGCACCTCGGCGGACACGCCGGGCGCGGCCAGCAGTCGTGCCCCGGCTTGGTCGACCGGGAAGCGCAGGTACTGCACCGCCGAGATCCGATCCTCGCGCGAGCGGCCCGCCTCGAAGCACGCCCTGTACGAGCGGTCGCCGATGCGCAACGCCACGTGCTCGTCGATGCCGACCAGGCGAGAGAGCTGCGTGGCGATCTCGCTCGCCTCGGTGACCTCGATGAACAACGTCGCCGCCAGCTCGCCCTCGTCCGGCAGCAGCTCGTTGTAGACCCGGCACTCCTCACGAACGCGATCGATGTCCGAGATCCTCTCGACGTGGAGCATCTCCTGGATCTGAAAGAGAACCGTGTCGAAGTTCTCGAAGACCAGGGTCACGGAATCGCCCACCGAAACCCGCCGGTTGCGCTTGAGGGCGATGATGTGCGCACGGAACTCGTCGCGCATCGCAGCATATCTGGCCAGCCCGGCGAGGTCTTCGAGGGATACCCTGCGCATCATGGGGAAGCCGCTCCACTCCGCGCCCGCGGCTCCGGGTCGCGAGACGCCGGCCGGCGCCCCGCGACCCGAGCCGGCGCGGTCGTCAGGACTGGAGTCCCTGGAGACCCTGCTGGAAGCGCCCCGCGTGCGACTTCTCGGCACGCGCCAGGGTCTCGAACCACTCGGCCACCTCGGCAAAGCCCTCCTGGCGCGCCGTCTTGGCAAAGCCCGGGTACATCTCGGTGTACTCGTACGTCTCGCCCTGGACGGCAGCCTTGAGGTTCAGCTCGGTATCGCCGATCGGCAGGCCGGTGGCCGGATCCCCGACCTCGCGCAGGAAGTCGAGGTGCCCGAAGGCATGCCCCGTCTCGGCCTCCGAGGTGTCGCGGAACAGCCCGCCGATGTCCGGATACCCTTCGATGTCGGCTCGGCGGGCGAAGTAGAGGTAGCGCCGGTTCGCCTGCGATTCGCCGGCAAAGGCCGCCTTCAAGTTGTCGTGGGTCTTCGATCCCTTCAACGTTGCCATGTCGTCTCCTCCCCGCGCCTCGCGGCGCGCGTCAGCAGCCGCCGGACCAAGGATCTTTATCGAGAAGCGTTCCTGTTAGTCCAGAGCTATCACCGCCGGGCGACGGGTCAAGCCCCCTTCCCGCCCGAGCGGCGCGCTGCGAGCATCGCCGCGATCTTCGGGCCGCAGCGCCGCGCCCGACAGGGCCCGCCGCCGGCGCGGGTGCGCCGGCGCACCTCGTCGAGCGTGGTCGCGCCGCCGTGGATGGCCGCGTGCACCACCGCCAGGCGCACCTTGTTGCAGATGCAGACCAAGCGGTAGCCGTCGACGATCGCCCGTCGTCGGCGCGCGGCATCGTCGGCATCGTCCATTGCGCCGAAGCTAGCACGGCTCGCGCGACACGCCGCATCCCGCCGTGGCTCGACCGCGCCAGTCGCACGCGACGCGACTCGGCCTCACGCCACGGTCGGTCGCCTTGACTCGCGGCGCGGCCCTCGACACTCTGCGCAACCATGCGTCCGTCGAGCCCTCGCATCCTGGGCATGATCATGGCCGGGGGGGAGGGTCGCCGCCTCCAACCGCTGACCAAGGACCGCGCCAAGCCCGCGGTCCCGTTCGGCGGCAAGTACCGCCTGATCGACTTCGTCCTGTCGAACTTCGTCAATTCTGGAATCTACGCGGTCTACGTCCTGGTCCAGTTCAAGTCCCAATCGCTGATCGAGCACCTGGCCGCCGGCTGGCAGTTCGGCGGCCTGCTGCGCAACCAGTTCATCTCCCCGGTCCCAGCCCAGATGCAGCACGGCCAAACCTGGTACCAGGGCACGGCCGATGCGATCTACCAGAACCTGAACCTGATCGAGAACTTCCGCCCGGACCTGGTCGCGGTGTTCGGCGCCGACCACATCTACCGGATGGACATCCGCCAGATGGTCGACTTCCACCTCGGCCAGGGTGCACAGGTGAGCGTCGCCTCGATCCGCGTGCCGGTCGCGGAAGCCACGGGCCTGGGCGTCCTCCAGGTCAAGGCGAACGGCCGCGTGACCGGATTTGCCGAGAAGCCGGAGAAGCCGGCCGAGATCCCGGCGGCGGCCGGTCTGTGCCTGGCCTCGATGGGCAACTACCTCTTCGATGCGGCGACGCTGGTCGAGATCCTCCGCCAGCAGGCCAGCGCGCACACTGACGAAGGCCACGATTTCGGCCGCCACGTGATCCCGGAGAACCTCTCGAATCTACGCATCTTCGCCTACGATTTCGCGACCAACCGCCTCCCCGGCGAGTCGGCCGACAAGAGCGGCTACTGGCGCGACGTCGGCACGCTCGACGCCTACTATGCGGCCAACATGGACCTTCGCGACACGGACCCGGACCTCAACCTGTACAACCGCAGCTGGCCCGTGCGCACCGCGCAGGAGGCGAGTCCCCCGGCCAAGTTCGTCTTCGACGAGGTCGGCCGTCGCGGCCAGGCGACGCATTCCATCGTTGGGGAGGGCTGCATCGTCAGCGGAGCCACCGTGGTCAACTCGGTGCTCGCCCGCGGGGTCTTCGTGCACAGCTTCGCACAGGTGCAGGACGCCGTGGTCATGGACAACGTGCGCATCCGCCGGCACGCCAAGGTCCGCCGCGCCATCGTCGACAAGAACGTCGAGATCCCCGAGGGCGAGCGCATCGGCTACGACCTGGAGCGCGATCGCGAGCGCTTCACGGTCACCGACTCGGGGATCGTCGTGATCCCCAAGGGTGCCGTCCTCACCTGAGAGCGCCGGGCAGGCCGAGGAGGCGAAGGCCCGCCCCCCGCCGCCGGGTGAGTCGACGGGGGGCGAGATCGGCCCGCGGGCCCCTGCGCGGCCTCTAGAGCCCCTCGATCCGGCGGATGCTCTCCCGTTGCCGCAGCCGATCGACGTAGCCGCGCAGGGCGCGCGCACCCTCCGGAAGCGGCACGCGGCGCGACACCAGCAGCAGCAGGCGCGGCGCAAACGCGCAGTCGGCCAGGCTGAAGTCCCCGGCCAGCCACTCCTTGCCTCCGGCGAGCTCGCTCTCGAGCAGGGCGAAGGCCCGATCGACCTCCTCCTTGGCTCGGCGCAGCCGCTCGGGGTCGCGCTCGGTGGCCGGCTTGGCGTGCTCGATGAGGAAGGTCCCGGCCGACAGCGTGAAGGCGTTGTCCGCGTAGTCCTCGAGCAGGCGTACGTGCGCCCGCCCGGCCGAGTCTCCCTGCGGGAGGAGCGGCGGCTCGGGATACTCGTCCTCGAGGTACTCGTTGATGATCGTCGAGTCGTAGATCACCAGTCCCGCTTCGCCGTCGTCCTCGTCGACCAGGACCGGGACCTTGTGAAACGGATTGAGGGCCAGGAAGTCGGGCTCGTGCTGCTCGTTCTTGCGCAGATCGACGATGACCGTCTCGTAATCCAGCTGCTTCTCCGCCAGGACGATCCGCGTCTTTTGGCCGAATGGGCACTGGGGGTAGTCGTACAGCTTCAGCATGCGCCTCCTCCGGGTCGGCCCTTCACTTGCTCGTCCATGCGAGGGGCTCTGGTACGGGAAAAGCGCAGGGGGCGCAACGGATGTCGTGAAAAGAGTGCTTTGCCCCGGCTCCGCGAGCCCGCGCGGCGCGCCCTGCTCAAGGGGGCGGGACGTGCGACCAGGCGTGATACGAGCTGCGCACCAGCGGGCCCGACTCCACGTGGCGGAACCCCAGGGCACGTGCCTGCGCGGCGAGCTCGTCGAACTCCGTGGGGTCGAGGTAGCGCTCCACCGGCAGATGGTCCCGGCTCGGGCGCAGGTATTGGCCGAGCGTGACGATGTCGCAGCCCGCGCTGCGGGCCTCGCGCAGCACCTCGATGACCTCGTCGGGCTGCTCGCCCAGCCCGAGCATCAGACCCGTCTTGGTCAGCAGGCCGGGCCGGGCCTCGTGGGCCCGACGCAGGACGCGCAGGGAGCGCTCGTGGCGCGCTCCGGGGCGTGCCCTCCCGTAGAGGCGGGGGACCGTCTCGAGGTTGTGCCCATAGACGACGATCGGCGAACGGGCCACGGTCTCGATCGCCTCGGCGCGCCCCTGGAAGTCCGGCGTTAGGACCTCGACGGCGCAGCCCGTGCCCCGCTCGTCGATCGCCCGCGCGGTGGCAGCAAACTGCCCGGCACCGAGGTCGGGCAGGTCGTCCCGGTCGACCGAGGTCACCACCACGTGGCGCAGGGCGAGCTCGACCACCGCCGCCGCCAGGCGCTCTGGCTCGAGTGGGTCGGGAGCCGCCGGACGGCCGTGTGCGACGGCGCAGAAGCCGCAGTTGCGCGTGCAAGTGTCCCCCAGGAGCATGAAGGTCGCCGTGCCGTGCCCCCAGCACTCGCCCAGGTTGGGACAGCGCGCTTCCTCGCAGACCGTGGCGACACCCGAGGCGGCGACCACCTCGCGGGTGCGGGCGTAGCCGGGGCCTGCCGGCACCCGAACCCGGATCCACGGCGGGTGGCGCCGATGTCCTCCGGGGCCTGCCGGGGAGGCCAGATCGCTCACTGCCCGCCCCCCGTCGGCCCCACCCCGAACGGCAAGGCCGCCTCCAGCAGCCGCGGCAGCAGCCGTCCCGCCCGTCGAGCGACCCCCTCGACCGAGGGCAAGGGATCGACTCCTTCGGCAGCCATGCTGGTCATCCGCACATCGGGGATACCGCAGGGCACGATGGCGCGAAAGGCCGCCAGATCGGGCGAGACGTTGAGCGCAAAGCCGTGCATCGCGATCCCCCGGCGAACCCCGATGCCTATGGATGCGATCTTGCGCGCTGGCCGGCGGTTCGCCCCGCCCTCTGCGGCGTCGCCGACCTCGCGGCCCGCTCCGCCCAGGGCGGGCTCGCCCGACGAGCATCCCCGGTCGGCGGCCGGGGGATCCAGCCAGACTCCGGTGCGCCCCGGCCATCGCCCCGCCCGCAGCCCGTAGCTGGCGAGCAGCTCGATCAAGCCCTCCTCGAGAGCTCGTAGATAGCGGTGCACGTCGCCACCCCGAGCGCGCAGATCGACCAGAGGATAGCCGACCAGCTGGCCGGGGCCGTGGTAGGTGACGTCTCCGCCGCGCCCGATGCGCACGACCGGCACGTCGGGCGCCGCCCCGCCGCGCGGCAGGTTCTCGTCGCGGCCGCCGCGGCCGGTCGTGTAGACCGGCTCGTGCTCGAGCAGCAGGATCGTGTCGCCGTGCATTGCGTGCTCGAGGACGATCTCCTCTTGCAGGCGCAGGGCTGCCGCGAACCCCATCCGCCCCAGCCAGCGGTGTCGGATCGTCGCCGCGCCCGCCGTCGCGTGCGCCGCCTCTCTGCCCGCCCGCATCGCGATCAGCCGGCCGCCCCCGGCAGGAGCAGCGCCACGGGGCTTTCCAGGCGGCGCTTCACCTCGCCGAGGAAGCGCGCTCCAATCACTCCATCCACGGCCCGGTGATCGCACGAGAGGGTCATCGCCATGGTGTGGGCGATCGCCAGAGCCTCCCCCCGCACGACCGGCCTTCGCTCGACCGAGCCCACCGCGAGAATCGCCGCGTGCGGCGGGTTGATCACCGCGGCGAAGCTCTCGACGCCGAACATGCCGAGGTTGGACACGCTGAAGGTCGCACCGGAGAGGTCGTCACCGCCGAAGCCGCCGCTCGCCGCGCGCTCGCCGAGCTCGCGCGCCCGGGCCGCGACCTCCAGCAGGGAGAGGCGATCGGCTCCGTGCACCACGGGCACGATCAAGCCCTCCTCGACCGCGGTCACGATGCCCAGATTCACCTCCTCGAGCAGCTCGACGGCGTCGCCGGCGAAGCGCGCGTTCAGCTCCGGCACGGCGGCCAGCGCATCGGCCACGGCCTTGAGCACGATGTGATTGAGGGTCACGCGCGCGGCCTCGCCGCCCAACGCGCGCAGCGAGGCGCGCAGGTCGACGCTGCGCTCCATGTCGACGAGCGACGTCAAGTAGAAGTGCGGGGCCTCGCGCTTGCTCTCCGCCATGCGCCGAGCGACCGACGCCCGCATCCGGCCGAGCGGAACGCGACGCCCCCGAACCGCCGACGCCGTCGCCGCCGGGCGCACCCCCGCGAGGCGAGCGGGAGGGCGAACCCGGACGACCCCGGAGGACCCGCCGGGAGCCTCCACTGTCGCCGCCGCAGCGCGGCCGATCTCCGTGCCCACCGTCCGTGTGCCGAGCGCGGACTCGTCTGGCTTCGGCGGCGGCGCCACTGCGGCCGGCCTAGGCGCCCGAGCCGCTCCCGGCGATGCTGCCGGCTCGCCGCCGGACAGGGACGCTGTCTCGCCGGCGCCACGCGGGCCGGCT
>CAZGUU010000294.1:0-6358 GCA_964529315.1 uncultured Enterobacteriaceae bacterium
GCATCGCACCGCCCAGGCGATCGGGTCCGGGAGCCGCCGGCTCCGCGGCGTCGCGCCGTGCCAGGCTGCCGAACGCCACGCCGGCCGACAGGGCGAGCACCCAGACGGCCGGCGTCGCCAAACCGCCGCACCAGCCCACGGCGAGCGCGGCCAAGAGCCCACGCCACCGCGCCTGCCGCGGGACCAGACGCGGCGCGCTTGCGCCCGCCGCCCCGGAGTTGCTCGTCGCATCGCTGCCCACGCGTCGGGAGTAATGACACTGCTGGCGCCGCCCGCAAACGCCCCGCAGTGCCGTTTTCTGCGGCGCCGCCGCCCGGACGGGCTCCGTGCGACTCGAGGCGTGTGGTGCTCCTCGCGGCGCTGCTCGCCCTTGGAGTCGCCGGGCCGGTCGTCTCAGCAGGGGCTCGTGCCGACCAGCTCGCGCAGGGCCGCGGCCAGCGCCTCGCGGGTGAACGGCTTGGTGAGGTAGCCGTCGGCGCCCGCTTCGGTCGCGGCGCGGCGGTGCTTCTCGCTCGAGCGCGAGCTGCACACGATGACCGGCAGGTGGCGGAGCTGCGGATCGTTGCGGATCTCGTGCAGCAGCTCGTAGCCGTGCATGCGCGGCATCTCGAGATCCGTGACCACGACCTTGAACCGCCCGCCGCGCAGCTTGTCGAGTGCGTCGCGGCCGTCCACCGCGGTGCGCGACGTCCAACCCTCGGCGGTGAGGAAGTGGGCGGCGAGCTTGCGCACGCTGATCGAGTCGTCCGCCCACAGGACCGCGGCCTCGGCGTCTTCCGCGACGGCGGCGGGCTCGGCCGTGGCCTGCGACGGTGGCGCGCCGGCGTCCGGCTCGCCCCCACAGGTGCCCAGCCATGCTTCCAGGCGGCTCGCGTCGAGGACGAAGATCACCTGGCCGTCGCCCGCGAAGGTCGCGCTGGTGACGAACGGGTGGCCGGCGAACAGCCGCCCCAGGGGGCGGACGACGGCCTCGCGCTGTGCTTCGATCCGGTCGACGAGCAGGGCGATGCGGTGCTCGGCGCTGCGCAGGACGACGGCCGTGGCCGGCGGCCCGGTGCGCGCGAGGTCGGCGACGGCCGCCAGATCGATTGCCGCGATCGTTTCCTCCCCGATCCGCAGGCGTGGGCGGCCGAGCTCCCAGGAGAGGTGCTCCGCGTCGATGTTGAGCACCGACTCGATCGGCCCGTGGGGCAGCGCGAACACCTGCCTGCCGACGCGCAGGACCAGCACCTGGTCGATCACCGCGGTGAGTGGCAGCGTGATGCGGAACAGGGCGCCCTTGCCGTCGTGCGACTCGACGGACACCGCGCCGCGCAGCTGCTCGACCTCGGCCGCGACGACGTCCATGCCGATGCCCCGTCCGGCCAGACCGGTGACCTCGCTGCGCGTCGAGAAGCCGGGGCGGAAGATCAGCGCGGCGAGCTCTTCGCGGGGCGGCGTCGCCCCGGCGTCGACCAAGCCCAGGCGCTCGGCCTTGGCGCGGATCGCGGCGAAGTCCAGCCCGTGGCCGTCGTCGCGCATGGTGATCTCGACGCTGCCGTGCCGCTGGGTGGCACGCAGCTCGATCCGCCCCAAATCGGGCTTGCCCACCGCCCGCCGCTCGACCAGCGGCTCGATGCCGTGCGAGACCGCGTTGCGCACCAGGTGGAGCAGCGGGCCGTAGAGCGACTCGATCAGGGCCCGGTCGACCTGCACCTCGCCGCCGACGCAGACCAGCTCCACCGGCCGGCCCGCTTGGCGCGCGGCCTCGCGCGTCGGCCTCTGCAGGCGCCGGAACAGCGTGTCGAGCGAGAGCAGGCGCATGCCGGTGATCGTGCGCTGCAGGCTCGAGGTGACCTTGGAAACCTGTCGCGTCTCGTCGGCGAGCGTCTCGATCAGGCCGGAGAGCTGCTCGACGATCTCGCCCGCGTCGGCGGCGAGCTCGACCAGCGTTCGGGCGAGGAGGTGGAAGTCGTCGTACTTGTCGAACTCGAGGTCGGTGAAGTCGCCTGCGCCATCCGGCGGCGAGAGGCCGGTCGGGGCGGCTTCGCCACCTGCGCTCGCCGGGTTGAACTCGAAGCCGCGCAAGCCCTCGACCGCTTCGTGCAGGCGCAGGCGCCCAGAGCCGAGCTTGTCCTCGAGCTCGTGCACCGCGCCCATGGTGTCTTCCATGCGGGTGCGGCTCACGACCAGCTCGCTCACGCGGTTCATGAGCAGATCGAGGCGGCTCGCGTGGACGCGCACGATGGCCGACTCGGGATCTGGCATGGAGGGCGCCGAGCCGTTGCTCGCTGCCGGGACGAGCTCGATCGGCGTGGCGGCGGCGAGCGGCTGGCCCTCCCGCATCGTCGGGTGCCCGGGCGCCAGAGCGGGTGCCGCTGCCTCGGCGGCACCCGGCATGGACGTCGAGCTCGCTGCCCCGGTCGCCGCGGCCTCGAGGAGCTCGTCGATCCGCGAGGCGACGTCGTCGAGGATGCGGTGCTCGTGGGCGACGCCGCGAGCCTCGGCGATCAACCCGGCGACCGAGTCGATCATCTCGAGCAGGAGATCGACGACCGCCTCGGGATCGAGCCTGGCGGCGCCCTCGACGATGCTCTCGAGCAGTGTCTCGCCGGCGTGCAGCTGGTCGGAGATGCGCGTGAGGCCGACCGCGGCGGCGGCACCCTTGAGCGTGTGGAACTGACGAAACAGGCTGCGCAGCGCCTGGCGGTCGCTGGGGTTGCGCTCGAGGTGGAGCAGCGCGGTCTCCGAGGCCTCCAGCGCCGCGTCGGCGTCGAGCAGGAAGGCTTCCATGATCTCGGGCTCGACGGCGGCACCGGGCCCGCCGTCGCCGTGCCCCCCGGGCTGCTCCGGGTGGTCGGACCTCGCCGCCATGCCGTCTGCGAGGTCCACGCCGGGCGGGGCGTCCGGTGGCCCGGATCCGGCGGCCGGCACGGACGCGCCGGGGGTGCGCTGGGCCGGGGCATCGAGCCCCGACCGGCCGATCGGCACGGCCGCCTCGTCGCCCGCGTCCACCAGGCTCGAGCGCAGGCTCTGGGCGAGGATCTCGAGCGAGCTGCCCGGCGGCTCGAGGCCCGCGGCGAGAAACACCGCCCCAAGGGCGCCGCCGATCTCGGGGATCGCTGCGCACAGGCGCGCCAGTGGGCTCGCCTCCTCGCCCGGCATCTCGAAGGCCTGCTGCAAGGTGTAGGCGAGCTCGCGCAGGTCGTCACGCCCGACCGTCGCGGCGCTTCCCTTGATCGTGTGGAAGATGCGCGCGAGGTCGGCGCACAGGTCGGATTGCTGGGCCGGATCGGCCATGCGCACCAGGAGGTCGGGCACCTCGGAGAGCAGCTCGCGCAGCTCGAGCTCGAAGGTCTCCAGCAGCACGGCGCGAAACGCCGGGTCGATGTCCGAGTCGGCCATGCAGCCCGAGGGCTGCTCGACATCCAGGTCGGTCTCGTCGAGGGGGGTGGGCGCGATCGGGCGCTCCTCGTACTCCGGGGCCGCCCCGCCGGCGGTGTCGTCGGCGCGCAGCGCCGCCTCGAGCTCGCTGCGCTGGCCCGGGTCGAAGGCGTCGAGCAGCTCGGCCAGCAGGACGTCCTGGCTCTCCCTGCTGCCCTCGATGCACTCGTCGAGCATGCGCTGCGCCGGGCCGAGGGCAGCGCGCGTCGCCTGCAGCAGGGCACGGGCGGCGTCGTGGTTGCGCTGCGCGGCCTCGGCGGCGAGCTCGGCGGCGCGCTGCAGGACGGCCCCCGCCTGCGAAAGGCAGGGGAGCTCGGCGAGTGCGGCCGATCCCTTGAGCGCGTGGCTGCGTGCCGCGAGCTCGGCGAGGGCCCCGTGGTCGTCGACCTGCGCGTCGAGGGCGGCGAGCTTCTCGCCCATGCCGCAGAGCAGCTCGCGCGCCTCGGCGCGAAAGAGGTCGCGGATCGCCGCGACGCTGAGCCCGATCGGCGTCGGGCGCCGCTCGGGCTCGGCCGACCCGCCCGCTTCGCCGTCCATGGGCTCGCTCACCCCAGCCTCCCCGCCACACCTCACGCGTGAAAGCGACGCGCTCGGGTGTCGAGCTCCTCGAAGGAGCTGATCAGCTCGGTGGTGGTGCGCCGAGTCGCCTCGGCCGACTGCTGCACGCCCTGGGCGGTCGCTGCGAGGCTGCGGATCGCCCCGCCGATCTGCTCCACGCAGCGCGCCTGCTGCTCGGCCGAGCCGACGACCTCGTGGATGGCCGCGCTCGCCTCGGCCGTCGCGGCGCAGACCCGCTCGAGAGCGTGCTGTGCTTGCGAGGCGGCGGCGCTCTGCAGCTCCAGGCGCTCGCCCTGGCGCTCCATCCCGGAGACGGCTTCGCCCACGTCGGCCTGGATGCCGGCGATCAGACGCTCGATCTCCTTGGTCGCCGCAGAGGCGCGTTCGGCGAGCTTGCGCACTTCCTCGGCGACTACCGTGAAGCCCTGGCCGTGCTCGCCGGCGCGCGCTGCCTCGATCGCGGCGTTGAGCGCCAGCATGTCGGTCTGGGCCGACATCTTGGAGATCGCGCCGATGATCGCCGAGATCTGCATCGACCGCTCGCCCAGCCGCTTGATCTTGACGGTGGCGGCGCGGGTATCGCGCTGCAGGCCGTCCATGCCGGCGAGCACGTCGGCCACCGCCGTCTGACCGAGGCGGCCCGCCTGCTCGGCGCGGCGCGCCACGTCCACGCTGGCCCCGCACTGCTCGGCGATCCGTGCCGTGCCGGCGAGCAGCTCCTCGGTCGCCGCGCTCGTGCCGTCGAACTGGCGGACCTGAGCGACCACGCCGCGCGATGCCTGCTCGGCGGCGGCGCGGATCTCGTTGGCTTGGGCGCCGACCCTGCCGGAGGTCTGCTGCAGCGTGCCGACCAGGCCGGCGACCGCGTCCAGCATCTCGTTGAGCGTGCGCGACACGTTGCCCAGCGCCCCGTCGCCCACCGCGGCGCGCGAGGCCAGGTTGCCGCCGGCCGCCTCGCGGACCACGCCGAGCAGCGAGTCCGCATCGGCGGTCACGCGCTGGCTCTGCTCGTCGACGCGCTCGAGCAGGCTCTGTCGCTCGTCCAGCAGGCGATTGACGGCCGCAGCGAGCTCGCCGGTGGCGCCCTTCTGGGTTGCGTCGAGCCGGACCGTGCGGTCGCCGCGCAGGGAGCGCAAAACGGCATCGGTCGAGCGGTGCAGGCGCCGGCCGAACTGGCTCCACAGCCGGCCGCCCAGCGTCCAGCCGATCGCCGTGGCGAGAGCGGCCGTGAGCAGCAGCACGCCGAGCAGCGGGGCCAGCCCGGCCAGCGCATCGGCCTCCGGGCGCTCGGCGACGACGGCCCAACGTCCGTCGCCGATCTGCAAGGGGGTCCAGGCGCCGATGACGCGCTGACCGTCGACCTCGGTGCTACCCGAGCCGGTCGCACCCGCGAGCGCGTCGGCCAGGCCGGGGGGAGCGCTCGTCGCGAGGCCGATCGGGCTGGTCTCGTGCCGCAGCGGACGGCTCTCGGGGGCGGCCGACCGCCAGAAATCGGCCGGGTCGCGCAGGAATGCCCGCGGGGTGCTGCGCAGCCGGCCGTCGGGGCCGATCAACAGGATCTCGCCCTGCTCGCCCAGCCCGAGCCGCGCCCATCGGCCGGCGTCGCTTCCGGGGAGCATGGCCTCCTCGAGGCGACTCGCCCCGATCACCGCGACCACCGTGCCGATGCGGCTCGCGCCGTCGAACACCGGTGCCGCCGCGAAGAGCATCGCGCGGTCGCCGTAGGCCTGGGCGCGCTCGACGTCGCTCAAGCGCACCAGGGCGCGTTGCTCCGCCTCGCTCGTCTTGCGCACCACCGCGGCCAGCGCGCTCTTCTGGTACGGTCCGCCGCGCAGCGCGGTGAAGGTGTCCGGGGTCTTGGCCGAGCCGTAGACGACGTGGCTCGAGTCGGCATCGACGAGCAGCACGCTCTCCCACCCGTTGCGTCGCGCCAAGGCCTCGAGCCACGGGTGGTGCTGGGCGTGCGCCCGGGTGTAGGTGCTGCCGTCGCGGGCATCGATCAGCTTCTGGCGCTCCCCCTCGGGCTGCTTGCTTCCCGCCAGGTAGAGCGACTGCAGGACGATCGGGGCGTCCTTGACCACGTTGCGCTCGTTGCTCGGGTAGACGGACTCGCGCGTGGGCGCCGAGCCGCGCGCGGCGGCGAGCTCGGGGAGCACCTGCGCGTCGTAGTACTTGGCGAGAGCCGCTTCGTGCGGCGCGAGCTTGGCCGGGGTGCGGCCGACGATCTCGTCGGCGACCCGGGCGAAGCCGTCGCGCAGCTCGCGCAGGGCCGCCACGGTGCGCGGATCCTCGGCGAGGCCCCCGGTCTCGCGCCGCAGCTCGTCCAGGGTGCGAGCCGCACCCCCCGCGGCGACGTCGCGCAACGCCTCGAGGTGGC
>CAZGUU010000295.1:0-6339 GCA_964529315.1 uncultured Enterobacteriaceae bacterium
GCCGCCTCGCCGGTCGCCAGGCAGGTGCCGATGACGCGGATCGACGCCTGCGCCGCGTGGCTCGCCGAGATGCAGCGCCCGGCGACCAGCAAGCGGGGCTCGGAGCGGGCGCGCAAGGCGCGCAGCGGGATCTCGCAGGGACGTCCGTCCGGCGCGAAGTGCAGGCGCGCGCCGGTTGCCTGCTCGCGCAGCTCCATCGGCCAGGTGGCCAACGCGACCGCGTCGTCGAAGCGCGCGCCCGCCTCCACGTCGGCGGCCTCGAGGCGGTACTCGCCGATCGCGCGCCGGCTCTCCCGGACGCCGACGCGCGAGGGCAGAGCGGCGACGAAGCTGCGCTCGAAGCCCTCGACCGCGCGGCGCAGAAAGCCCGCGAGCTCCCAGGCCAGGGCGCGTCCGGCACGCTCGAGCGCCGTCAAGCAGGCCGGGTCCGTCGGGTCGTACGGGCCGGCGAGCGGGCCCTCGAGGTCGATGGTCGCGTAGACCTCGCCCGGCCGGTCGGTGGCGCGCAGCGAGGCGCCGAGCGCGCCGCGCGGCAGCTCGCCGTCGCGCACCGCCGCGGCGATGCGGTGTGCCAGGCGCAGCCGGGCCTGGTCGCCGATCGCCTCGGTCGCCACACCCTCGAGCAGGAAGATCATCGCCGCGCGCTGCAGCCGGGAGCTCTCCTCCTGCTCGAAGCCGGCGCCGCACAGCCGGGCGATCTCGGCGTCACCCGTCGCGTCGACCACGACCCGCGCCTCGATGCGCTCGCCCGCGCCCCGGCAGCGCGTCTCGACGGCGGCACCGCTGTCGTCCACCGTCACCGCGACGATCTCGGTGTGCAGCCGCAGGTCGAGGCCCGGGGTCTCGGCGGTGATTCGGTCGGCGAGCACGGCGAGCGCCGCCGGGCGGTGCAGCAGGACGTCGACTCTCCCCATGCGAGCCGGCCCGAAGGCCGCGCCGCAGGAGAGCAGGCGAGCCGCGAGCTCGGCGGGAAAGCCCGTGTGCGCGAGCACCGCGCCCGGCTCCTGGCGCACCAGATAGAGGCCGCACACCGAGTGCACGAGCGCCGCCGTCGCCATCCCGCCCAGGGCGCCGTGGCGCTCGATCAGGCGCGTGCAGGCTCCCGCCCGCGCGGCCGCGACGGCGGCCGCCAACCCGGCGGCGCCACCGCCCGCCACGAGCACGTCGCAGCGCACCTCAGAGCCTCCCCTGGCCGCGCCTTGCACCAGCGACCGCTGGCGGGCAAGGGGCTGCGCTCTCGCGTCGGCCGGCGCCCTCCTCGCACGCACGGGGCCGCGGCGCCGTGGCTCGCATGGGCCGCGCCAGCAAGAGGAGGGGACTCGGCCGCGGCCGCTCAACCATGCTCGCGCTCCGCAAGACGCCGGGCGAGCAGCCGGGTGAGCGATGCCACGCTCTCGAGGTTCTCGCGCTCGAGATCTGCCTCGGGCAGCCACAGGCCAAAGCGCTCCTCGACGAGCAGCAGGAGCTGCATGACGGCCATCGAGTCGAAGCCGGCGTCGGCCAGGCGGGAATCGGGGCCGAAGCCCTCGGGCGCATCGATCAGGTTGCGCGTGACCAGGTCCAGCACCTCGCGCTCGAGGGCATGGGGATCCGCGATCGAAACGGGCTTGGTGATCACGCAACTCTAGGGGCCGTCCGTGCTGCTCGGGAGCGTGGCAGCAGAAGTCCGGCTCGGCTTCGAGTGTATCAGACGCACGCCGGGCGCAAGGCGGCCAGACCGGAGCCGCGCCGCTCGAGCCCCCGGCAGCCGCCCGCGTCGGCCGCCGTCAGAGGGCGCTTCGCCGGCGCGGAGCCTCGGCCGGGCTGCCGACCTGCTCGCCCGCGGCGCCGGCGGCGCCTCCTGCGAGCAGGAAGCGCGGCCGCACGACCATGACCAGGGCGGGAACGACCGTCACCACGGCGAGCGAGCTCACCACCATGGTGAGCGCGACCAGCCCGCCCAGCTCGACCCAGGCGCGGAACCCCGAGACGGTCAACACGAGGTAGCCGATGGCCACGGCCGACGAGACGAAGAAGATCGCCTTGCCCGAGGTGCGCAGCGTGCGCTCGACCGCGTCCGCCAGAGCGTGGCTGCGCAGCTCCTCGCGCAGCCGGAAGACCAGGTAGATGCCGAAGTCCGAGCCGATGCTCATCGCCATCGCGCTGATCGTCGCCGTGCTCATGTTGAGCCAGATCCCGGCCAGGCCCATGACCCCGAAGTTGACCGCGACGGCGACCAGCAGCGGCGTGAGGACCAGAAGCCCTCCCACGATCGAGCGCAGCGCGAGCGCCGAGAGGACGACGATGATCGCCGCCACCTGGAGCATGTTGCGCAGCTTCTCCTGGACGATGACCTCGTTCATGGCGGCCTGCGCCCCGATCGCGCCGCCGGGCAACCCGACCCGCACGGGAAGTCCGGCGAAGCGCTGCACGGCGAACACCCGGGTGTCCTCGACCAGCCGATGCACGAAGCCGACCTCGTCGGAGCTGCAGAACACCACCACCTGCGCGTTGCGGTAGTCGGCATCGACCACGCCGCTCAAGTCGTCGGGCTTCGAAAAGGAGTAGAGCAGGAGATACTGTGCGACGAGGCGCTCGTCGGTCGGCAGCTCGCCACCGCGGGCCGCCTCCGGGCTCATCGCCGCGTGCATGCGACGCACGAAGTCCGCGGGCGATAGCGTCTTGCGCACCTCGGGGAAGCGGCTGCGCAGAAAGGCCTCCAGATCGCTCATCGCGCGCAGCACGTCGGGACGGCGCGCCGCACCGTCGGCTTCACCCTCGATCAGGATCTTGAGCACGGAGGTGCCGGAGAATCGCTCGTTCAGGACCGCATCGTCGCGCCGCGGCACGGTCGACGGCGCGAGGTAGCCGCGCAGGCTGCTGTCGACTCGCACGGAAGCCGATCCGACCAGGCACAGGGCGACGGTCGCCCCGGCCACGGCGAGAACCCTGGCCGGGTGCTCGACGACCTGCCGCGAGATCCGCCCGAGGATCGCGCTCAGCCAGGGCGACTCGCGCTCGCGCAGCGCCTCTCGTGCCGAAGGCTGGGGGAGGAGCACGCGAACCGCCGGCATGAAGCTGAGCTCGATGACCAGCGCGCTCAGGATGCCCGAGGCCATGAGCAGGCCGAAGCTCTGGATGCTCGCCACGCCGAAGGTCGCCAGCGAGGCGAAGCCCGCCACGGCGATCAGCGTCGCAGCGATCGTCACCGGACCCACGGCGACGAGGGAGTCGACGACCGCCCGGGCTCGGTCGCCGGTGCGCGCCAGCTCCTCGTAGAAGCGCTTGAGGATCTGCACGGCGTGCCCAGCGGCGATGGCCAGGATCGCAACCGGCGTGATCGCGCTCCAGGTGTCGATGGGCAGGCGGCGCAGCCCCATGAATCCCAGCGCCCAGCACACGCTCACCAAGGCCGTGAGAAGCGGGAGCACCATGGCCTGCACGGTGCGAAACGCCTCGTAGTGCACCAAGCCGATCAGGAGAACCGCGACCGGAAAGAGGATCGCCATCTGCGCGGTGTAGCGGTCCAGCCAGGAGAGCAGGACCGGTGCACCCCCCAGGACGATCTCGACCCGCTCGTCGCGCTCCGCGGCGACGACCTCCTCGATGCGGCGGGTCAGCCCGTCGTACCCGACGTCCGGCGGCACCTCGGCAATGATCGCCGCGGCGCCCCCGTCCGAGGAGACGAGGCTTCCGGCGTAGAAGCCGTCCGCCAGGACCTCGTGCCGCAGCGCGGCCAGAGCTTCGTCCGTCGCCGGCACCTCGGGCATGAGCTGGCGGACGTCGAGCCCCCGCTCGTCGCCGGCGATCGTCTTCACGCGCTCCGCAGCCAGGCTGAGCACGCCCGGGCCGCGTGCCACCTCGGGAATCTGCTCGATGCGGCGCGTCAGGCGCTCGATCTTGCCCAGCACGTCGCGGCTGAAGACGTCGCCACCCCTGGCCACGACCCCGACCACGACCACCGCACCACCGCCGAACAGCTCGTTGATGCGGTTGTACAAGCCGACGTAGGCGTGGTCCTGCGGCAGCTGGTTGCGCTCCCGCATCTCGAGCTCGAGATGCCGGGCCTGCGCTGCGAGGAGCGCAGTCGCGAGGAGGACCACGGCGAGCACGGGGACCGGCCGCCGCACGACGAACTCGACCCAGCGGGCCAGCATCCCGCGCGCCTAGCACGACGCCCGGGTCGCCAACAAGAAAACCAGCGCTCGCGGCCGCTTGCCCCCATCGCCGGTCTCGGGCATACACCGCGGCGACTCGATCAGCGCCGACTCTTGCGACGCGCCCCGATCCTTCGAGGTGCATCCTTGCCTCCTGCCAACCCTACTCGCACCGTCGCCCACCTCCTGCGCTGGCGTGCCGCGCACCAGCCCGAGGAGCCGTGCTACTCCTTCCTCGTAGACGGCGAGGAAGAGGGGGAGACGCTCACCTACGCAGGGCTGGATCGCCGCTCGCGCGCGGTCGCCGCGCTCCTCCAGGGCCACGCGCGGCCGGGCGACCGGGCGCTGCTGCTCTACCCTCCGGGCCTCGAGTTCCTGGCCGCGCTGTTCGGCTGCATGTATGCAGGCGTGCTGCCGGTGCCGGCCTACCCACCCGATCCGACGCGACTGGCGCGCACCGCCCCAAGGCTCGCGGCCATCGCACGCGATGCCGCGGCGTCGGTCGTGCTGACGATCGAGGCGATCGCCGCGGCCCGCGAGCTGATCCTCGAGCACGGCGAAGCGCTGCGCTCGCCCGCCTGGCTCGCCACGGATCGGCTGGAGGCGGGCCTCGAGGTCGGATGGCGGCCGCGCACACTGCGTCCCGCGACGCGCGCCCTCCTCCAGTACACCTCCGGCTCCACGGCCGAGCCACGCGGCATCGTCGTCACCCACGAGCAGCTCCTGACCAACGTCGCCTACGTATCGCGGGTCTCGGGCTTCGCTGCGGACGGGCGGCTCTTGATCTGGCTGCCCCAGTTCCACGACCTGGGCCTGGTGGGTGGGATCCTCTCCGTGCCCTACGCCGGCCACCGGATGTGGCTGATGTCGCCGATCGCATTCCTGCAGCAGCCCCTGCGCTGGCTGCGCGCGCTCTCCCGCTGGCGAGCGACGCACACCGCCGCACCGAACTTCGCCTTCGACCTCTGCGTCCGCCGCACCGGGCCAGCCGATCTCGCCGCGCTCGACCTGAGCTCGGTTCGCCGCGTCGGCAGCGGTGCCGAGCCCGTCCGGCGCGACACGGTGCAGCGTTTCCTGGCCACGTTCGCCCCTTGCGGCCTAGCACCCACGGTCTTCGATCCCGGCTACGGCCTGGCCGAGGCCACGCTGCTGGTCGCGGGCGGCAACTTCGACCAGCCCGCTCGCTTCGTCGACTTCGACGCCGCGGGGCTCGCCGCGGGCCGCGCGGTGGCGGCCGCCGACCCGCGTGCCACGGACCCGGCGCTCGCACCCTACGTGGTGCCCCCCGAGCACGAGGTGGTGATCGCCGACCCGGAGCGCCACACCCGGCTCGATCCGGGTGCCGTGGGCGAGATCTGGGTGCGAAGCCCGAGCGTGGCGAGCGGGTACTTCCGGCGCGCAGGCGAGACCCGCCAGATCTTTCGTGCGCGTCTGGCACCGGCCGGCGAGGGGCCCTTCCTGCGCACCGGCGATCTCGGCTTTCTGCACGGAGGCGAGCTCTTCATCGCGGGCCGTCTCAAGGACCTGATCGTCATCCGCGGCCGCAATCTCCATCCGCAGGACGTCGAGCGCACGGCAGAGCAAAGCCATCCGCTGCTGCGGCCCGGGGGGGCGGCCGCGTTCGGCGTCGAGGTCGACGGCGAGGAGCGCCTGGTGGTCGTGCAGGAAGTCCGCGCCGAGGCCGACGATCGCCACGCGGAGATCGCTGCCGCCATCCGCAGCGCCGTCGCGGCGGCGCACGACGTCGCGATCCACACCATCGCGTTCCTCGAGCGCGGGAGCCTGCCCAAGACCTCGAGCGGCAAGGTGCAACGGTACGCCGCGCGGAGTGCCTTCCTCGAGGGGTCCGCGGCCGAGCTGGGCCGCTCCGTTGCCGGGGCGGAGCCGTACCTGTTGGGGGAGATCGCATCCGGAGCCGACGCCGGCGCAGCCACGGTCGCAGCCGCGGCCTCAGCAGCCGGCGAGCTCGGCAGCGCAGCGCCCAGCGGCGCTGCGCGCGCCGCCGGGGCGCTCGAGGCCTGGCTGATCGCCGAGCTCGCACTCGAGCTCGATCTCTCGCCCGGCGCGATCCGGCTCGACGTGCCGCTGGTCCAGCTCGGCGTCGACTCGCTCACGGCCGTGCGGCTGGTCGACCGGATCGAGGAGCGGACCGGCTCGGCGGTCGACCCGACCGCACTCCTGGGTGGCGATGCGACGATCGCCG
>CAZGUU010000296.1:0-6266 GCA_964529315.1 uncultured Enterobacteriaceae bacterium
CGACGGTCGACCCACGCTACGAGCGGGCCCGCGACGTCGCGCGCCGCCGCCAGGCGATCCGCCGCATCAAGTAGGCCGCGAGGCTGCCCCAGCCCGTCGCTGACCGCAGCGGCCCGACCTGCGACGCATCGCACCCCCCGGGGAGGCGCTTCCCGACACCGCGCGGCTGCCCGAATCCGAGCCGGCGCGCCGAGTCCCGCCGCTCCCCGCAGCGCCAGGCCAGGCGCTGGGCCGCCCGGCCACTCGGACAGACACTTGACCGTTTACCTCTCGGCGGCGATACGGCACGGCATGGATCTCTCCTTCGGCGAGGAAGACGAGGCCTACCGTCGCGAGGTTCGCGCCTGGCTGCGCAAGAACCTCCCCAAGCGCGAGGCTGACAGCGGGCTGGTGGCGATCGACGACCCCCGGCGGGTCGCCGCGGCCAAGGCGTGGCAGCGCAAGCTGTACGACGCGGGCTACCTGGCGATCGGCTGGCCCAAGGAGCACGGCGGGCAGGGAGCGAGCATCGTCCGGCAGACGATCCTCAACGAGGAGCTGGTCGTCGCGCGAGCACCGGGCCTGATCGGCGCGCTCGGCCTCTCGATGCTCGGCCCGACGCTCATCCGCCTGGGGACGGACGAGCAGAAGCGGCGCTACCTGCCCAAGATCTTGACCGCCGAGGAGGTCTGGTGCCAGGGCTACTCCGAGCCCGGCTCGGGCTCGGATCTCGCGTCGCTGCGCACGCGTGCAGAGCTCGACGGCGACTTCTTCGTGGTCAACGGACAGAAGGTGTGGACCAGCATGGCCCAGTTCGCCGACTGGATGTTCTGCCTGGTGCGGACCGACCCCTCTGCCCCCAAGCACAAGGGGATCTCCTACCTGCTCATCGACATGACGAGCCCGGGCATCACCATCCGCCCTTTGATCCAGATGACCGGCCAGGCGGGGTTCAACGAGGTGTTCTTCGAGAACGTCCGGGTGCCGCGGCAGAACCTGGTGGGCAACCCGAACGAGGGTTGGACGGTGGCCAACGCCACCCTGGGCTTCGAGCGCAACATGCTCGCCAGCACGACTCGCACGCAGCAGCTCATGGGCGACCTGCTGCGCCTGGCCGCCCGGCGCAGCCAGGCGGGCGTCAAGGCGACGCGAGACCCGGTCGTCCGCCAGCGCCTGGCCGACCTGCAGATCCGAGTCGAGGCGATGAAGTACCACTCGCTCAAGCAGCTCTCCGACGGGATCCACGGCCGGCCGGCCGGCATCGGCGCCTCGGTGAACAAGCTGGTCACCACCGAGCTGAACCACGCGATCTGCAGCGCCGCGCTCGACGTCCTGGGTAGCTACGGCGGGCTGGCCAAGGGCTCGCCTCACGTCGAGGATCGCGGCAGCTGGCCGGTCGACTTCATGTACACCCTGGGGCTGATCATCGGCGGGGGCACCTCGCAGATCCAGAAGAACATCATCGCGGAGCGCGGCCTCGGCATGCCCCGGGGCCGCTGAGCCGCACACCCACCTCGGAAGGCGCTTCCCATGGACTTCGGACTCACCGCCGACCAGCAGCTGCTCGCCGAGAGCGCCCGCCAGTTCCTCGCCACAGAGGCCAGCCCCGGGCTGGTGCGCCGCCTGGCCGAGGATCCGCAAGGCTTCTCGCCCGAGCTGCAGCGCAAGATCGTCGCCCTGGGATGGCCGGGCCTACTAATCCCCGAGGTGTACGGCGGGCTCGGCCTGACGCTGCTCGACGCCGCGGTGCTGCTCACCGAGCTCGGCCGCTGCCTGGCCCCGGTGCCCGTGCTCTCCTCCGGCGTCTTGGCCACCTCGCTGCTCGCGGCGGCGGGCACCTCGGCACAGAGGAAGGCGTGGCTGCCGCGCCTTGCATCGGGCGAGATCCTGGCCACGGTCGCCTGGCTCGAGGAAGGGGAGCGCCTCGATGTGGCCGGCATCGGGCTGCGCGCCCGGCGCGCGCGCGAGCGCTTTCGCCTCTCGGGGGCCAAGCTGTTCGTGCTCGACGCGCACATCGCCGACCTGCTCCTGGTCGCGGCTCGCACCGGCGCGGGCAACGGGGCCGACGGCGTGAGCCTGCTGCTCGTCCCGCGCGACACGCCCGGCGTCACGGTCACCGCGCTACCGACGATCGATCGCACGCGGCGCACCTTCGAGGTGACCTTCGACGACGTCGTGGCCACGCCCGAGCAGATCCTGGGCGCCGAGGGCAAGGCCTGGCGGCACCTCGAGCGTCTGCTCGACGTCGCCTGCGTGGCGATTGCCGCCGAGAGCCAGGGCGGCGCCGAGCGCGCGCTCGAGATGGCCGTCGAGTACTCCCGCATCCGCGAGCAGTTCGACCGCCCGATCGGCAGCTTCCAGGCGGTCAAGCACATGGCCGCGGAATGCTTCGCCGAGATCGAGCCGTCGCGCTCGCTCCTCTGGTACGCGGCCTGGGCCGTCCACGCGATCCCGCGCGACGCCTCCCGGGCCGCCTCCATGGCCAAGGCCCGCCTGGGCGACGTCTACTCCCGGACGGCCAACACGGCGGTGCAGATCCACGGCGGCATCGGCTTCACCTGGGAGCACGACGTGCACCTCTGGTTCAAGCGGGCCAAGCTCGACGAGCTCGCCTTCGGCACGCCGAGCTTCCACCGCGAGCGCGTGGCTCAGCTCTCGGGTTGGTGAGCCGCCGGCTAGAAGCCCTTCACCTTGGCCGACTGGCGGTAGAACATCGAGGTGAACCACCAGCCCACGGCGATCATCAGGAGCAAGTAGACGACGCTGTTGGCGAACGGCACGACCGTGTGGGCGTCGATCATCATCCACACCAGCGGCACCGAGAGGTAGGTGTTGTGCTTGGAGCGCCCGCCGGCCAGGGCGACCAGCGCCGCGTCGGGCGGCGTGCCTTGCTTCACCGCGGCGATGATCTTCTGCTGCGCCGGCCAGATCCGGAACCAGACGTTGAAGGCCATGATCGTGCCGAACATCGCTCCGGTGTGGATGACGTAGGCGCGATAGGAGTAGTTGCCGACGTGGACGAACATCAACACCACGATCGCGGTCAGCACCAAGCCGACGGGGGCCAGCACCTTCAAGTCCTTGGCGAACTCCTGCTTCACCAGGGCGTCGTAGGGGAGAAAGGCCAGGAAGGTGAGCGCGACCATGGCCCAGGCCCCCACGGTCCAGCCCTGCGAGCCCTCGAACATCAAGCCACCGTGGTAGAAGACCAGCAGCACGAGCAGGACTCCCGTGGCCCAGGTCCAGGCCGCGCCCCAACGGAACCAGTAGAGGGCCCGGGGCAGCAGCTCCGGGTTCACCTTCTTCTTCGTCTCGCCGTCGATCACGCCCTGAAGAGGGGTGTTCACGAAGTTGAAAAAGTACAGGTGGCCGATCCAGACGATGCCGGCCACGATGTGCGCCCAGCGAAAGATCGACTGCAGGACATCCATCACCGCCTCCTTGCTCGACGGCTCCCCGCTCGGGAGCTCGTCTTCCTGTGGAGCCTATCTCTTTGCTGACGTTCGGCAATGGCCGGGGCCGAACGTCGGCGCGGGTCAGGAGTCGGCCGGCTCGCCGGCGCCGCGCGAGCGCGCACGCTCGGGCCGTACGCTGACCGGGCGTCCCGGGTGGGACAGGATGAGCCGCGCCTGCGCGACCGAGATGGGCCGGCCGAAGAGGCAGAACTCGCCGCGCTCGTCGCTCTGGTGGTTGGCCCAGCGGGCGAGCTCGTCCGGCGTCGGCGCATGGCCGAGGGCGACGGCGCACTCGCGCACCACGAAGCCCAGGTGCATGCGCCCCGGCCCGACGCCCTCGCGCGGCAGATCGGCCGCGCCGAGCTGCACACAGCCCGGCTCGGACGACTCCGGCGCTTGCGCTGGCGCCGTCCGCCAGGGACCGCGCAGGATCTGCGCTCGCCCGCTCATCTGCGGCAGTCTCGGGGACCACCGCGTGCAATTCAAGAGCAGCGCGGCCGGCGGGCGCCTGGCGACGGTGGCGAGAGCCTTTCGCTCGGGTCGCCAGGCGCTGTAGGATTGCCGGATGCGCAGCGAGATCCACCGCGAAGCCGCCCGTGCGACGGGCGCCGATCCCGGCGCGCTCGAGCGCGTGGCCGAGATCTTCGCCGAGCAGCTCTCGGCCGGCCTCCACCCGGCGGCTCAGCTCACCGTACGGCGCCAGGGTCAGATCCTGCTCGAGGCGAGCGGCGGCACCCAGCGCCCCGGAGCGCCGGGCCCGGTCGTCGACGCCGGCACCCTCTTTCTCATCTTCTCGGCGACCAAGCCGCTCACCGCGATGGCCATCCACCTACTCGCCGAGCGCGGCCGGATCGACCTCGATGCGCCGGTCGCGCTCTACTGGCCGGAGTTCGGCCAGCGCGGCAAGGAGCGGGCGACCGTGCAGCACGTGCTCAGCCACCAGGGCGGCTTTCCCATCGGCCCGAAGTGGCTCACCTGGGACCGCTGGCACGACCCGGCGGCGATCGCCCGGGCCATGGAGGAGCGCGAGGCGCGATGGGAGCCCGGGACGGACGTCGGCTACCACCCGCTGAATTTCGGCTGGGTGCTCGGCGAGCTGGTGCGCCGCGTGGACGGCCGCTCGCTGGGCCGCTTCCTCGCCGACGAGATCCTGGGCCCGCTCGACCTGCGCGACACCTGGCTCGGCCTGCCGCCCGAGCAGGACGAGCGCGTCGCCCACCTGGTCGACCTCTCGGGGGAGTTCGACTTCGTCGCCGACTTCAACCGACCGGAGGTGCACGCCGCCGAGGCCGGAGCGGCCACCGGCATCACCACGACGCGCGACCTGACGCGCTTCTACTCGCTCCTGCTGCGCGGCGGGGAGATCGACGGCCGCCGGCTGCTCCGGCCCGAGACCGTGGCCCGTGCGACCCGCGTGGTGATCGACGGCCGGCGCGACCGCACGCTCGAGGTTCCGGTGCGCTGGGCGCTCGGCTTCCACCTGGGCGGCCCGATCTCCGCCTTCGGGCGCCGCTCGAGCGAGCTCACCTTCGGCCACTCGGGCCACGGCAGCACGACGGCCTGGGCCGACCCCGGGCTGGGCGTCGCCTGCGCCTACTTCACCACCGGCGTGCGCAGCTCGATGGACAACTACCTGCGCATGACACGCATCTGCGACGCCGTCCTGGCAGCCTGCGGGCGGTCCGAGTGAGGCTGGGCCGCCGCCGCGGGCCGTGCCTTGGGGGTTGACTCGGGCGCGCACCCCGTGCAACCATTCATCCGGATCGACGGATGAACTCTGCGACGTCCCCCCCCGCGATGCTCGCCTGGATGAGCTCGCTGGCCGACTCGACGCGGGTGCGCGCCCTGCGCCTGGTCGAGCGCCACGAGCTCACGGTGGCCGAGCTGTGCACCGTCCTGCAGGCGCCGCAGTCGACCGTGAGCCGTCACCTGAAGGTGCTCGCCGACGACGGCTGGGTGCAGGCTCGCGCCGAGGGGACGAGCCGCCTCTACCGGATGTCCATCGAGCAGCTCGATCCCGCAGCGCGGCGGCTCTGGGCGCTGCTGCGCGAGCAGGTCGCCGCCACGGCCCCGGCGAGCCACGACGACCGGCGGCTCGAGGCGGTGCTCGCCGGGCGCCAGACCCGATCGCAGGCGTTCTTCAGCTCCGCCGCGGGGCAGTGGGACCGCCTGCGCGGCGAGCTGTTCGGCGACCGCTTCGACCTGGTCGCGCTCGGCGCCCTGCTCGACGAGCGCTGGACGGTCGGCGACCTCGGCTGCGGCACCGGCCAGATCGCCGAGTGCCTGGCACCCCACGTGGCGCGGGTGATCGCGGTCGAGAGCTCGCGCGCGATGCTCCGGGCGGCGCGCGCCCGTCTCTCGGGTCTGGACAACGTCGAGCTGCACCAGGGCACGCTCGAAGCCCTGCCGATCGACGATGGCTCGCTCGACGCGGCGGTGATCTGCCTGGTCCTGCACCACGTCTGCGACCCCCCGGCCGTGCTGCGCGAGGCGGCGCGCGTCCTGCGCCCCGAGGGGCGCCTGCTGGTGATCGACATGTTCCGCCACGAGCGCACCGAGTATCAGCGCCAGATGGGGCACGTGTGGCTCGGCTTCGACGAGCTGCAGCTCGCCGGCTGGCTCACCGAGGCGGGCTTTCTCGCACCACGCGCCCGCGCCCTGCCCTCTCATCCGGCCGCCCGTGGCCCCGCGCTGCTCGCAGCGAGCGCGCGGCGCGCCGCAAGCAACCCCGACAAGGGACATCCCGTCCGCAACGGCGCCCCACAGGCAGCCGAGACGGCGGACATCTCGTCGGCAACGGCGCCCCACGGCCCGCGCCGACGCCCGGCGCGG
>CAZGUU010000297.1:0-6210 GCA_964529315.1 uncultured Enterobacteriaceae bacterium
GCAACGTGACGGCGGTCGCGATCAGCAGAGAGGCGAGCAACGGCAGGAGCCCGAGGCGCGCGATCCCGAGCGCCGGGGGATGGCCGCGGCGCGCGCGCGCCGTGCGGCACGCACGGGCGACCTGGTTGCGGCACCGTCTCATCGGTGGGCCCCCAGGTCCGCCACGCCGACATCCTCGGCGCCGTTGCTCGCGGTCGACCCGGTGACCTCGAGCACGTCCACCGTGTCGGACCCGGCGTCGACCGCTGGGCTGTCGGGCCCGCCCTGGCCGCCCCGCACCTGCTCGAGCTCGAGTCGATCGTCGGCCCATCCTGCGCCTCCCAGCACGCCGTCGGCACCGTCGGGGTCGACGTAGCGCGGGTCGGGGCCGAAGGTGGTGTCGAGCACGGCCGTCGCGGGCGGCTCGAGGTCGGGGCCGTTCTGCCAGAGCAGGCAGGAGCGGATGGTCGCCGGCTCGGTGCCGCTCAGCGCGACGCCCGCTCCCGCGTTGCTCGAGACGATGGCGTCGCGCAGCTCGAGGGTCGTCCGCACGGATCGCACGCCGGCGCCGCCGTTGGCGTGGACCGTGGCGAAGAGCACCTGCGCGGTCGAGCGCACCAGGCGCACGCCGGTCGTGGCGTTGCCGTAGACCAGCGCGTCGCGCAGCACGAGATCCGAGGTTCGGCTGGCGAGAATGGCGTGGCCCCCCGCTCCGGTCACGGTGGCTCTCTCGATCGTGACCCCGTTGCCCCGGACGAGGCGGATGCCGTTGCTCGCGCTGCCGGTGACGGTGAGGTCGGTGAGGCGCAGGCCGTCGATCGCGCCGCTCGCCGACACTCCGCGGCGGCCACCGTCCAAGTGCAGATTCTCCAGCACGACGCCGGTGACGCCGGCGATGCCTACGGCGTCGGATCCCGGGTCGGCCGGGCTCAGGCGCACCGCGCCGCGCGAGCCCGTGCCCAGGATGCTCACGTCTCGCACGGAGATCACCAGAGCCTCGGCATACGCTCCCGGCGCGACGACGAACCTGTCGCCGGGCTGGGCCTGCGCCAGACCGTGGCCGATGGTTCGCCATGGGGTGTCGGCCGAGGCCGCCTCGGCGGCCGAGCGCATGTCGCTGCCCGCATTGGCGTCGACGTACAGGGTGCGGGCGGGTGTCGCGCTCGCCAACGGGGTGGGGCTCGCGGTCGGTGTCGGGATCGGGGCCGGTGTGGCGGTCGGCGTGCTGGCCGGAGTGGGGCTCGGCGCCCCCGTGGCCGCGGGCGTCGCCGTCACGGCAGGAGTCGCCGAGGGGCCCGCGGTCGGCGTGGTGGTGGGTGTGGGCGTGGGGGAGCTTCCGGGTGCGCTCGGAGCACGGCTCGAGGCCGCGTAGTGGAAGCCCAGATCGACGAGCCCGGCGTCGGCGACGCCATCGGTCCGGGTGCTGCCCGTCGCGCCGATGGCCGATGCATCGCTCGAGCCCGCGTCGACGGCCGCGCTCTGCTCCGCCTGGCCGGAGGCGGTCTGGGCCAGGCGGAAGTCGTCGTCCCACAAGCCGTCGCCGCCGCCCAGCACGCCATCGGCGCCGTACGGCGCGACGAAGCGCGGGGCACGGCTCGAGTTCGCGGCGCAGCCGGTACAGGAGTCGAGGATGTAGCTCTCCGGGTCGAGCGGCACGGCGGTGCCGTGGAATCCGTTGTTGCGCAGCGTGGCACCGGCCGTGTCGATGCGCAGGCCGCGTCCCGGGGTGTCGGTGAGCAGGTTGTCGCGCACCGTGCCGATCGCGTTGGCCAGGCGCAGGGCGCCGGCAGTGTTGAAGGAGCTCGTGCTGGCGGCGATCAGATTGCCGGTCGAGACGGGCGGCGCGGATGCGTCGCCCGGCGAGTTGTCGAGGCTGATGCCCCATTCGCCGTTGCCGTAGCTCAAGGCGTTGTGCACCGTGGCGTCGGTCACCTGGCGCAGCAGGATGCCCGATCCGACCGAGCTCGCCACCACCGTGCTCTCGACCGTCGCGCCGGCGAGCGATGCCGCGCGGATCCCGTCGGTCGTCGACCCGACGACCGCGCAGTTGCGGATCGTCACCCGATCGGCTCCGGCGATCGCCGAGATGCCGGTCACGCCGCCTTCGACCAGAAAGCCGTCGATGGTGACGTCGCTCGCCTCGACCGTGATGCCGTTGCCCGAGGGCGGGCGGATCACCGCGCCGCGCGGCGTCTCGGCCATCAGCACGACCCCGGCGAGCTGTACCTGCGCCGTCTCCGCATACGTGCCCGGCAGGACGACGATCGTGTCCCCCGCGGCGGCCTGCTGCAGAGCGCGCGAGACCGTGCGCCACGGTGTCGTCCGGCTGCGTGCCGTGGCGTTCGTGCGCGCGTCGTCGCCGGTGTCGGCCGCGACGTAGTACGTGTACTCGACCGAGGCCGGAGGGGTGGCCGGGGGCGGCGGCGCGACGGCCGGTGCGGCCGCGTAGTGGAAGCCCGGATCCGCGATACCCGTATCGGCTGCGCCGTCGCTGCGTGTCGAGCCCGTGATGTCGAGTGCCGCGACCTCACCCGATCCGGCGTCGACCATCGGGCTCGAGGGGGACTCGCCAGGAAGCTGGCGCAGGCGGAAGTCGTCGTCGAGCCAGCCCGTGCCGCCGCGCACGCCGTCCGCGCCCGCCTGGCGCACGTAGCGCGGGTTCTTGCCCAGCGAGGCCCAGATGTGAATCGTCTCGGCGTAGGCGTTCTCCTGGTCGCGGTCGCGCCGGTTGGCCGAGAAGTTGTTGTGGTGCGCCAGCAGGTCCGGCCCCGCGAGAAAGAGGGCGAGATCGGTCTGCTCGGTCAGCTGATTGTCGCGGATCTCGCCGCTCGCGTTCAGCATCCGGATTCCGCTGCCGTTGGCGTGCACGGTGTTGAATGCGACCACGTTGCCGGTGGAGGTCGTCGCACCCCAGCCCTCGCTCTCGAAGGAGATGCCCCACTCGGAGTTGGCGTAGACCAGGTTGTTGCGCACGTAGACCTGGCTCGCGCGCTTGAGCAGCAGGCCCTCGGCGCCGGCCCCGGTGACGATGCACGAGTCCACCGTGACGCCCGTGGTGCGTCGTACCTGGATCCCGACGGTCGCCGGCTCGACCACCGCGACCCCGCGGACGATCACGCCCGGTGCCTCGGTGGCGAGCACCCCCTGCGAGCCACCCTGGACGACCAGCTGCTCGACGCGCGCGTTCTCGACGCGGCTCAAGTGGACCCCGGGCGAGCCCGCGGGCGGTGCGAGGATCACCTGGCCGAGCGGCGCGGAGCCGCGCAGCGTGAGCGAGTGTCGCTCGAAGCTCACGCTCTCGGCGTAGGTTCCGGGGAGGAGCTCGACGACGTCGCCGGCGCGTGCCGCGAACATCGCGTGCGCGATCGTGCGCCACGGCGTTCCGGGCGACTGGGCATCGCCGTGGCTGCGCGCGTCGTCGCCAGCTGCCGGGTCCACGTAGAGGGCGGCCCCGCTGCCCGGGGCGGGTGTCGGGGTCGCGGTCGCCAACGGCGTGGGCGTCGGCGTGGGTGTCGGTGTCGGTGTGGGCGTCGGTGTCGGCACCGGGGTGGGACTCGCCGTCGGCAAGGGCGGGGCGCCATTCGAGGCACCGGCATTCGCGTGGTAGCCCAGGTCGGCGGTCCCCGTATCCGGCGCTGCGTCGCTGCGCGTCGAGCCGGCGATGTCGACCGCCTCGACCTCGCCCGAGCCGGCGTCGACGGCGGGGCTGGTGGCGGCTTGGCCGGCGGAGGTCTGGGCGAGCGAGTAGTCGCCCGCGGCCGCGTCGACGAACAGCGGCTCCGCGGCGAGGTTCGCCCAGAGATACGGCTCCTGGCCGGCCTTGGAGTCGACGTCCAGGGTGTTGCCGAAGAGGTCGTTGTGGTGTGCGTAGACCGGCGCCGTGTCGGTCTTCAGGCCGCTTCCCGAGCTGGCGATCAGCAGGTTGTCGCGCACCTCGCCGGTCGCGTTCTGCAAGCGGATGCCGCCTGCCGTCGCCAGCCGTCCGCTGCCGACGACGGTGTTGAATGCGATCAGGTTTCCGCTGCCCGGCGAGAGCGGCGTGTCCGCGTTGTCGACGTGGATGCCCCATTCGCCGCTCGCGCGGATCAGGTTGCTGCGCAGGTAGGAGCCGGTCGAGCGCTTGAGCACCATGCCCTGCTGGCCCGCGGATTCGACGACGCACCCCTCGATGCGGGTCTTCTGCGCTCCGCGCACGCGGATGCCGTTGGTCGCGAGCGCGCCGCCCGGCGGCGGCTCGACGCGCAGGCCGCGCAGCCGAACCCGCGAGAGAACCTGCGCGCTCGACTTGGCCGCGACGGCCACGCCTTCGCGGCTCGAGCGAACGACGAAGCCGCTGACCAGCACGTCGCTCGCCCGCACGCGCATGCCGGGCCGCCCGGCGGGCGCTGCGATCGTCGTCGCCAGCGGGTCGCGCGCGCGCAGCGTGATTCCCGCCACGTCGACGGTCACCGACTCGGTACACGTGCCGGGAAGGACGACCACGCTCTCGCCCGTGGTCACCGTGCGCAGCGCGGTTCCGATCGTCCGCATCGCGGTCCAGGGGAACTGCGCCTCCCACTTGCTGTGCGAGTCGTTGCCTGTCTCGCAGTCGACGTACACCGTGGCCACGCGGGGAGCCGGGGTCGGGGCGGGGCCGCCTGGTGGCGCGGCGGAAGCCCCCCCGCCGGCGTGGTAGCCGACGTCGGCCGTGCCCGTGTCCGGGGCCCCGTCGCTGCGCGTCGAGCCGGAGGCGTCGGCGCTCTCGATCGGCCCGCTGCCCGCATCGACCAGCGGGCTCTGCGTCGCCTGGCCCGCGGCGGTCTGGGCGAGCGCGAAGTCGCCGGAGGCCGGGGCGACGAGCTGCGGGTCGACGCTTCGATTGCTCGGCCAGAGCGCGAAGCCGTCGGGCGTGTCGTAGTTCCTCGCGTGGCCGAACGAGTCGTTGTGGTGGACGATCGTCGCCTCGCCCGGCTGGTCGAACTTGATGCCGGTGGTCGCGTTGCTCGCCGCCAGGTTGTCGCGGATCTCGCCCCCGGATCGCACCAGACGCAGGCCGCCCCGGTTGCCGTAGGCCGTGTTGAAGGCCACGACGTTGCCGGTCGAGATCGCGGAGGGCTCGCCGTTGGAGGTGTTGTCCAGGCTGATGCCCCAGTCGTTGACCTGCCCGTAGACCAGGTTGTTGCGCACGTAGGCACTGGCGACGCGCTTGAGCAGGATGCCCTGCTGCTGCGCTCCGTGCACCACGCAGTCCTCGACCGTCACATCCTGCCCGTCGCGCACCTGGATGCCGTTGGTCGCGATCTGGCCGGCCGCCGGCGGGCGGACGAAGAGCCCGCGCAGCGTGAGCCCGCGGATCACCGCGTCGCTGTCGGAGGCCGCGGCCAGGACGCCCTGCTGGCTCGACTCGACGACGAAGCCGTCGACCGTCGCATCGTCTCTCTGGACGACGAGCCCGGCCTGGCCGGCCGGCGGGGCGATCGTCGTGGCGAAGCGGCTCTCGGCCCGCAGCGTCACGCCCGGATGGTCGATCTCGACGCTCTCGGCGCAGGTGCCCGCGGCGACGACCAGCACCTCGCCGTACAGCAGGGCGTCCACGCCGCGCTGCAGCGTGCGCCAGGGCGTCGCTGGATCCTGTGCTTGCTGTTTCGACCGCGCATCGTCGCCGGCAGCGCAATCGACGTAGTGCACCGTGCCCGCGCCGGGTGACGGGATCGGGGTCGGGCTCGGCGTCGGGGTCGGGCTCGGCGTGGCCGTCGGCACCGGGGTCGGCGTCGGGGTCGGCGCCGGAGCGGGCGGCGAGCCGGAGGAGGGTGCGGCCCCGGCGTGGTAGCCGAGGTCGGCGGTGTCCGCGTCGGCGACGCCGTCGCCGCGCGTCGAGCCGGAGATGTCGCTGCTCGCGGCCGCGGCCGCACCGGCGTCCACGGCCGGGCTGGTCTGCGCGTCGCCCGCGGCGATCTGCGCCAGGGCGTAGTCGCCGGCCGCGGGGTCGCGCAACAGTGGGTCGACGTCGAGGTTCGACCAGAGCACGGGCAGCTGGCCGGCCTTGGTGTCGAACCGCGTGGCGCTGCCGAAGACGTCGTTGTGGTGGACGAGGGCCGGGGCGGTGTCCGTCTTGATCCCGACCGTCGCGTTGTCGATCACCAGGTTGTCGCGCACCTCGCCGGTCGCGTTCTGCAGGCGGATGCCGCCTGCGGAGGAGACCCGACCGCTGCCGACCACCGTGTTGAAGGCGATCACGTTGTCGCTCGACAC
>CAZGUU010000298.1:0-6200 GCA_964529315.1 uncultured Enterobacteriaceae bacterium
ACGCCCTCGACCCGCGAGGCGAGCCGCCTCTCGCAGGCCGGCCTCGGGCTCTCGCGCTCGGCTGGACGCCGAGCGCGAGAGCCCGGTCGAGGGGGTAGTCGTAGCGCCGCCCGATGACGCGCACGGCGTAGCGCGTCAGGCGTGGAGCCGAGCCCGACAGCGCCGCCTTCCACTCGAGGAGCGCAGCCAAGCCCAGCGCCAGCGTGTACGGCAGGCGCCCCTCGACGGGCGGCGCACCGATCTCCTCGGCCACGAGGGCGAGCAGCTCGCCCCAGGACGGGTTGGCAGGATGGTCGCGATTGTAGGTGCCACCGATCGAGCGCGGGTCGCGCAACACCAGGGCCACGAACGCGGGCGCCCCAGCTCCCCAGCCGCAGGCCGAGCGCCCGTCCGATGCCCGACGAGGCACCGCTGACCAGGACCACCTTGTCGCGAAAGTGCGCAGCGACGTTCACCGGCAACCTCCTGCGTGGCCGGCGCTCCAGGAAGCCCGCGCCTCGATCCCCTGCGCGCAAAGGCCGGCCACCATGTCCTCCGCGGCCGTGCCCGGCTTGCAGCCGAGGGCCGGCGGAGGGCGCGAAAGGGTGGGAAGCTTGGCTTCCCACAGGTCGTTGTAGCGGAGCACGACGACCTCGCGGACGCCGAGCGCGCGCAGAGTTGCGGCCATCGCGCGCACTTGCTCCGGTCGGTCGTTCAGGCCCGGAACCTGCGGCACGCGCACGGTCACCGGCACACGCCGCGCGAGCAGACGCCGCAGGTTGTCGGCGACGCGCAGACCGCCGCCGCCCGTCACCACCGCGTAGTCGGTCGGGCTCGGGAGCTTCCAGTCGAAGTAGAGTGCGTCGAGGCGATCGAGCAACGGCTCGAGCAGCTCGAAGGGGTAGCTGCCGGCGGTCTCGACGAGGGTGTGGACACCGCAGGCGCGCAGGCGCTCCAGCAGGGATCCAGCCACGGCGGCCTGGAGCACCGGCTCGCCTCCCGAGAGCGTCACGCCACCTCCCGTTGCCGCGTAGAACTCTCGATCCTCCATGCAGCGGCGGTAGAGGTCGTCGACGCTCAGCTCTTCGCCGCGCCGGCGCAGGGCACCCGAGGGGCAGGCCTCGACGCAGGCGCCACAGTGATCGCACGCGGCCCAGTCGATGCGCCGCCCGGCCTCGCACAGCACCGCGCCGCGCGGGCAGGTCCGCTCGCACTCGAAGCACTCCTCGCAGCGCCCTCGCAGCCAGGTGACCTCGGGCGTGCGAGCGAGCCCCTCGGGATTGTGGCACCACGGGCAACGCAGCGAGCAGCCCTTGAAGAAGACCACCGTGCGGATACCCGGTCCGTCGTGCAGCGAGAAGCGCTGCACGTCGAAGACGGTGGCGCGCGGCGCGCCGGTGTCCGCGCTCACGCGGCGATGCCCTCCCGCGCCCGATCGACGATCTCCTGCTGCATCTCCGGGGTCAGGTCGACGAAGTAGGCCGAGTAGCCCGAGATGCGGACCACCAAGTCGCGGTACGACGCGGGATCTCGCCGCGCCGCCTCGAGCACCGACGGATCGAGGACGTTCACCTGGATCTGTGCACCGCCCTTGCGGAAGAACGCAGCGACCAGGGCACCGATCAGACCTCCCGCGTCCACGCCCGCCAAGTTGCCGGCGGCGATCGTCTGGTTGAGGATGCACCCGTTGGCCGGCGTGACGACGTGGGCCGCGGATGCGAGCGCACCGGTCGGCCCCGAACGCTGCGACCCGCAGCGTGGCGAGACACCGTTGGCCAGCGCCTCGCCCGCGCGCCGCCCCGACGGCAGGGCACCCAGGCGGCGGCCGAAGCCCTGGTGCGTGGTCATGGTCCAGAAGCCCGCCAGGTAGGGACCGCCGCGCGGGTTGCGGAAGCGAGCCAGCTCGTCGGCAAAGAGCCCGGACACGAGCCCGGCCAGCCGATCCGCCTCCGCCTCGCCCTCGCCGTAGCGGGGCGTGCGGTTCGCGATCCGCGCCCGCAGTGGCCCGTGCCCGGCGAAATCGGCGTCGACGGCCGCCATCAGCTCCTCCATCGAGAGGCGCCGCTCGACGAACACCAGGCGCTCGATGGCGCACAACGAGTCGACGACGTCGGCGAGGCCCACACCCTGGAAGCCGGTCGGGTTGTAGACCGCTCCGCCGGCAGTGACGTCTCGCCCGGAGGCGATGCACCCCTCGACCAGCGCGGAGAGGAAGGGCGTCGGGCGATGCGCCGCGTGGACCCGCTCGATGACGTCGTTGCCCGAGGTCGCGCGCTCGAGCACGGCGGCGAGCTGGACGCGGAAGGCCTCGACCACCGCGCCCAAGTCCTTCATCTCCCCTGGCGGGGAGGTGCGCGGCCCCACCTGTCGTCCCTCGCGACGGCCCTCGTGCAGGGCCAGGTCGAGCGCGTAGGGCAGGCTCACGAAGCCCGCACCCGCGGCCGGGAACGAGCGTCCCGGCACGCCCCACTCGGCGCAGCCGACGATGGCATAGTCGCGCGCATCGCCCGCCGCATGGCCGCTCGCGGCGAGCGCGGGGACGATGGCCTCGTCGTTGAAGAAGGCCGGCATGCCGCCGCCACGCGCGACCACGCGGCCACACTGGGCGAGGAAGTCGGGCGAGGTCTCTGGGCAGACCCGTACGTGGATGTTGGGCTGGCGCAGGCGTACCTGATCGTAGGCGAGCAACAGCAGGTGCGAGAGCTCGTTGGCCGCGTCGTCGCCCGTGGCCGTGGACCCGGCCAGCGTGATCCCCGACGCGGACGAGAGGCCGCTGAAGTACTCCGTGGCCCGAGAGAAGAAGAGCGGCAACAGCTCGGCCGCCTTGACGAGAAAGCAGCCGAGCAGCTCGACCGCCCCCGCCGCGTCCAGCCGACCGCCCGTCACGTCGGCGCGATACCAAGGCTCGAGGTACTGGTCGACGCGGCCGAACGACACGCCGTGCTGGAAGCTCTCCTGGTGCACCATCGCGTGCGCCAGGAGCACCGCCTGCAGCGCCTCCCGGAAGGTACGCGCCGGAAGCTCGGGGACTCGCGCGGCGACCTCGCCCATGTCGAGGATCTCGCGGCGGCGCCTCGCGTCGGGCTCGGCGGCCGCGAGGTCGCGCAGGTGCGCGTGCCAGCGCCGTGCATGACGGCGAGCGGCCTGCACCACGACCAGCGCGGCGTCGAGGAAGTCCACGCGCCGATCGCCCTCGCTCGTCGCCTCCGGGAGAGCGGCGCGCGCCCGCTGGATCGAGTCCTCGATGCCGGCCAGGCCGAGGCGCGCGACGAGCGGGTAGTCCGGCGTCACGTGCGCGATGCCAGCGAACTGGGTCAGCACGAACGCGTCGCCCTCGAGCAGCGAGCGCGTGAGCTCCGGTCCCTCGGGCTCGCTGCCCACCAGCGCCAGCACCGAGCGGCCTTCCCACGCGGGCAGCACGCGCTCGCGCAGGGCCTGCCTCGACGCCTCGTCCACCGCGAGCGGGTTCGTCGGACGCGAGGGAAGCTCGTCGAGCTCGAGGCCGAGCAAGGTGCCCGCGTAATCGGGATGCAGGGGCGCACCGATGCGCCGCGCGCTCGGGTTACCGTAGATCAGCTCGTCGTCGTAGAGGCGCAGCGCCATGTGGTCGAGCGTGAAGGCGAAGGCGCGGGCGAGCTGCTCGAGCGGCCTCGCCAGGGGACCGGGCGCGGGTGCCTCCAGCTCGAGGGCGCGAGTCATGAGCTCGGCCTTCTGCGTGCACAGCTCGTAGGGCGCTGCGAGGAGTGCCGCGCGCAGGCGAGCCAGGCGCGGCGAGGGCGGCACGGCCGCGAGATCCACAGGCTGCGCGGCGACGCCGGGAGACGGAGCGGGGCTGGGCATGGCAGTCATTCCTCCAGGAGCAGCTTGCGGGCGAGCCACACCAGGTGGCGCTCGTGCAGGTCGAGCGCGCGCCGTCCCTGGCTCTCGGACAACCCGCAGAGAATGGCGAGCTCGCGCGGCGTGCTCAGGGCCTGACGGACGACCAGCGCCACGATGGACTGCAGGCGCAGGTGCAGATCGCGCGCCCGGATGCCGAGGTGAGGCGCGAGCGCGGCTGCGGTATCGCGCAGGAAGGGGGCGAGCGTGTCGCGGCTCCAGGCTGGGTCCAGCTCCTCGTCCTGGATCAGGTCGCGCATCAGCAGGCGCAGCGGCCCACGGCGCTGGCGCACCGCACGAACCGCGCTGCGCACGGCGTCTTCGACCATCGCGCTCGCGTCCTCCCGCGAGCGGTCGACGTCCTCGGCGCGCCGGCGCATGCCGTCGAGGATCTCGCGGAAGGGCCCGAACTCCGCTCGCAGGCCATCGCGCGCCGCCTCGACGCAGGCCCGGCGAAGTCCCTCCTTGCTGCCGAAGTGGTAGTGCACGACGGCGATCGTCACCCCCGCCTGCCGCGCGACGTCGCGCAGCGAGGTCGCCTCGCTGCCCTGGCGGGCGAACGCCTCGGAGGCAGCGGCGACGAGCCGTCGCCGGGTGGCGGAGGAGTCGGTCGCCGCAGGCCGGGCCATCGCATGGAACTAAGCGATTGATTAGTTCTGGTCAAGCGCCCCGTGCGGCCACGACCGCCTTCGCGGCAGCATCCGTCGGTACGTCAGCACCGCGAGCTCTACCTCGAGCTGGTCGCGGGAGCCGACGAGCCGTGCACGCTCGGCGACGGGCGCGGGCTCACGGCGATGCGCAGCCACGCACGCCTCGACAGCGGGTTGCCACCCGGAGCACCTCGAGTCGCGTTCGGGATCCTGGATCTGGCCCGGGGCCGGAGGATCGAGCTGCGGCGCGCCGCAGAGCTGCTCGCGGGGCTCCGCGCTACGGCAGCATGCGCTGCCCCCGCCGGACGCGTCGCAGGTAGCCGCGCAGGTGGATGCGGGCCGCGTCGGCGAGCAGGTAGGCGAGCAGCACGGGCTCGACCACGGCCCGCTTCGCGGCGCCCCGGGCGAGCCAGTAGGCCGCGCGCAGCGGCCCGCCCGGGCCGTCGCCCTGCGCGCCGAAGTGCCGCGCCAGGGTGGTGAGCCGATAGAGGTTCACCGGGAAGTGGTCGAGGTTGCGATTGAAGACCACCAGCGAGCGGCCGCGCAGCAGCAGCGGCAGCGTGGCGAGCTCGCCTGCTGGCTCTCCGACCAGCTGCACGACCACGACGTCGAAGCGCTTGCCGCGAAGGCGGCGCAGCAGCCCAGCCCGCTCCCCCGAACACACCACGTCGACGAATGCCCCGTCGAGCTGGGCGCGCGCAGTGGCGTCGGCCTCGCGCAGCAGGACGTGCAGCCCGCAGCCGGGGAACACCTCGCGCAGGCGCGCGGCCAGCGCGGGCAGCAGGCTCGCCGGGCCGGTCTGCACCACGGCGACCTCGCCCACGCCGGCGTAGCGCAGCTCGCGCAGCAGGGTGAGCGGGGTCATCGTCGCACCGCCCCGTGCGCGCCCGCCGCCCTGCGCTCCTCCTGCGCGCCGGAAATCTCCGCCGTCGCCGCCTCCTCGGGTACGCCGGCGACTCCCGACTCCCCCTGCGCTCCCTGGCCGCCGGGCTCGCGACGCGCCGCCTCGGGCGGTGCGTCGCCCAGGCCCCACACCTCGAGCTGCCGTCGGGCGATCTCCGGCCAGTCGTAGCGCTGCTCGACGAAGCGCCGAGCGGCGAGCGCCTGGGCCTCGCGCCGCTCGGGGTCGAGGATCAGCGCGGCCGTCGCCGCGGCCAGAGCCTCGGCGCCGTCGGCGATGCGGATCTCCCGCGGTCCCGCCTCCAGCCCCTCGGCGCCGATCGTCGTCGAGACCACCGCGCAGCCGCTCGCCATGGCCTCGAGGATCTTCAGGCGCGTGCCCGAGCCGCGCAGGATCGGCGCGAGGAACACGCTCGCGCCGCGGTAGAACGGCGCAGTCTCCGGAACCATGCCGGCCAGCTCGACGGTGGGCTCGTCCGCGGCCAGCGCCACGAGCTCGGCCGGCGGGTAGGCCCCGACCACCTGCACGCGCACCTGCGGCACGCGCTCGCGCAAGCGCGGCAGCACCTCGCGCACCAGGTGGAGCACCGCCTCGACGTTGGGCTCGTGGCGGAAGAAGCCGACGAACAGCACCGTGGCCGGCTCGGGCGGCTGCTCGCGGAAGGGGAAGTCGGCGCACGAGACGCCGTTGGGCACCACCGCGAGGCGTGCCGGATCGACCAGCCGGGCGAGCGTCGCGCGATCGGCCTCGCTCATCGTCACGACGCGGTCGGCGCCGTCCACGGCGGCCACCTC
>CAZGUU010000299.1:0-6199 GCA_964529315.1 uncultured Enterobacteriaceae bacterium
GGCTCCGGCGGCAGCTGGTGCGGGCGCGGCGAGCATCGCGCGTCTGCCCGGGCAGGCGCTCGGCGCCGGCGAGGCCGCGGGGGGCGCGCTCAACCCCGAGCGCGCCAGCATCCGCGTGCCGATCGCCAAGGTGGACCGGCTGATCAACCTGGTCGGCGAGCTGGTGATCACCCAGTCGATGGTCGCCGAGGCGGTCGAGAACTTCAGCATGGACAAGCTGGCGGCGCTCGCCGAGGCCGTGGCGCAGATGGACCGCCATGCGCGCCAGCTGCACGAGAATGTCGTCGCGGTGCGCATGGTGCCGATCGGCACCCTCTTCGGCCGCTTCACCCGCCTGGTGCGCGACCTCGCCGGCAGCGTCGGCAAGCAGATCGCTCTCGAGCTCTGCGGCGAGGACACCGAGCTCGACAAGACGGTGATCGAAAAGATCGGCGATCCCCTGACCCACCTGGTGCGCAACTCGATCGACCACGGGCTGGAGACCCCCGAGGAGCGCCGCGCCGCCGGCAAGCCGGCCGCGGGGCGCATTCGCCTCGAAGCCTATCAGCGCAGCGGCAGCGTGTTCATCGATGTGAGCGACGACGGCCGCGGGCTGGACCGGGAGCGAATCGTCGCCAAGGCGGTGCAGAACGGCCTGATCTCGGCGGGCCAAACGCTCACCGACGACGAGGCCTTTCGCCTGATCCTGCTGCCAGGCTTCTCCACGGCCGAGCAGGTCACCGAGCTCTCCGGCCGCGGCGTCGGCATGGATGTCGTCAAGCGCAATGTCGAAGTCCTGGGCGGGACGATCGCCATCCGCAGCGAGGCAGGCCGCGGGACGCTCTTCCGCATCCGCCTGCCGCTCACCCTGGCGATCATGGACGGCCAGACGCTGCAGGTCGGCGACCAGGTCTACATCCTGCCGCTGGTCAGCATCACCGAGTCGGTGCGGCCTGCCCCAGGGACGGTGCACGCGATTCCCGGCGCGGGCGAGGTCGTCGTGGTTCGTGGCGAGTCGCTGCCGCTGGTGCGGCTGCACGCGCTGCTCGACGTCGAGCCGCGCTTCTCCGACCCGACCCAGGGCCTGATCGTGATCGCTCGGCACGAGGCGGCGCGCGTGGCCCTGCTGGTCGACGAGCTGCTCGGCCAGCAGCAGACGGTGATCAAGAGCCTCGAGACGCACTTCCGGCGCATCGAGGGCATCGCCGGGGCGACCATCCTCGGCGACGGCCGCGTCGCGCTGATTCTAGACGTTCCCGGTTTGATCGCGCTCGCCTCGCCTGGCGAGCGGCAGGCGGCCTGAGACACTCGGGCCGACGAGGGGTGAGAAAATGGATTCGAGTCGCTGGGAGTTCAAGAGCGTCCGCGCCAGGCTGCTGACCTGGTTCCTGGTCGTCGGCCTCCTGCCGGTGCTGGCCTTCGGCGCGCTGTCGTACCGCAGCAGCGTCGCCTCGCTGGTCGAGCAGAGCGGTACGTCGCTCCAGGCCGCTGCCGAGAGCGCGATGGACAAGATCGACCGCAACCTCTTCGAGCGTTACGGCGACGTGCAGGCCTTCGCCGGCAACCCGTTGGCGCAAGGCGAGCCCGCGATGGCCACCGAGGCGGCCGACCTCTACACCAAGCTCTACGGCATCTACGACCTGATGGTCATCGCCGATCGCAACGGGACGATCGTCGCGGCGAACACCGTACGGGCCGACGGCCGGCCGCTCGACACCTCCGCCCTGCTCGGCCGCAGCGTCAAGGGCGAGGAGTGGTTCGAGAAGATCGTCAGCGGCGCGGTCCGCCCCGGCGAGACCTACTACAGCGAGGTCGCCGAGGACGACATGGTGCGCGGCGACGACGGCCAGCGGGTGCGCACGCTGAACTTCTCCGCGCCGATCGCCGACCAGTCCGGCGCCGTGGTGCGTGTCTGGTCGAACCGTGCCTCGTGGGAGCGCGTGGTCGGCGAGATCATGGGCGAGACCCGTGCCAACGCGAGGGCCGGGGGCCTGCCTTCGGCCGAGACCCAGGTGGTCTCGCGGGCCGGCCTGGTGCTCGACGACGACGACGCCAAGGCGGTCGGGTCGAGAAACCTGGTCTCCGAGGGCTCGGCCGCAGCCACTGGCGCCAAGGGCGGCCAGCGTGGCTACTCGGTAGAGGTCGACCCGAAGAGCGGTGTCGAGGAGATCGTCGGCTATGCCGCATCCAAGGGGGCGCTGGGCTTCAAGGGCTACGGCTGGGGCGTGCTGGCGCGCGCCTCGCTCGCCGATGGAACCGCCGCCGCCGCCAGCGCCAAGAGCTTCCTGCTCGCGGTGATCGGGCTGGCGGCGGTGGGCATCGTCGCCGTGGCGCTGTGGATCTCGGGCGCGACCGCCCGGCCGCTGGGCCAGATCGCGGCCGCCTTGAAGCGCGTCGCCTCGGGCGACCTCGATGCGACGGTCGACGTCCGGTCCAAGGACGAGATCGGCCAGGTCGCCGATGCGACGCGCAGCATGGTGGCGAGCCTGCGCGATCTCCTGCTCCAGGTGAGCGCCGGCGCCGACCAGGTCACCATCGCCTCCAAGCAGCTCTCCGCCGCGGCCGACCAGCTCGCCAGCGGCAGCCAGGAGCAGGCCGCCTCCCTCGAGGAGACGGCAGCTTCGCTCGAGGAGATCACCGCCACCGTCAAGCAGAACGCCGACAACGCGCACCAGGCCAACCAGCTCGCCATCGGCTCGCGTGACACCGCGGAGAAGGGCGGCGCGGTGGTGAGCAGCGCGGTCGAGGCGATGGGCGAGATCAATGGCTCGTCGAGGAAGATCGCCGAGATCATCTCGACGATCGACGAGATCGCCTTCCAGACCAACCTGCTCGCGCTCAATGCCGCCGTCGAGGCGGCGCGGGCGGGAGAGCAGGGCCGGGGCTTCGCCGTGGTGGCCTCCGAGGTGCGCAATTTGGCGCAGCGCAGCGCCGGGGCGGCCAAGGAGATCAAGGGTCTGATCGAGGACTCGGTCGGCAAGGTGGAGAAGGGCTCGGGCTTGGTCGCGCGCTCGGGCGAGACGCTCGGCGAGATCGTGAGCTCGGTCAAGCGGGTGACCGACATCGTGGCCGAGATCTCGGCGGCCTCGCACGAGCAGTCTTCGGGCATCGAGCAGGTGAACACCGCGGTCACGCAGATGGACCAGGTGGTCCAGGCGAACTCGGCGCAGACCGAGGAGCTCTCGGCGACGGCCCAGGCGCTCTCGGCACAGGCCGCGCAGCTCCAGAGCGTGGTGCGGCGCTTCAGGCTGTCGGCGGCCGGCGCGCCGGCGCACGGCGCGCCCTCGCCCGTGGCGGCACGGTCCCGTCCCGTGGCGGCGCGAGGCGTGACCCACGGGGCGACCAGCGAGCAGCGCGCCAACGGCGCGGCCAAGGAGTGGCACGGCGCGGGTGCTGCGGCGGCCCAGCAGGCGGCACCGGCGGGAGACGACGGCTTCGAGGAGTTCTGAGATGGGCGAGACGACGAGCAGCGCGGCCGCCGCGCAGGCGGCCGACGCCGACGGCCCGACCGCGGGCGAGCTGCAATACCTGACCTTCTCGCTAGGCGAGGAGGAGTACGGCATCGAGATCCTGCGGGTACAGGAGATCCGGCGCCACTCGGCGATCACGCCCGTGCCCAATGCGCCGCAGCACGTGCTGGGCGTGATGAACCTGCGCGGCACGGTGATTCCGGTGGTCGACCTGCGCTCCAAGCTGGCGCTGGCGCCCGCCGTCGGCGGCAATCTGTCGGTGATCGTCGTGGTCAACGTCGGCCTGCGCATCACCGGCCTGATCGTCGACGGCGTGTCGGACGTGCTCAGCGTCCGTGCTTCGGACATCCAGGCGCCGCCCACGGTCGGCACGGAGAACGACGCCGGATGGCTGCAGGGGATCGCCCGCGCGGCCGAGAAGCTGGTCGTGCTGCTCGACATCGAGCGGGTGCTCGCCGCGGACGTGCTGGACGGCGGCGCGACGGCGAGCGCCACGGCGGTCGGCGCCGCCTGAGGACGGGCGGCGACACGGGGGACGCAAGGCGATGGACAAGCTTCGGCAGACCGCCCAGGCGGGGACGGAGGCCGCCGAGCAGGCAGGCTGGGTCGGGACGCCGCGCATCGACCAGCGCGAGTACTCGCTCCTGCAGGACCTGGTGCGCAGCCACACGGGGATCGATCTCGGGCCGCGCAAGCAGACGTTGGTCGAGGCGCGCCTGCAGAAGCGGCTGCGGGTGCTCGGGCTGTCGTCCTACGCCGACTACTACGACTACTTGCGCACGGAGGGGTCCGGGTCCGGCGAGCTGGCCCAGTTCGTCAACGCGATCACGACCAACGAGACCTCGTTCCTTCGCGAGCCGCACCATTTCCACCGCCTCTCGGAGGAGTGGCTCGGGTCGCTGCGCGCTGCCGCCTCGGCCGCCGGGAGGAGCCAGCTGCGCATCTGGAGCGCGTGCTGCTCGACCGGCGAGGAGCCGTACTCGATCGCCATCACCGTGCTCGAGGCACTCGGAGCGGCGGCCGCGCGGAGCGTGCGCATCCTCGCCTCGGACATCAACTCCGAGGTTCTCGACCGGGCGGCCGAGGGGGTCTATCCGGTCGAGCGGGTCGCTCCGATCCCCCAGGCGACGCTGGCGCGCTGGTTCGAGCGCGGCCGGGGGGCGAGCTCGGGGCTGGTTCGCGTACGGCGCGAGGTGCGCGAGCTGATCGTCTTCCGTCGCCTCAACCTGCTCGACGAGCGCTGGGGCCTGAGATCGCCCGTCGACCTGATCTTCTGCCGCAACGCCCTGATCTACTTCAACCGCGACACCCGCCAGCGGACGCTCGACCGGTTCGTCGAGCTGCTCCACCCGCGCGGGCTGCTCGTCCTCGGCCACGCGGAGAGCATCCACCGCACGGCGATTCCCGTCGAGCACCTCGGGCACACCACCTACCGGAGGGCGTGAGAGATGAGCGCGACCGTACTCGTCGTCGACGACAGCCCGACGATGCGCCGCCTGGTGCGTCGGGCGCTGGAGCAGAGCAGCCTCTCGGTGCTCGAAGCGCAAGACGGAAAGGACGCCCTCGAGGTGCTCGGCGGTGCCTCGGCCGACTTCGTGATCACCGACGTCAACATGCCCGAGATGGATGGCCTGACCCTGGTGCGCGAGCTGCGCCGCAAGCCCGACTTTCGCTTCACGCCGATCCTGGTGCTCACCACCGAGCAGAGCGACGGCATGAAGCAGCGCGGCCGCGATGCCGGCGCCACCGGCTGGCTGGTCAAGCCCTTCGACCCCACGCGTCTCTCGCAGCTGGTCACCGACCTGCTGCGCCGGCGGGGCGCGTGATGGCCGGTGCGGGGACGACCGCTGCGCGGTCGAGCTTTCCGGAGATGACCAGCGAGGTGACCCTCTACATCGGCGGCGTCCACGCCGCCGATCAGCCGACCGTGGTCAAGACGGTGCTCGGCTCCTGTGTCGCCGTCTGCCTGTGGGATCCGGCGACCGGCGTGGGCGGGATGAACCACTTCATGCTGCCGAACGGGGACGGCGGCGCCGGCGTCGCCGGACCGACGCGCTTCGGGGTTCACGCCATGGACTGCCTGATCGGGGCGATCATGAAGCTCGGTGGCGACCGCCGTCGTCTGGTCGCCAAGTGCTTCGGCGGCGGCCACGTGCTCGACATGGGCGGCGGGACCGCCAGCGTGGCGCAGCTCAACATCGACTTCATCCGCGCCTTTCTCCAGGACGAGCGGCTCGCCGTGCAGAGCCAGGATCTCGGCGGCCTACACGCGCGCCACGTCCGCTTCCACACGGACAGCGGCCGGGCGTTCGTCAAGCGCATCTCCGGGCCCCGCGCCACGACGCGGCTTCTCGACCGCGAGCAGCGCGCCACCGAGCAGGCGCCGCAGTTCGGCGACGTCACGCTCTTCTGAGGGTCTTGCCATGGCCGCGAAGATCAAGGTTCTCGTCGTCGACGACTCGGCGCTGATGCGCCAGGCCCTGGCGAGCATGCTCGCCACCGACCCGGCCATCGAGGTCGTGGGCCTGGCGCAGGATCCCTACGTCGCGCGCGACAAGATCCACCGCCTGAACCCGGACGTCTTGACGCTCGACGTCGAGATGCCGCGCATGGACGGCATCACCTTCCTCGAGAAGCTGATGCGTGCCCACCCGATGCCGGTGGTCATGGTGTCGTCGCTCACCGAGAGCGGCTGCGCGACCACCCTGCGCGCGCTGGAGATCGGCGCCGTGGACTTCGTCACCAAGCCG
>CAZGUU010000300.1:0-315 GCA_964529315.1 uncultured Enterobacteriaceae bacterium
CAGGTGCTGGCCGCGGCCCCCGAAAAGTTCGGCGTCGACGACATCCTCAAGCATCCCGGTGCACGCGCCAAGGGGCGCGCTCAGGTCTATCCGGCACTCACCCGCTGGGTGCAGGCGAAGAAGATCAAGAAGATAGACAAGGGTCGCTACCAGAAGGTCTGACCGGCCCACCGCTCGAGACGGCGCGCGAAAAAGCCCCGCCGGGGCCCGGCCTGCACGCCGGGCCCCGGCCCTCGTAGCTGCTCGACGGGCGAGAGGCCCTCAGCGGCTCTCGCCGCGGTAGAGCCCCATCACGGCTGAGAGGAACTTCAGTGC
>CAZGUU010000300.1:325-6165 GCA_964529315.1 uncultured Enterobacteriaceae bacterium
GTGCCTCGGCCTTGGGCCGCTGGAACGAGTTGCGACCGATGATCGAGCCGAAGCCTCCACCGTCGCGGATGCCACGCACCTCTTCGAAGATCTTCTCGTCGGCGCCCTTGGCGCCTCCCGAGAAGATCACGATGCGCCGGCCGCCGAAGGCCGCCTGCACCACGTGGCGAACGCGCTCGGCCAGGGTCTCGCGCGGGATGCTCTGCGCCTCGTAGACCTTCTTGGCTTCCTTCTGCTCGAGAAACGCCGTGGGCGGCTTCACCTTGACGATGTGCGCACCGAGCTGGCAGGCGATCTGCGCGGCGTAGGCCACGATGTCGATGGCGGTCTCGCCCTCCTTCGAGATGCCCGAGCCGCGCGGGTACGACCACACGACCACGGCGAGGCCAGCCGCCTTGGCCTCCTCGGCGAGATCGCGCAGATTCTCGTACATGTCGTTGCGCAGCGCCGAGCCGGGGTAGATCGTGTACCCGATCGCCGAGCAGCCCAGGCGTAGGGCATCGGCGACCGATCCGGTGAGCGCCGGACAAGGGTCGGCCGACTCGTAGAGCAGATCCCCGTTGTTGAGCTTCAGGATGAGCGGGATCTCTCCGGCGAAGTCGGCGGCCCCGGCCTCGAGGAAGCCCAGCGGCGCAGCATAGGCGTTGCACCCGGCCTCGATCGCCAGACGGAAGTGATAGTGCGGATCGTATCCGCCCGGGTTGGGAGCGAAGCTCCGCGCCGGCCCGTGCTCGAATCCCTGGTCGACCGGCAGGATGACCATCTTGCCGGTCCCGCCCAGGCTTCCGTGGTTCAGCATCCGGGCCAGGTTGGTCAGGGTGCCCGGATTGCTCCCCGCGTACCAGCTCAGGATCTCGCGTACTCGTTCAGTCATCGAACCCACTCCTTCGGATGAGAAACGACTCGGCCCGCCTCGGGGCTCGGTCCGTCTGCGAGTTTGCACGAACCGCCCGGGGGCAGGCAACACTTGCCCTCGCTGCAGCGAATCACACGGCCGGCCCTCCCTCGGGCGCAGCCTCGAGGGGTACCAGATGGCGGGCCGCCGGCCCGACGTCGAAGCCGTAGGCGTAGGCGAGCACGACCACCGGGTGCAGCGCCGTGACGCCGGCCCCCTGCCCGATCTGCAGCGCCGCCAGGCCGCAGTCGCTGCACGCGGCGGAGCACGGCTGATCCGGCACCGGCTTCATCCCCTCGAAGCACTTGCGGCCCCAGTGCAGGGACGCCGCGAAGTTCTCGCGCAGCATGCTCCAAGTTCCGTCGTGGCCGCTGCACTCCTGGACGACATCGACGCCCTCGGAGACCCAGCGCAGCACGTCCCGGCCGCGAAAGCCGATGTTCTGCAAGCGGATGTGGCACGGCACGTGGTACTTGACGCGCCCCAGGCGCCGAGGGAACTCCTTGCGAATCCGCCCCGCGCGGCCGAGCTTCACCAGGTAGTCGCAGAGGTCGTGCGTCGCCGTCGCGACGGCTCGGCTCTCGGCGGTGTCGACGAGCTGCGGGTACTCCTCGCGGAGCATCAGGCTGCAGCTCGGCGACGGCACCACGACCTCCCAGCCCCGCGCCACCCAGGGGTGGAGCAGCGCCACGTTGGCCCGAGCCGCGGCGACCGCGGCGTCGAGCTCGCCGCCGTCGAGGCGCGGCATGCCACAGCAACCCTGCCCCTCGGGCCAGGCCACCTCCACCCCGTTGTGCTCCAGCACCTCGACCGCCGCCCGCCCGGCCACCGGGTCGTGGTAGTCGACCAGGCAGGTGGAGAACAGCACCGCGCGCGCAGCGGGCTCGGTGCCGGGCTCGGTGCCGGGCTCGCCCCGCGCCCCCGCCGGGCGCCGGCGCCTCCACCAAGCGGGGAAGGTCTCGTCGGGCACCGCGGGCATGGCCTTGTCGCGGTGCACTCCGAGAGCCTTCTCCATCGCCCAACGGCTCGTCCGGCTGCGCAGGCCCAAGCGCGCCAGGGCGGGTGCCAGGCTGGAGAGCCGGCCGATCAAGCGGGGGTTGCGCAGTAGGCGCATCGCCAGGGAGGTGCCGCTGCGTCGCGTGCGCTGCGCCTTCCAGCGCAGCAGCAGGCGGGGAAAGTCGAGCGCGTACTCGTGCGGCGGCGTGTAGGGGCAGCTCGGGTAGCAGAGCTTGCACTGGAAGCAGAGGTCGACCACCGCGTCGATCTCCGCCGTTGTGAGGTCGCGAGCGTGCGCAGCGAGCTCGGGCAGCTCGTCGCCGAAGGTCTCGCCCACCTCGACGCCCGGCTGGTGCTCGCGCGGGCCGCTGGCCTCGACCTCGGCCCGGCGGCCTCGCGCGGCCTCCACGATCTCGGGGTGCTCGGCGAGGTGGCGCGCCCGGTTGTGCTCGGTGCGGGCGTCGATCTGCTCGAAGAGTAGCGGGAAGCTGCCGCAGAGCTTGAAGCACAGCCGGCAGCCCCAGCAGACGTCGAAGATGCGATCGACCTCGGCGCGCAGATCCGCCGCGTCCCAGAATCGCGGATCGCCCACCCGAAGCCCGATCGATTCGGCCATCGCCCCCCCTCGCCCGGCGCGCAGCGCCCTACATCAAGACCACTCTTCCGTGAAGGTCGCCGACTGCCCGCGAGTCTCCGACACGGCGACCTCGAGCCGCCGCCAGGGGCGCGCCCCTGCGGCGAGCAGCTCCTCGCGAAGCCGGCCGGCGAGCCAGCGGGCCAGCTCCTCGGCCGAGGAGTGCACGATCGGCAGCAGAACCACGTCGCCGCGCGGGAAGACGAACCGCGTGCCGTCCTCGCACGTGATCTCGACCGTGCCATCGCTTTCCCCGATGCGCAGGCAATCGCTGCGCGCCGGCAGGATCGTGTACTCGTCGAGCTCGTCGCAGACCTTGCGGGTCGCCCGCTTGACCACGCCGAAGTCGACCACGTAGCCATCACCGCCCAGCTCACCCTCGACGCGCACGGTGACGTGGTAGTTGTGTCCGTGCAGCCGCTCGCGGAACCCTCGATGCGCGATGAAGTGGGCGGCGTTGAACTTCAGCGCCTGCTTGCCGACGAACACCTCGAAGCGCTGCCCGGCCATCGCGCGGACCTACCGCGCCCAGGCGGCGCGCGCAACGCACCCCTCGACCCAGGCATCCTTCAGCCCTCGACGACCTGCTCGAAGAGGCCGTCACGAACCACGAGCCGGCGGCGCGGCCCCGGCCGGTCCGGGTCGCCCCCCTCGTAGGCGACGTCGCCCGGATAGAGAAAGGCCGGCCCGCCGCCGGGATGGGCAAAGAGGCGCGGCACCACCGTGACCACGCGCCGGCTCGCGGCCGCGGCCATCGCCTGAGCCACGTCGGCGAACCCCGCCAGCTCGGCGAGCAGCATGAAGGTCGGCGGTGCGAGCTGCGTCTCGCGGCGCCGGTAGCGGTCCAGCGCCTCGGCGGGCGCCAGCCACTCCCCAGCGCTGGTCTCGCGCCCGTCGTGGCTCGCCTCCTGGCCCGGCGGCACCGGGACGACGAAGAAGCGCGTGTCGAATCGCTTGGGGACTCCCAGGGGTGGGATCCAGTGGGCGAAGAAGGCGAGCGCGCCGGGCGCGGGCGCAACATCGAGCTGCCGGCAGGCCTCGAGGAAATCGATCCTCCCGCCGTGCAGCGCGGCGCGCACCTGGGCGACCTGCCGTGGACAGCGGCTGGTGTCGACCCACGCTGCGCCCCGGCGGGCGAGCAGAACGCCCGCCTCCTCGAAGAGCTCGCGCACCGCGGCCAGGTGCTGCGCCATCGCGCGCTCGGCGGGACGCAGCGGAGCGAGCCGTCGCTCCGCCTCGGCGGGCACGAGGTCGGCGCAGCACGCATGGATCTCCGGCGTCGCGTCCTGCGGATCGACCTGCCCGCCGGGGAAGACCAGCATGCCGGCGAAGGCTGCGCTGCGCGTGTGGCGCAGCACGGTGAAGGTCTCCAGACCGTCGGGCCCGTCGCGCAGCAGCAGGACACTCGCCGCCTCGATCAGCTCGCTTGCCGCACCATCCACGCCGGGCCCCAAGGTCGTCACGTCGCCTCCGCCGCGTCGCGCTCGCTCAAGCGGCGCGTGCCTCGGAGGGGGGCGCGAAGCGATCGAGCACGTCGAGCAGCTCCTGCGTACGGCGCGTGCGGCTCACCGCCTCGCGCAGCGCGGCGCTTCCGGCAAACCCCTTGATCGTGCGACAGGCCATGCCCCGCAGGCGGGCCGCCGTCACCTTCTCCGGGTACACCTCGTCGAGCAGCTCGCGGTAACGGCGCAGCGCACGCATCCGGTCCGGTACGCTCGACGAGGGCAGAGCGCGCCCCTCGAGGTCGGCCGCGATCTCCGCGAAGAGCCAGGGGTTCTCCATCGCGCCCCGGCCGATGGCCAGGGCATCGACCCGGCTCGCGGCCCAGCGCCGGCGTGCCGCGTCGACGCTGGTCACGTCGCCGCTGCCGACCACGGGAATGCGCACCGCTCGCTTGACGGCGCCGATCAGCTCCCAGTCCGCGGTGCCGGTGTAGAGCTCGACGCGAGTCCTCCCGTGCACCGTCAGCATCGCCACCCCCGCGGCCTCGGCCATCCGCGCCACCTCGACGCAGTTGATCGAGCCCGAGTCCCAGCCGGCGCGGATCTTGACGGTGAGCGGCACCGAGAGCTCACGGCGCACGGCGCGCAGGATGCGCTCCAGGTGCTCGGGCCGCCGCATCAGCTCGGCGCCCCCGCCGCGCTTGACGACCTTGGGCACCGGGCAGCCGCAGTTGATGTCGACCGCGTCGACGCCGGTCTCCTGCACGATCGCCGCGGCCTCGGCCATGCGATCGACGTCGGCACCGAACACCTGCACGGCAATCGGGTGCTCGTCGGGATGGAAGCGCAACATGCGGTGGCTCTTCAAGTCGTTGCGCGTCAGGCCCTCGATCGAGACGAACTCGCTGACCACCAGGCCGACCGCGCCCGGGCTGCACTCGCGCACCAGGCGGCGAAAAGCCATGTCGGTCACGCCCGACATCGGCGCCAGGACTAGCGCCGGCGCGATCTGGGTCGCGCCGAGCTGCACTGGGGCGGGAGGGGCCACGACGGCCAGGCTAGCGATTCGGCCCCAGGTGCCGCAACGCACCGTGGCTCGAGCCCATGGCGGCACGAGCGGCCAGCCGGTCCGGGCCCCATCGCCGGCTGGCACGGCGAGCACAGCCGTGCTTGTGTCGCGCGGGCGCTTCGGCCCCGCCGACGCGGCGCAGCCCAAGCGAGCGGCGAGGTGGGGCGGGGCGGTGCGGCTCGTCTCTCAACCGTCCTCCCTGCCCGCCAGCTCGATCGAGAACGCCGGAACGCAGATCGCCCAGTACTCGCACTCGTCGGCAAACGGGTTTCCGTAGCGCACGGTCACCCCGGCGGGAACCAGGATGGCCTGGCCCGCCGCGACGACCAGCCGCCCGTCGCCGGTCTCGACCTCGAGCCTGCCACGCACCACCGCGGTCGTCTCAGCGAAGCGCGGCGTCTGCGCCGGCTCGCTCCAGCCCGCCGGCGCCACCATGTGCGCGACGCTCATCGCCTCGCTCGCGGTCGCCACGCGACCGACGAACTCCTCGATCAGCTTGCCCCCGGGAACCGGGATGCGGCTCGGCCGCTCGACGTGCTGCACTCTCGCACTCGCCATCGCTCGCCTCCGTGACGCTCACCCTTCCGCGATCGGGCCGACTGCGCAAGACGGGGCTGCGCTGGGCGCTACGAGCCGAGGTGTGGCGAGCTCCGCCCGGGCCGGCGTGCCACTCGGCAGGCGAGCCGGCGCTCGCGCGGCCGGGAGCCGGTCGGCTCCATCGCCGACCGGGGCGCGTCGGGCACGCCTCGGAGCGTGAGCAGGAATCCCCTCCCGTCGCTCGGCACCACCGGGTGACGACGCAGC
>CAZGUU010000301.1:0-6141 GCA_964529315.1 uncultured Enterobacteriaceae bacterium
CGGCTCTCGCACGCCGCGATTTCTTGCGCGGGCCGCGCCGGGCGACCAGTGCAGGGGCGTCAAATGGTCGCTGCAGCGCCGACAAGACCTGCTCGTGGTCCCGGCGGGGTGTCGGCGCTCTTCGCGCTCACCCGGGCTGCGGGGCCGATGCTCGCCGGCTAGGTCTTCGACGTGCAGGTGCGGCGTCCGGGGCACATGGCGTTCTCGCCGTGGCTGGCCGGCACGACGCTTCCGAGCCAGGCGTTCGCGGCCTCCGCCGGGCCAGGCACCTACGCCTTGCGCGCCCGCCTGCGCACGGCGGCCAGCGGCAGCGCCGCGCGCGACTCGGTGCCGCGAGGGATCGTCGTCCAGTGAGCCGCTGCGCGGCGGAGCGCACCTCGCCTCGCTCCCGCTGCCCGCATCCTCACTGCGACGGCGTTTCCTCGGCGCGATAGAGCGAGGCGCCGGCCAGCGTCGCCAAGAAGGCGATCCGGGCGTCGCGCTGGGCCAGCGCCGCCCGGATGCAGGGCGGGCAGCCGACCTCCCCCGAGCGGCCCGCGGCTCTGCGCCGGGCTCGTCGGTCGCACCCGGCGACGTCGAAGTCCCTTGAATGGAAGGCCGCCTGCAGCTTCGTGGCGGCTCGGCTATCAGGGAAGCTCCCCATGCTCTTCGACCACGCCCGCGAGAGCCCGCAGGGGCTCGCTCTCGACGACCTGACCCGGCGGCGCACCTGGGCGGAGCTCGCCGATCGCGCGACGCGCATCGCGCGCCTGCTGCGCGGCGACCTCGGCCTGCGCCCCGACGACCACGCGGCCTTCCTGCTCGACAACCGGGTCGAGTGCATCGAGCTGACCCTCGGCGCGATGCTCGCCGGGATCTGGCTCACGCCGATCAACCGCCACCTCGCGGCCGAGGAGATCGCCTACGTGGTCGCCGACTCGGGGGCCCAGGTCCTGCTCACCGACGCGGTGCACGAGGCGCTGGCCCGGGCCTCGGCGGCCGCGGCCGCCGGGCCGGCTGCGCCGGGGGAGGCGGCGGTGCGAGCCTCGGCCTCACCTCGAGGGCTCGCGACGCCGGGCACGGGGAGGGCGGAGACCCCCGGGCGACGGCCCCCTCGGGTCGTGACGGTCGGCGAGGAGCTCGACCGCCTGCTCGCCCGGGCCTGCGACGAGCCGATGCCACTGGACGGCCCACCCGGCGCGACGATGATCTACACCAGCGGCACGACCGGCCGCCCCAAGGGCGTCAAGCGCAACCGCGCCGCGACGCTCGGCCAGGCCCTGGCGGCGGCCGCCGCGGGCGGCCGGGCGATCGGCCTCGACGGCGCGGGCCCGCACCTGGTCACCGGTCCGCTCTACCACGCGGCGCCGCTGCTCTTCGCGATCTACGACATGCTGGGCGGCGCGCCGATCGTGATCCTGCCCCGCTGGGATGCGGTGCAGGCGCTGCACCTGATCGAGGAGCGGCGCATCGCCCACACGCACGTCGTGCCGACGATGCTCGTGCGACTGCTCCACCTCGACGACTCCGTTCGAGCGGCTTTCGACCCCTCGCCGCTGCGGCTCGTGCTGCACGGCGCGGCACCCATCGCGCCCGCCGTCAAGCGGCGCATGATCGAGTGGTGGGGCGAGGTGCTGGTCGAGTACTGGGGAGCGACCGAGGGCGGGGTGTGCACGCTGGTCGGCTCGGCCGACTGGCTCGAGCACCCCGGTACAGTGGGCCGGCCGCTGTCCGGGTGGCAGGTCTTCGCGGTCGACGCCGAGGGCCACCGGCTACCCGCGGGCGAGGAGGGCATGCTCTACTGCCGCAAGCCGGGCGTATCCAACGTCTTCGAGTACCACGGCGCGCCACAGAAGACCGCCGAGGCGCACCTCGAGCCGGGCGTCTTCACCACGGGCGACATCGGCCGGGTCGATCGCGACGGCTGGGTATACTTGACCGATCGCGCCTCGAGCATGATCATCTCGGGCGGTGTGAACGTCTACCCGGTCGAGGTGGAGCACGTCCTGCAGCAGCACCCGGCGGTGGCCGACGTGGCCGTCTTCGGCATCCCGCACGAGGAGTGGGGCGAGGAGGTGAAGGCCGCCGTCGAGCTGCGCGACGGGCAGCGACCGTCCGAAGAGCTCGCGGCCGAGATCATGGCGTTCGCGCGCCGGCACCTGGCCGGCTACAAGGTGCCCCGCTCGATCGACTTCGAGGAGCGCCTGCCGCGCCACCCGACGGGCAAGCTCTACACGCGGCTGCTGCGCGAGCGGTACTGGAAGGGCCAGGGCCGGCGGATCTGAAGGTGCCGGGGCCTGGCGGGGCTTCGGCCACGGAGCGGAACGGGAGAAGCGCAAGCGATGAAGCTCGGCATCACGGGATTCCTCACCGACCAGTCGATCGCGCCGGCCGAGCTGGCCCGGGCCGTCGAGGAGCGCGGCTTCTGCTCGCTCTACTTCCCCGAGCACACCCACATCCCCACCAGCCGGCGCACACCGTCGCCCACCGGCGAGCCGCTCGCCGAGGAGTACAAGCGCACCCTCGACCCGTTCATCGCGCTGGCCGCGGCGGCTGCCGTGACGACGAGGATCGAGCTCGGAACCGGAGTCTCGCTGATCATGCAGCACGACCCGATCGTGCTCGCCAAGGAGATCGCCACGCTCGATCTGGTCTCCGGTGGGCGCTTCGTGCTCGGCATCGGGTTCGGCTGGAACGCGGAGGAGATGGGCGATCACGGTGTCGAGTTCGCCACGCGCCGCGAGCGCACCCGCGAGCACCTGGCGGCCATGCGAGCCCTGTGGAGCGAGGAGCGAGCGGGCTTCGCCGGCGAGTTCGTGCGCTTCGAGGAGAGCTGGTCGTGGCCCAAGCCGGTGCGCAGGCCGGGGCCGCCGGTCCTGATCGGCGGTGGCGGCGGGCCCAAGCTCTTCGCCCACGTCGCCGAGTACGCCGACGGCTGGATGCCGATCGGCGGCGCCGGCATGAAGGCGATGCTGCCCCGCCTGCACGAGGCGGTGCTGCGCGCCGGACGCGATCCGAAGAGCCTGCGCATCGTGCCGTTCGGCACGCTGCCCGACGAGGGCAAGCTCGCCTACTACGCGTCGCTGGGCATCGACGAGGTCGTGCTGCGCGTGTCCGCCGGGCCGCGTGACCTTGTGCTGCGCGAGCTCGACTCCTTCGTGCGCTTCGTGCGCTGAACGCGTGCGCAGGAGTCGGCGGCCTTCGCTCCGAGGCGCGCATTCGCCGTCACGGCCGCGTCGTTGGCCGGTCGTGCCGGGCGACGGGCGGGGATTCCCGCTCACCATCCGAGCCGGCGCCGGAGCGGCCGCAGCGCTCGGGTCCGACCGCGGCGTGCGGGCGCAGCCGGCCCCGGGGACACGGACCAGCCGGAGCCCCTGCATCGGCTCCCCCCGCGGACGTGCCGGCGCAGCCGGCCAGAGAGGATGCCTCTGGTCTGGCAGGAACTTCATCCCTGGGAAGCCGTTTCCGGTGTCAAAGGCGCGCGCGCTGGAGTACTGAGGAAGCGGACCGCTCGGCGGCGGGCCCCGTCCGCCGCCCCGGCACCGCTCGGGGAGGTGAGCATGCGACGAACGAAGGCGGCAGGGCGAGCGCCGTGGAGGCAATCCTCGTGCGCAGGTGCGCTCCTGGTCACGCTGCTCCTGGCCGGCGCCGGGTGCTCGGACCAGGCCGGCAATCCCGCGAGCGAGATCCAGCAGGGAACGCTGCTCGCATTGCGCGACGGCAGGGTGCAGGGCGAGATCATCGCGGGCACGCGGCGCTTTCTCGGCATCCCGTTCGCGGCACCCCCTGTGGGCGACCTGCGCTGGCGTCCGCCCGCGCCGCCTGCGCCGTGGTCGGGCACGCTCGAGGCGACGCGCTTCGGCAGCTCCTGCCCGCAGCGCCCATCGACTCTCGGCACGCCGAGCGAGAACGAGGACTGCCTCTATCTGAACGTCTGGACGCCGGATCCCGCGCCCGAGGAGCCGCTTCCCGTGATGGTCTGGATCCACGGTGGCGGCAACGAGTTCGGCTCCGCCGGCGACGAGATCCCGCTCGGCATCGGCGGCCTGATCTTCGACGGACGCCTGCTGAGCGAGAGGCACGACGTCGTCGTCGTGAGCATCAACTACCGGCTGGGCAAGCTCGGCTTCTTCGCCCATGCCGCGCTCGCCGCCGAGGACCCCGCCTACCCACACGCCGGCAACCAGGGGCTGCTCGACCAGCGCGCCGCGCTCGAGTGGGTGCGCGACAACGTCCTGGCCTTCGGCGGCGATCCGCAGCGGGTCACGATCTTCGGCGAGTCGGCGGGCTCGGTCGACGTCTGCTTCCAGCTCGTCTCGCCGGGGAGCCGCGGCCTCTTCCACGCCGCGATCAGCGAGAGCGGCGGCTGTACGACGCGTCAAGACACGGCCGAGGAGGGCGCGGCGACCGCCGAGCGGGTGGCCGAGGTGGTCGGCTGCGCGGGGGTGGCCGACCCGCTGGCTTGCCTGCGGGGAGTGTCGGTTGCGGCGCTGCTCGACAGCGGCGTCGACGTCTCGGTCACGGTCGACGGCGGCTTCCTGCCCGAGCAGCCGCGCACCCTCTTCGCGGCGGGCGAATTCGCCAAGGTTCCGTACATCGCCGGCTCGAACGCGGACGAGGGCACGATCGGCTTCTTGGGCGTGCCGCCGGTCGAGACCGAGGACGAGTACATGCAGGCGCTGCGCGACCGCTGGGGGGATCGCGCGGACGCGGTCGCGGCCGTCTACCCGCTGTCGAGCTACCCGAACCCGCAGGACGCGCTCATGCGCGCCGTGGGCGACGCCGGGCTGGGCTGCGGAACCCAGGACAGCGCGCGCCGCGCGGCGGCCGGCGGCGCCCCTGTGTACCTGTACAACTTCGCGCGCTGGGTGCAGGTCCCGGAGCTGATCCCGCTCGACCTGCGGGCGCTGCACGGCGTGGAGATCGCCTACGTCTTCGGCTCGCCGCCCCCGGCCACGGAAGCCGACGCGCGGCTCGCGGACGCGGTCCAGGGCTACTGGACGCGCCTGGCGCGCACCGGCGATCCCAACGGCCCGGGCGCCGTGCCCTGGCCGCCGTACGACGATGCCTCCGACCGCCGTCTCGACCTCGACGTCGAGATCACGGAGACGGCCCGCTTCCGGCGCACCGAGTGCGAGCTCTGGTTCGGCGTCTACGACGAGGCGTTCGAGTAGGGGCTGGCGGTCACCTCTGCGGAGCGCCGTCGCGGCCAGGCCTTGCCCCGGGGTCGATGTACTACGGCACGGGCAGCACAGTGGCCTCGAGGGGAGATCGGGCGAGGGCCTTCAAGCGTTCCAGGGATCGATCACCGTGACGCCGCAGCCCTCGAAGTCGCTCACGTTCCGCGTGGCGATGCTCGCGCCGCAGGTACGCGCAATCGCTGCGATCTGTGCGTCGAAGTGAGAGATCGGTCGCCCTGCTCGACGCCGCTCGGCCGCGATCTGAGCGTAGGGGAGGGCGGCATCGCTACCGAATGCGAGCACGCGCCCCCTGAAGTCCTCGTCGAACATGGCCTGCGCCGCGGCGCGCAGAAGCGTGCGGCGTCGGCCGGTCGGCAGGAGCAGGATGCCGTGCAGGATCTCGGCCTGCGTGATGCTCGTCGTGTACTGGCTGCTCGCTGGCCTGGAAGCCACCCACGCGGTGACGAGGCGTGCTGGCTCGGGCCGCATGAGCTCCGAGAGCACGTTCGTATCGAGGAGGATCACTTGGCCGGCTTGGGCGGGGTACGCATCGGGCCGCGCACCGCGATGTCGAGCTCAACGCCTCCCAGGGGCTCGAATCGCTGTCGGATGGCCGCAGCCAGCGACGGTGGCGGAGCATCGGGCGTCGCGAGCGCCTGTCGCAGCACGGTCCGTGCCTCCTCTTCCATCGAGCGCTGATGGCGTGCTGCCCGCAGTCGCAGCCGTGTCTTGGTTTCACCATCCAGATTGCGGATCGTGAGGCTCGGCACGCCGGCGATGATGGCAGTGCGATCATTGCAGCGCAACACCAGCCGCTACAGGGACCGGCCATCCATCCCGTGCACCGCACCCGCATGCCGCCGACCTTCGGGACGCGCAGGGCTCGTTCCCCGACGCCGGCGCCGCCCTCGACGTCGAAATCACCGAGCTCGCCCGCTTCCGGCGCACCAACTGACAGCCGTTACGGCGTCACCTCACGGTG
>CAZGUU010000302.1:0-6113 GCA_964529315.1 uncultured Enterobacteriaceae bacterium
GCTGACCCGCCGGCGTGGCTACGCCGCCGAGTCCGCGCGGCGCGGCTCGGCGCGCAGGGCCGCGGCCAGCGCGAAGATCCCGTCGAGGGTGACCGGCGCGGGAAAGAACGCCGGCAGCTCGATCCACAGCAGCGGCCGATCGAGCGTGCGATCGCCGGCGAGTTGCGCGACGCCCGCGCGCAGGCCCTCGAGCACGGTGTGCTGCGCATCGCGCAGGACGTCGAGGTCGTGCGCGCAGGTCACCAGGTTGCGCGCCAGCGAGGCGGACCAACGAGGGGGCGTGCCACCTGCCGCCGCGGCCGTCGCGGCCACCTCCGGCGTGGTGCGGCTGGGGATGGCTGGGTCCGCTGGAGCCTCTGCCGCACCTGCGCCGGCCTCGGGCGGTCGGCCGCAGGCGGCGCGCGTCGGCACCGGAGCGGCGGGCGCGTCGAGGTCGAGCACGCGGTTCACCAGCAGGGCATCGCAGCGCACCCCGAAGCGCGCCACCTCGGCGGCGAACGCGAGCGTGTCGTGCGTGCCCTGCGGCTCGGGTGTCGCGACCAGGACGTAGCGCGTCGAGGGGGCGCGCAGCAGCTCCTGGATCGCCCGAGCGCGGGCCCGGAAGCCGGGTGCGATGCCGCCGAAGTCGGTGGCGAGGCTCGAAATGTCGCTGAGCAGCGATAGACCGGTCAAGCGCTCGAGCGCGCCGAGGACGGCCGAGAGGACGCCGCGCGCCAGGCGCGAGGTGACCCCGCCCAGGATGCGCGAGGGCTCCTCGAGATACTCCAGAGCGCGCGACTGCAGCAGGGCGAGGATGCGCTCCGGGGCATCGAACAGCTCGAGGGCGTGGCTCGCCGGTGGCGTGTCGACCACCACCAGGTCCCAGGCCTCGCTCGCCGCGATGTCGAGCACCTGCTCGAGGGCCATGTAAGCGTCCGATCCGGCGAACGTGCCGGCGACGTTGCGGTAGACCGGGTTGGCCAGGATTCGCTCGGCGAGGTCGCGGCTCGGCGAGAGGCGGCGCACCAGGCCGTCGAACAGGCCCTTGGCGTCGAGCAGCACGGCGTCGAGCGTGCCCGTGTCGCCCGCCCTCGTGCCCGAGCCGGCGCCCGCGCTGTCCGCGGGAAGCGGTACGCGGTGCGGCCGGCCGGCGTGGTCGGGCAGCTCGAGAGCGTCCTTGAGCCGCGCCGCCGGGTCCACGGTGAGCACCGCCACGCGTCGGCCGGCCTGCGCCGCTGCCACGGCCAGGGCCGCGGCCGTGGTCGTCTTGCCCACGCCGCCCGGGCCGAGGAAGACGACCACCCGCGCGGAGTCGATCAGCTCGTCGAATCGGGTCTGCATGGCGGCGCCGCGCTCGGGTGCTCTCAGGCGATCGCCGACCAGAGCGCTTCGGCCAGCGGATCCAGACGCGAGAAGCCCATGTCGGCGGCGAAGAGAAAGGGCAGCTCCACGGGGCGCTCCTGCGTGCCGGCGCGCAGGGCGCGGATCTGCTCTTGCGCCTCGGCGCGCCGGCGCAGGAAGTAGCGCCCTGCGGCCAGCAGGCGCGAGTCGACGCTGCCCGATGCCTCCGCCTGGTCGAGCAGGGCCTCCTCGCGCCGCGAGAAGCGACGTGGAAACACGGCGTTCACGATCGGACGAGCCAGCGGGATGTGCAGCGCATCGCGCAGCGAGCCGTAGAGCTCGACCGCCTCGGCGATCGCCCAGGGCTCGGGGATCGAGACGACCAGACCGGTGGTGCGCAAGGGGTCGGTCAAGCGCGCCGAGATCCGGCGCAGGATCTGGCCCAGGGGGCCGACCGTGGCCAGGCCGGAGAGCGTCCCCGGCGCCGCGAGTAGGGGCACCGAATGGCCGCTTGCCGGCGCGTCCAGCACGACCAGATCCCAGCGCGGGCCGCGCAGCCGGTCGCCCTCGCCGAGCCAGGCGACCACCTGGGCGAGCATGGCGGCCTCGGGAATGCCGGGCACCGCCGCGGCGACGACGCGGAAGGTGTCGCTCGACAGAAGGCGTCGCGAGAGCAGGCGCAGCGGCATCATCTGGTGGACCAGCGCCTCGAGCGCGCGCTGCGCGTCGAGGGCCACGGCGAAGAGGTCGCGGTCGATCAGGCGCGGCTCGGGGTCCAGCTCGGACACGCCGAGCACGCTCGCCAGACGGCCCGGGGTCCTGGCCTCGACGAGCAGCACGCGCTGCCCGGCGCGAATCGCGGCTCGAGCCAGCGCGGCCGTGACCGTCGTCTTACCTACGCCGCCCTTTCCCGTCACGATCGCAAGGCGCGCCCCGACCATCGCCGAGAGGTATTCGACCGGTCTGGGCGGGTCAATCGGGCTGGCCGTGGAGCCGACTTCGGGGCGCCCTCGACAGGGGCGCTTCCTGCGCCGAGCGTTCGATTCGAGAAGGCCGTCCCTTCTTCGTTGCACAGGTCCAGCTCGCCTGCGTTGGCGACGAGGCCGCGCGCCCGCGGCGCCGTTGGCATTGGGGGGTTTCCGTGGCACTCTCGCGCGCATGGACTACGAACTCAGCCCCGAGCAGCTCGCCTGGCGGGACGAGGTGCGTGCGTTCATCGCACAGCACGTCGATCCGGCGCTGGCCAGCGAGACGCGCGAGCGCGGCAACGAGGGTCGCGGTCCCCTGGCGATGAAGTTCCTGCGCGCCCTGCGTGACCAGGGCTGGTGGGGCCTGGCCTGGCCCAAGGAGTACGGTGGCAAGGCCAAGTCGGCCATCGAGCAGTGGATCTTCATCGACGAGGTCGAGTCGGCCGGCGCTCCCATGCTGCCGCTCACCGTGACCTCGGTTGCGCCGACCATCATGCGCGTGGGCAACGAGCAGCAGAAGCGCGAGTGGCTGCCGCGGATCAATCAGGGCACGATCGACTTCGCGCTCGGCTACTCCGAGCCGGAGGCCGGCACCGACCTGGCCGCGCTGCGCACCCGCGCCGAGCTCGACGGCGACGAGTGGGTGGTCAACGGCCAGAAGATGTGGAACACGATGGCGCACATGGCGACGCACAACTGGCTCGCCGTGCGCACCGAGCCCGAGGCGCCCAAGCACAAGGGCATCTCGATGATCATCGTGCCGATGGATGCCCCGGGCGTGAGCGTGCAGCCGATCTGGGTCTGGCCGGGGCTGCGTACCAATGCGATGTTCCTCGACAACGTCCGCGTGCCGCGCGACTACCTGATCGGCGAGCGCGGCATGGGCTTCTACTACGCGGCCATGGCGCTGAACTTCGAGCGCCTGTCGATCGGCTCGATCGCCATGGCGCGGCGCTACTTTCGCGAGCTGGTCGCGGTGGTGCGCGAGCGGGAGATCGACGGGCGCCCGTTGCGCCGCGAGCCCTGGGTGCGCGAGCGCCTGGCGCGCCTGCAGGTGGAGATCGATGCGGCGGCGATGCTCGGGCTCGAGACCGCGTGGGCGCTGGACCAGGGGCGCATGCCCGCGGCCGAGTCCTCGATGGCCAAGATCGCCGTCTCGGAGCTGACCCAGCGGATTGCCGATGCGGGCTGCGAGATCCTCGGCCTGAACGGCCAGACGCACCCCGAGGAGCCGAGCGCGCTGGTAGAGGGGCGCATGCAGTGGCTGTACCGGCTGGCGCCGATGCTCGCCTTCGGCGGCGGCACCAACGAGGTCCAGCGTGACATCATCGGCTTCCTGGGCTACGGGTTGCCCCGCCGATGAACCCGGCGCCGACGGCAGAGCAGGAGGAGCTGAAGGCCGCGGCGCGCGAGCTGTGCGCGCGCGAGGTCGACGTCGAGCGCCTGCGCCGCTGGGAGACCGACGCCCTGGGCTACGACCCGGCGCTGCGACGCGCCGTGGCCGACCTGGGCTGGATCGCTCTGGGATTGCCGGACGCGGCGGGGGGCAGCGAGGCCTCGCTGGTCGACGTCGCCTGCCTGGTGCAGGAGTGTGCGCGCGGGCTCTTGCCTCGCCCGCTGATCGGCGCGATCCGCGCGGCGATGGGGCTGGCCCTGGTCGCCCCCGCGAGCCCCGAGCTCGTGGCGCTGGGCCGCGGCGAGCGGACGCTCGCCTTGGCGCTGGACGAGCCGGGAGCGCGCGCCCCCGCCTTCTATCGATCGCAGCTCTCCTCCGGGCGCGATCCGCGGCTCGACGGCGAGAAGGCCTACGTGCCCGATGCCGACGCGGCGGACTGGCACCTGGTCGCCGCCAGCGAGGCCGGCGGCACGAGCCTGGTGCTGGTCGAGCGGCGCGCGCCGGGACTGAGCGTCACCCCGGTGCAGGGCTTCGGCGGCGATCGGCAGGCCCACGTGCGCTACGCGGGCGTGGTGCCGCTTCGCCGGCTCTCCTCGCCCGGCGCGGGCGGCGAGCGGCTCGCCCGGCTGCGCGAGCAGCAGGTGGCCCTGGCGCTGGCCGAGATGGTCGGTGGCATGGAGGCCGTGCTCGAGGCGACCGTCGCCTATGCCAAGGAGCGCGAGCAGTTCGGGCAGAAGATCGCCGTCTTCCAGGCGGTGCGCCACCAGATCGCCGACATGGGCACGGCGGCGACCGCGGCGCGCCACCTCGCCTGGCAGGCGATCTGCAAGGTCTCGCGCGGCGCGGATCCGGGCACCGAGCTGGCCAGCGCCTCGGCCTACGTCGGCCAAGCGTTCAAGCGGCTGTGCTGGATGGGCCACCACCTGCACGGCGGCGCGGGCTTCGTCGTCGAGCATCCGCTGCACTTCCACAGCGAGAGAGCGCAGAGCCTGTGCATCCGTTGGACTCCCGAGGCGCCGGCGCTCGAAGAGGTGGCCGCAGCGCTTCTCGACTGAGGGATCTCCGGGCGCGCCGCGAAAGCGAGCGGCGCGCCATCGTTGCGAAAGGGCAGAGCGATGAGAACGGCCGGCAGGTCGCGTGGCTCCTTGCGCTCGGTGCGGCTCGGCCGCGATGCCGACGGCGCTCGAGACGCGGGCTCGCCCCCCGCGCCTGGATCCGCTGGGCAGATGGCGGACGAGCCCGCGCCGGCGACCAGGGCATCGGCCGGGCCGGTCCTGGTGGAGCCCAGGTCGGCGAAGACCGCATCGGGTGGGCGTGCCTCGGCCCGGCCGGCGGCTGCGCGCTCGCTGCGGCGACACGACCTGTTCCGCGACCGGCTGCGCGCGCTCGACCGGGCCATCGAGCGAGCGGTCAAGGAGAGCGGCACGACGGTCAGCGACCAGAGCCGCATCTCCGATGCCCTGGAGGTGGCGCTGGAAGGCTACGCCCAGCTCGCGCGGGCGATCGAGTCGAGCGCTCCGGGGTGGCTCGGGCTGGGCGGGCGCGGCGTGCCGCACGTGCCGCAAGTCGACGACTTCGGCTACGATCGCGACTTCGAGGCCTCGGTCGCACCGCTCTTCCGCGTGCTCTACCGGACCTGGTGGCGGGTCGAGGCAGTCGGGCTGGAGAACGTTCCGGCCAGCGGGCGCGTGATGCTGGCTGCCAATCACGCCGGGGGGCTGGCTGCCTACGATGGCGCCATGCTCAAGGTGGCGATCCAGGACGAGCATTCGGGGCACCGCGTCCTGCGCCCCCTGGTCGACGACTTCGTCTACGACCTGCCGTTCGTCGGCGACTTCATGACCCGCTGCGGCGGTGTGCGGGCGTGTCCGGAGAACGCCGAGCGCTTGCTGCGTCGCGACGAGGCCGTGGCGGTTTTTCCCGAGGGGACCAAGGGGATCGGCAAGCCCTACGCACGCCGCTATCGGCTGGCGCGCTTCGGCCGCGGCGGCTTCGTGCGCATCGCTCTGCGCACCGGCAGCCCGATCGTGCCGGTGGCCATCGTCGGAGCGGAGGAGATCCACCCGGTGATCGGCCATTGGGACTGGATGGCGCGGCTGCTCGGCCTGCCGTACTTCCCGATCACCCCGACCTTCCCCTGGCTGGGCTTGCTCGGCATGGTACCGCTGCCGAGCCGATGGCGCATCGAGATCGGCGAGCCGATCGACTGGCGCGGGCGCTTCGGCCCCGAGGCGGCACGCGATCGCCTGCTGGTCAGCCGTCTCGCCGAGGAGGTGCGCGAGCACGTGCAACGCCTGCTGCTGGGCGCGCTCGAGCGACGCGGGCCGGCGTTTCTCTGATCGACGCCCGCCGACTCGCCGCTCTCTCGGCCGGCTTCGCTCGCCCGAGCGGCGCCCGCCACTCGCCTCGCGCAGGCCACGCCGCGAGTC
>CAZGUU010000303.1:0-6099 GCA_964529315.1 uncultured Enterobacteriaceae bacterium
ATCTCGGGCGAGGGCGTCGAGCGCGACGGGCCGGGCTCGACCGCCCGGCCCGTCGCGCTCGCCGCCTCTGCGAGCAGAGCCGGCCTACTTGCCGGTGCCGCCCGTCGCCGGCGCGGCAGCCGGCTTGGGCGCCTGCTCCTCGACCTCGATCAGCTCGACGTCGAAGACCAGCGTGGCGCCCGGCTTGATTTTCGGCGGCGCGCCGCGGTCGCCGTAGGCGATGCCGGATGGGCAGACCAGGCGCGACTTCCCGCCCACCTTCATCTTCTGCACGCCCTCGGTCCAGCAGGGGATGACGCCGTTTAGCGGGAAGGAGACCGGCTCGCCACGATCCTTGGAGCTGTCGAACACCGTTCCGTCGGTCAGGGTGCCGTGGTAGTGCACCTTGACCTTGTCGGTCGCCTTGGGCGACTTGCCGGTCCCGGCCTGGCTCTCGACGTACACCAGGCCGGAGTCCGTCTTGGTCGCGCCCTTCTCGCCCGCCGCCTTGGCGAGGAACTCCTCGCCGGCCTTCTTCTCCTTGTCCGCGGCCACCGAGCGGCGTGCCTTGGCCAGGTCCTGGACCTTGCTGGCCATCTTCTGGAGGTCGATGTCCTTGCTCACCTTGTCCTGCACGCCATCGGAGAGGCCGGCCTGGACCAGGGCCAGCTCGGCCGGGCTGAGCGCGAAGGACTGCAGGTTGGAGCTCATCATCACGCCGAGCGCGTAGAAGGTCTTGTCCTCGTCGGTCTTGAGCTCGGGTCCGGCCGCGCCGGCGGTGCGCACCGCGAGTGGCGTGGCCACCGCCAGAGCCGCGGCGAATGCCAGGTGGATCCTCTTCATCGAGTTCGTCCCTTTCGCTTCCCCGGACTGATCGTCGGACCGCGTGGGCGGCCCTGCCTCGTGCCGCCGCTCGAGCCGGGGAAGGCCGAGCCGCGCACGTGCCGGCAGCCTGAGCTCGTCAGGCGCTCGCTTGCCAACCGGTGGTCGAGAGCCCCCGACCCGACGAGGCGCCGGTACGCTCGGCCGAGTCCGTCCCGTGGCCGCAGCGCGGGGACGAGGAGCAGGATCTCACGAGGCGTGAGCATTGCGCAAATCGCGTCGCATCTCGGGTGAGAGGTGGGGGGGGGGTGACGGTCCGTTTTCGACGGCGAGACGTCTTGCGCGAGGCCCGGGTTGGGCCTTGGCGGGAGCGCGGCGGAAGCCCTCGTCGTCGCGTGGCCGCGCCCGGATTCGCTGGGGATCACCGCGTTGGACGGGCTCGCCGGCGGGGCATTCATCGCCTGCTGGGTGTAGCACACGCCGTGTCCGGGTTGCGTCGGCGGGTGACGTCGGCAAAGAACGGGCATGCTCTCGCTCTGGCTCGCCGCGGCCTTCTTCGTCGGCATCCACCTCTTCGTGTCGGGGACCGGGCTGCGTGCAACCGTGGTGGCGCGACTCGGTGAGCCCCTCTTCCGCGGGCTCTTCGCGCTGGGCTCGCTGGTGGGCATCGTCTGGCTCTCGAGGGCCTGGTCCGAGGCGCCGCGGGTGCTGCTATGGCGGGTGCCGGGCTGGACCGAGCCGGTCGTGCTCGTCCTCATGGCCATCGCCTTCCTGCTGGTGGCGGTCGGCATGACCACTCCGAGCCCGACCTCGGTCGGCGGCGAGTCCGGCCTAGTGGGGAGTGACCCGGCGCGTGGAATCCTGCGCGTGACCCGGCACCCCTTCCTGTGCGGCGTGGCGCTCTGGGCCCTGGTGCACATGACGGTGAACGGCGACTCGGCCTCACTGGTGCTCTTCGGCGCCCTGCTGGTCCTCGCCGTGGCCGGGCCGCGCTCGATCGATGCCAAGCGCAAAGCGGCTCTCGGCCCGCGCTGGGAACCCTTTGCCGCCGCGACGTCCGTCGTGCCCTTCGCAGCGATCGTCCAGGGCCGCAACCGCTTCGTGCCGAGCGAGATCGGCTGGTGGCGGGTCGGCCTGTCCGCCGTCCTGTACTCGGCGATGCTCTACGTGCACCGCTGGCTGTTCGGTGTGCCCCCGCTGGTCGGCGGCTGATCCGCGTCGATCGCTCTTCGCCGTCGCGAAGCCGCTCGAGCTGGGCGCGAGCCAGAGGCAGCCAGGCGCGTGCCGCGCTCGAGCCGCGCGCCTGCCGGGCCCGCCCGACGCGGGCATGCCCGAGCTGGGCGCCGCAGCAGGATCCGGCCGCGCCGCCCTCAGCCCCGACCCGCGCGACGATGGGCAGCGCCGCTGCCCGGCAGCGCGGCGAGGAATTCGGCCAGGACCGGCGCCAGATCGTCGGGCTTCTCGAGATGTGGGTGGTGGCCCGCCCCGGCGATCGTCGCCCGGTGCGCACCGATCTCCTCGATTCGCTCCTCGATCCCCAGGGCCGCGGCCTGGGCCCGGCTCTGCTCCCCCTCGACGTAGAGCACTGGGCAGCGGATGCGCTGCCAGAAGGCGCGCGCCTGGCTCACGAAGTACGGCTGCGGCGAGCGCGTTTGGTGCAGCGGGTCGAAGCGCCAGACCAGGGCGCCGTCGTCTTCGCGCGTGCCGTGCCGTGCCATGAGGCGTGCCGCCTCGCGTGGCCAGAGCGGAAAGCTGGTCGCGAGCCGCGCCGTCGCCTGGTCGAGCGACAGGCGGCGGCGCCGGCGCGTGGGAGCGCGCTCGAGATCCTCGATCCAGTCGGAGAACCGATCGGGGGCCATCTCGGGCGGGAAGTCGGGTGGCCCGAGCCCCTCGACGCTGACCAGGCCGCCGACCCGCTCGGGCTCCGTGCCGGAGTAGATCAGGGCCGCATTGCCGCCCATCGAGTGGCCGATGAGCACGACGCGGCCGCCCAGCGCACGTACCAGGAAGGCCAGATCGGCAGCGTAGTCGGCGAAATGGTAGTAGCCACCGCGGCCGATCCACTCGGATTCGCCGTGGCCGCGCCAGTCCAGGGCCAGCACGCGGTGGCCCGCCGCGGCCAGGTGCGGCGCGACCAGGTCCCAGGCGTGGGCGTGCTCCTGGAGGCCGTGCAGCAGAAGCACCGGCGGGCCCGCGGACCCGGGCTCGCTCCAGTCGAGCAGGTGGAGGCGCAGGCGGTTCGCCTCGAGGAAGAGGTCTCTGGGTGGGCTCATCGGGCCTGGGTCAGCGGCCGCGGAACCAGCGCACGGGGTTCTGGTCGATCATCGTGTGGATCGCAGCCTGCGGCACGCCCGCATCGCGCAGCATGGGGATGACGCGCTCGAAGAGGTGCAGTGGGGTCCAGTCGGGCATCATCTGCGCGATCAGCCCGGGATCGATCGCGTGGCCCGGCCCGAGGATGGGCCGGCCGAGCCAGGCGCCGCAGTTCGAGTCGTGCGACAGGCACACTCTGTCGCCGAAGCCCTCGGCGACCAGGCTCGCGATGTTCTTGACGCGCACCTCGTCGGGCACGATCAGCGAGATCCCCAGGCGGTCGAAGCCGATGAACGCACCCGCGCCGACGATCTCGCGGTGGTAGGCGGGATCGTCGATGCCGTCGCTGTGGCCGACCAGGATGCGCCGTGGCGGGACGCCCTCGGCGGCGAGGATGGCGATCTGCTCGACGCCGCAGGTGCCCTCCTGCGTGTGGGTGATGATCGGCACGTCGCAGCGGACGGCGGCCCGCGCGGCCGCGGTGAGCAGCTTGCGCTCGTACTCCGAGACGCGGTGCGCGCCGGTGGCGACCTTGATCAGGCCGGCGTGGATGCCGGTCTGGCCGATGCCGTCCGCGATCTCCTTCTGGTAGATCGCGGCGATGTCGTCGAGCGGCAGGTTGCGGAAGGTGTAGGTCAGGCCCTGCTCCTCGAAGTAGGCGCCGGTCGTGCAGATGATGCGCATGCCCGAGGCCGCGGACACCTCGGCCATGAACTCGACGTCGCGGCCGAGGTCCATGGGGCAGGGATCGATGAAGGTCTGGACGCCGTGCGACTGGAGCCGGTGCATCATCTCGACCGCCCGCGCCTTGGCGGCCTTGCGGTCGAAGGGCGGGGCGAGCGCGTCCATCTGCCAGCCCGGGTAGCCGACGAGCAGGTGCTCGTGGACCAGGGTGCGTCCGAGTTCCTCTGGGGTACAGCTTCCGGTGACGGTGTGGATCGTGTCCATGGCCTTCTTAGAGCCCGGCCCGACGGGGCTTGTCCAGACCGGGCCCGGGTGAAAGAGCTGAGCCGCATGACGGGGGGGCTGCGATGAGATTGCCGCTCGAGGGAATTCGCGTCTTGGATTGGACCATCTGGCAGCAGGGCCCGGTCTGCTCGATGATGCTCGCCGACCTGGGCGCCGACGTGATCAAGATCGAGGAGCGCGAGCGCGGCGATCCGGGCCGTGGGGTACTGCGCGCCCAGGGGCTCGACCTCGGCGACCGGCCCAACTTCTACTTCGAGGCGAACAACCGCGGCAAGCGAAGCATCGCGCTCGATCTGCGCCAGCCCGAGGGCCGCGAGATCGTCTTGCGCCTGGCCGAGAAGGCCGACGTCTTCGTGCAGAACTTTCGCCCCGGCGCCGCGGAGCGCGCGGGTCTGGGCTACGCCGACCTGCGCGCGCGCAACCCGCGCATCGTCTACGCGAGCGGCAGCGGCTTCGGGCGGCGCGGGCCGGAGGCCGAGCGGCCGTGCATGGACTACCTGGGCCTGGCGCGCTCGGGCATCATGCTCGCCGTCGGCGAGCCGGACTCGCCGCCGCTCGCGATCCAGGGCGCCATCGCCGACCAGATGGGCGGCACCGTGCTCGCCATGGGGGTCATGACCGCACTGCTCGCGCGTGAGCGGTTCGGCGTCGGGCAGGAAGTGGATGCCTCGCTGCTCGGCGCGATGTCCTGGCTGCAGGGGTTGTCGCTCGGCTCGAGGCTGATGCTCGGCGCCGAGATGCCGCGCTTCTCGCGCCGCTACGCCTTCAACCCGCTGTGGAACCACTACCGATGCGCAGACGACCGCTGGATCGCGCTCGCCATGACCCAGGCCGACCGCTGGTGGGCCGACTTCGTCCGCGTCCTGGGCCGGCCCGAGCTCGCGCAGGACGAGCGCTTCGCCACCATGATGAGCCGCGGCATGCACGCCGACGTCGCGATCTCGATTCTCGACGAGGTATTCGCCACGCGGCCGAGCGACCAGTGGGCGCGCCTGCTCGAGGAGGGAGGTGACTTCATCTTCACCCTGGTCCGTGCGGTCGGCGACCTACCCGACGACCCGCAGGTGCGCGCCAATGGCTTGATCGCCGCGGTCGACCATCCCGTCGGCGGACCGACCGAGATGCTCAACCTCCCCATCGGCCTCTCCGAGACGCCGCCGCGGATCGCCGGCGCTGCGCCGGAGCTCGGGCAGCACACCGAGCAGCTGCTGGTGGAGGAGCTCGGCCACTCCTGGGAGGAGGTGGCTGCGCTGCGCGAGCGAGGGGTGATCTGAGCCGCTGCGCGGGCCGACCCGCGGCATCCGGGGTAGCGAGGGGCTCACGGGGTGGGAGCAGCCGCCTCCTCCGTCCCGGGATCGCTCCCGGCTACGACCGCGCCACGGCTTGGTCGGCGAGCAGGTCCTCGTAGCGTGCCAGGACCTTGCGAACGTAGCGCGAGCGCCGCGCCCGGTCGCGCGTCATGCCCGCCACTCGGTTCGGCCCGAGGTTGTAGGCGGCGATCGCCAGGTGCACGTCGCCGAAGCGCTCCTCGAGCTGCGCGAGGTAGAGCAGGCCCAGGCGGACGTTGAGCTCCGGGTCGAGCAGCGTGGCCGCGCCGCGCCAGCGCACGCCCGCCTCCAGTGCGACCTCCCGCGCCGTGGCGGGCTGGACCTGGATCAGGCCGAGAGCGCCGCGCGGGCTGCGCGCCGTGGGCTTGCAGGTGCTCTCCACCTCGATCATCGCCTGCACGAAGAGAGGGTCGTAGCCGTGGCGGCGGCTCTCCTGCTCGATCGCATCGGCGATCCGCCAGCGCTGCTCGTCGGAGAGCGAGGCCCGGCACTTGGAAAGGGCGTCGGCCACCGAGTGGACGGCTCGCTCGGTGGGAGCGTCGGACGTCAAGCCAAAGTTATGCTTCAGCTCCTTGTAGCGCTCCACGGCGGCCAGCCAGTCCGAGGGGGCCGGGGCGGCGCTGGTCGCCGCGGCTGGGGAGGGGGCCACGGCGCCGCTCGCCGAGCCGGCGAGCAGGCCCGCGGGCAG
>CAZGUU010000304.1:0-6096 GCA_964529315.1 uncultured Enterobacteriaceae bacterium
CCGAGCTCGCCCAGCCGGGCGCGACGCTACTCGCCGATCTCGAGACGGCGACCCGCGAGCGCGTCGCAATCGACCTCCAGGCGGTCGAGGCGCGCCACACCTGGGCCCGGCCCGGAGCGGCGGCGCACCGCCGCGCCATCGATTGCGCTGCCGTCGAGCTGACGCGGGGGCGGCCCGACGTCGAGGCTGCCGTGCGCGTCCTGGGCGAGCACATCGAGTCGTCGCGCTTCGCGCCGCTCGCCGCGCTGCCGCCCAGCGTCTCCGGCGAGCTGCTCGCCGCCCTCGAGCACTACCGGCGGATCGCCGACCTGCTGCCCAGGCTCGAGGAAGCCCTCGCTCGAGCGCTGCTACCCGGGCGACACGACGGGCCGGCGGGGGAAGGCGACCCGTACGGGCCCGACAACGGGCCCGGGGACGTGCCGGAGCGCGCGGCGGGGCTGGCGGCGTGACCGGTTGCGGGGCCGCAGGCAGTCCCGTCTCGGGCGCTCTCGCGTCGGGGCGGCAGGTCATGCTCCAACCCGTAATCCCTCCCTGGCGGCGCCGGCAGGCTCTGGCCCGACCCCACCTGCCCGGTGTGCCTCGACATCGGTTGACAACGATGCGCCTTGACGGCTGGCTCCGAAACTTGCCAATGACGAACCCACTTGGACGGCGCCCGTGCGATGTGAGCTCATAGATGCTGCGGTCCCGGCTCTGGTCCCGGCTCCCATCGCTGGCCCGCCGTCCCGCCAGGAAGCGAACGGCGCCGCGAGCGACCCCGGTCGCGCCGGCGGCAGGAGATCGGCGTTCCCGCGCTGTCTTCGAGCCGCGCGCAAGTCTCTTCGTCGGTGTGAGCGGCTTGCCTGGTACTGCACGAGACGCGCGGAAAGACGCGCGCTGGTGAGCCCCGGCGTTGGGCCGACAGCTACAGCCGGCTCAGGAGGCGATCGTACTCCGCATGCCCCCCGATCCAGAACCACGTGACCTCGTCGCTCTCGACGAGACCCAGGGCCCGGTAGCCGAGAGTCACGCGCACGGAGTAGACCGGCTCTCGGTCGTGGACCCTCTTCAATTGGAGGCTGGGGTGCGAAGGGTTCTGGCGGAAGAGTCGGTAGGCCTTCCGAGTCGCCTCCCGGACTTCACGAGGCAGCTCGCGGTATGCTGCCCAGAAGCGCGGGGTGGCGGTGGACCTCACAGCTTCTCGGGATCGAGATCGGTGGCGAGGCCAGCATCGCGTTCGGCACGGGCCTCGGCAGCGAGCTTCCCGAGCGCCTCCTGCGAGGTGCCGAGCTGCTTGACCCAGCGCTCTTCATCGCGCAGCTCGTCGAGCAGCCAGCGTCCCACCCGATCTTGCTCTTCGGGTGGCAGGGCTGTGAGCTTCGCGATCGCTGCGTTGAGGATCTGCGTCATGGATCGAGCATACCGATCTCCGAGGGCTGGCCCAACCTGGCGCTGCAGCTGCCCAGCGGCGCGAGGACCTCTCGCAGAAGGAGAAGAACGAGTTGAAACGCGAGCTGTCGGCGCTCGCGCAAGAGTACCGGGAAGGAGTGAAGGACCGTGTCGAATCTCGGAAAAAGGCTGATTGAGGCCGCCAGCGAGGCCCGTCAGATCGCGCGCGGAGAGGCCGATCCCCGGACCTACCGCCTGCATCTGCCGGAGGAGATCGACGCCAAGGTCATCCGGCAGAAGGTCGGGCTGTCTCAGGCGCAGTTCGCACGAACATTCGGCATCCCCAAGCGCACGATCCAGGACTGGGAGCAGCGCCGCCGCTTCCCGGATCTCACGGCGCAAGCGCTCCTGCGGGTGATCGCCCGCGAGCCCGCCGCTGTGAAACGTGCGCTCGCAGACTTCCATGCCGAATAGCGCCGCAGCATACCGCTGCCCGCCTGCGCGAGCTCAACTCGCCAGGTCGTGCACTCTGGGATCGGATCGCCGATCAGCCGGGCGCCCGTGGCATCGCCGAGACGCACGACGAGGATGCCCATTCTCATTGCTCGCGCGCGGCGTGAGTGACGACGACGACCGGCACGGGTGACCGCATGCCTACGACACACTCCATCGCCGAGGAGATCGTCTCCCTCGAAGCCGAGGCTCTCCGACGCTGGTGCTCGGGCGATCCGGGCGGCTTTCTCGAGATCTCCGACTCGGACGTCGTGTACTTCGATCCGTTTCTCGACAAGCGGCTGGATGGGCTCGCCGCTCTCACGCGGTACTACGAGGGACTCCGTGGGAAGGTGAGCGCGGCCCGATTCGAGCTGCTCGACCCCGGGGTGCAGGTGGTCGCCGATGCGGCCGTGCTCACGTTCAACTTCGTCTCGTACGGCGGTGACGAGGATGTCCAGCGCTGGAACTGCACCGAGGTATTCCGCAAGGGCGAGCGCGGCTGGCGCATCATCCAGACGCACTGGTCCTACACCCGTGCCGTGCGGGGCACGGCCGGCGGCTAGGCGTTCCAGCGCGGCGACCGGCAGCGGCTTGCGTCGCCGGCCTCGACCGGCGCAGCGCCGGCGAGGCCGGCTGGGCCGGGCCAGGGGGATCGAAACAAGCCTCTGGACCGCCGCATCGCGGCCGGTGTAGGCAGTAGCGATTCTCGTCGCCACGGAGGAGATCGGACACCCCCTGATGATGCTCACGCGCCCTTGGCTCGGCCGGCTGCTGGTGGCCGTCGCGCTCACCGTCGCCGCGCTGCTCCCTTTGCCCCTCCTCCAGCACGAGGCCCGAGCCGTGGAAACCGGCTCGCAGCTGATCGGCTGCGATCAGGCCGACTCGCTGGTGACGCTCACGGCGAGCGCCCACCTCGACCCCTCTTGCACCTGGACGCGCGGGGTCGAGATCGTCGCCTCCGGCGTGGTGCTCGATTGCCAGGGCGCGCACATCGCGACGACCGACCGGCGTTACGGAATCCTGATCACGGCGCCCACCGACGTGGCGCTCTCCGACATCACCGTGCGCAGCTGCCACGTCGAGGGGTTCCTGAACAACGTGCACATCATGCGCGAGGGGTTTCGCGACCTCGCAGAGGGCCAGGAGTACGACCACGTCTTCTCGAACATCGTCGTCGAGGACAGCACGCTCCTGCGATCGCGCGGCGTCGGCCTCTTCGTCGACGCCTACGTGACGGGGGTGACGCTGCGCCGGCTGCGCATCGAGGGAGCGGGCAGCACGGGGATCTACCTCGAGGCGGGATCGAAGGACGTCGTCGTCGAGGACAACGACATCGTCGACAACGGCTACAGGGAGAACGGACCCAGCGGCCAGCTCTTCGAGCTCGCGGGCTTGAGCTTCTGGTTCTGGGGCACCGGCCGCGAGGGCCTGGCGATCGACGGCTCGCGCGACAACCGCGTGGTCGGCAACCGCTTCAGCGGCAACTCCGCGGGCGCCATCTTCCTGTACAAGAACTGCGGCGAGTTCGTGAACCAACGTCCGGGGCGCTGGTGGCACCGGCGCTACGGCGCCGACGGCAATCTGATCGAGGGCAACACCATCGTCGGCGGGGAGAACGGCGTGTGGATCGGCTCGCGCATGGGCGAGAACACCATGCCGATGGACTGCAGCGACACCGCCTATTACTCGGATGCGCTGAACCGCATCGTGCCCGACTACGCGCGCGACAACGTCGTGCGGGGCAACGTCTTTCGCGACGTGACCTACGGGGTGCGCGTCGAGGACGACCGCAGCGTGGTGGCGGACAACGAGTTCACCGGCGACGACCCCGCGCAGCAGGCGGTGATCGTGGGCACGCCTTGGCGCACCACCGTGCTCGGGCTGCCGGTGGACGGCACGGCGATCACGGGCAACCGCTCGTCGATCGCCGGCAACAAGAACCCCTATCGCTGGACCCACGGCCACCAGGGCACGACCTTCGCCGACAACCAGAGCCTGGGCCGCATCGTGGGCTTCTGCGAGGGCGAGCCGCCGCGCAGGAACGCGCTGATCTTCGTGCTGGCCTTCGAGGTGGCCGATCCCGAGAACCCGCCGACCGGCGGCCCGCCGGTGTTCCCGCCGCCCGAGCCGCTGCCGCCGTGCCCGACGGCGTGTGCCAGCCCCGCGGTGATCGCCGACCCGCTGCTCGCCATCCGCCGGCTCGGCTCGCCGGCTGGCGACGATACGCTGGTCTTCGCGGGCGAGATGACGCTGCCGCACCCCTACGGCCCGGCGATCGACCCGGTCGAGGCGGGGCTCGGCATCGTCATCCGCGACGCAGGCGGCGACACCGTGCTCGATCTCACGGTACCCGGAGGCGCGTACGACGCCGCGGCCAGGGTCGGCTGGCGGGCCATGCCCAGCGGCACCTGGCGCTTCGTCGATCGCAGCGCGAGCCCGCCGGGCGGGATCACGCGGGTGACGCTGCAGGACCTCTCGCGGCGAAGTCCCGGGCTGGTTCGCTTCCGAGTGAGGGGCGTGCGCGGGTCGTACGCGGTGGGCGAGACGCCGCTTGCGGGGCTGCTCGTGGTCGATCCGCCGACGGCGGAGACCGGCCAGTGCGGCGAGGCGACGTTTGCCGGCACGGGTCCCAGCTGCTCGGCGGACGCCTGGTCGGTGGTCTGCAAGTAGGGGCCGCACCCGACGTCCGCGCCGTCCTTGCCATCGGTCGCCGGGCAGGCGACAGGTACGGGGTCCCACGGCGGGAGGCAGGGGAGCGGTCGTGCCGTGGGTCGAAATGTGTTCGACATCGGGCGTCGCGGGCCGCGGCGCTGGCAACCCTGGAGCGGGCCGTGATCAAGCTGCTGTTCTGCGTGCGGCGCCTGCCGCATCTTTCCCGAGAGGAGTTCCAGGCTTACTGGCGCGACCGGCACGGGCCGCTGGTGCGCCGCCTGGCGCCGGTGCTGGGTATCCAGCGCTACGTCCAGATGCACACGATCGACGGCATCCTCGGCGAGGCGCTTCGCGCCTCGCGTGGCGGCCCAGAGGCCTACGACGGCATCGCCGAGCTCTCGTGGGAGAGCGAGGAGCAGATGATCGGCCTCATGGCGAGCGAGGAGGCGCAGCGCGCGAGCCAGGAGCTGCTCGAGGACGAGCAGCGCTTCGTCGACCACGCGCGGTCGCCGCTCTGGTTCGCAACCGAGGTGTCGATCATCGACGGCTGAAGCCCGCTCGGGGCCGCGGCCCGATCTCGAGGGCGCGGCACTCTCGCCGCGGTGGCCCGCTTGCGGTCGCAGCTCACCGCGGCCACGTCGAGCGCCGGCGACCCAGCCAGGCCCCGCTTCACGACGGTGTGGCTCGGGCGCCCCTTGCGGAGCCGCACACCGTGCGGCACGGATGGCGGGCGAGCTCCTGCGCAAGCCCAGCGGAGCTCGCGAGCGATTCCAGGAGAGCGAGAGCATGAGAGATCTGGCGGGGAAGGTGGCGGTGGTGACGGGTGCGAGCACCGGGATCGGCCGCTCGATTGCCGTAGAGTGCGCGCGTGCCGGCATGCGCGTGGTCATGGCGAGCCAGAGCCCCGAGCGGCTGGCGGCCGCGGTCGAGCAGGTGCGCGCGACCGGCGCGCGGGTGATCGGCGTACCGACCGACGTCGGCGACCTCGCGGCGGTCGAGCGGCTCGCCGAGGCGACGCTCGCCGAGTTCGGCGGCGTCCACCTGCTGGTGAACAACGCCGGCGTCTACCGGCCGGGCTACCAGTGGGAGATTTCGCTCCAGGAGTGGGAGTGGGTGCTGGGCGTGAACCTCTGGGGAACGATCTACGGCATCCGGGTCTTCATGCCGCACCTGCTCGCCCAGCCCGAGGCGCACGTCGTGAACGTCTCCTCGACCGGGGGCCTGATGACCACGCCCGCGCACGGGCCCTACACGGCGAGCAAGCACGCCGTGGTCGGGCTCTCCAAGGGGCTGCGCGCCGAGCTCGCGCTCAAGGGGGCCTCCGTGGGCGTGACCCTGGTCTGCCCCGGCATGGTGGTGACCAACATCCTCTCGCAGCTCGAGACCACCGGTCCCGGCGGCAAGCCCAAGCCCGTCGCTCTGTCGCCCGAGGTCGCGGCCTTGTGGGACTCCATACGCACCGTGGTCGAGCAGGGCATCCCGGCCGACGACGTCGGGCCGATGGTGCTCGACGCGGTCCGCGCGAACCGCTTCTGGCTCTTGCCCAATGGGGAGCAGTTCTTCCCCGTCTTCGAGGACGAG
>CAZGUU010000305.1:0-6058 GCA_964529315.1 uncultured Enterobacteriaceae bacterium
CGCGATATTCCTAGGGGTGACCCCCTCGAAATGCCCAAATCTCGTCAAACTCGGGCCAGAGGCCGAGGGCTGAGACCAACAAGCCGGCCGCGACGAAATACAGCTGAAGGGGATGAACGGGCGCTGAGGCCGAGGCGCTGGCATCAATGATATGGTGCTCGACCTGGAAGTCGAAGGGGGCACTCCTCTCTGGAAAGGCAACACACCATGGGAGGTCGCACCGTGCGCCAAGACAACAACCCCCAAGAAAGCAACCCAGACGGGCGATCGCGATACCGATGCCGATTGTCGGAACGCAGGCGTCCGCAAATCGTCCGGGCGGGACTCGCAACCCATAGAGAACGAGCGGTAACACGACAGTCATGGCGAGAATGGCCCCGCCTGCGTGAAGACCATTCCAAACGGCGAGTAGCTCGAGGGGATGGCTGAACAGTCCGAGTGTTGACCAAAAGTTAGCTATGAAGTGGGCGCGTCCGCCCGCGAAAGCTGCAATGCCCATCCACAGCAATGCGCGGCGTGTCACTTGGGGCTGAATACCCTCGAGACGCTGAACAAGCCTGGGCCCCAGCGCCTGGCAAACGACGATCGAGAGGAGGAGCATGACCGGGTACGAGCGGACCTCCAATCCGAGCCATGGAACCGTGAGCATGACGGGGTGCATCGACGGCGGCTGTCCTCAATGTGAGCCATGCTGGGCGAGTGCTCGTACCCAGCAGGCCCCTACGGCAGGGTCGGGTGGCCCCGGGCGGTTGCCATCGTAGGGCTCCCACAGACCGGCGGGGGCGCGAGAGGCGGATCCGGCTGCTCCTCTCATCATGGACTCGCTGCTCAACCGTACGCCGAGTGGCCGCCTCACGCCGCCGGTGCCGCGTAGCTCGTCACCACGCTCGCGGCGCCGTGGAAGAAGTGCTGCGAGCTTTTATTTTAGCGGTAGGAGGCATCGGTGTCGAGCTGATCCGGCCCGCTCACGCGCATCGGATCGTCGGGGAAGGTGAGGTAGTTGAGGGTGTGCTCCAGGTCCGCGGCCCCGCCGCGCGCCCGGATGTTCTCGAGCATCTCTTGCCACACGTCCTCCTGTCGGCATGGGCACGAAACGCGCTCGCGCCGACACAGTATGCAGTATTTCCACAAGAAATCCCAGCGCCCGGGGCGCGGTCCGTGAGGTGAGGGCCGGCGGCGTGGGGGCCGACGGCGTTGCGCGGGCGCGAGCGCCGAGGCTACGCTGCGAGCGGATCGTCGACCATGGAGGCCGCACCCCGCTTTGCCGTGGATCGCATGCTCGGTCGGCTCGCTCGCTGGCTGCGCCTGCTGCGCTTCGATGCGCTCTACCGCCCGGACCTGCCCGGCCGGCGCTTGCTCACGCTGGCGGCGCGCGAGGGGCGCGTCCTGCTGACCCGCGATCGCGCGCTCCTGCGGGTGCGCAGCCCGGTGCGCGTCGTGGCGATCGCTGCGGACCACTTTCGCGAGCAGCTCCGCGAGCTCGATCGGAGCCTGCCGCTCGGCGGCATCGAGGCTCGCGCGCCGCGCTGCGCGGAGTGCAACGTGCCGCTCGAGGCGGTGGAGCTCGATCGGCTTCCGGACTCGGTGCCGGCCTACGTTCGTGTGACGGAGACGGAGTTCCTGCGCTGCCCCGGGTGCCGACGGGTCTACTGGCCGGCGACCCACATCGAGCGCATGAGCGCCGAGATCGCGAGCCTCGGGCTCACGCCACCCGCCGCCGCCGAGTCGGGCGACGGGTCGAGAGCGCCGAGCGGCACGACCCCGGGGGAGCCGTGAGCCGCGAGGGTGACCTCGACCAGGGTCTCCCCGGCGCCGCCGCTGTTCCCGTGGGGAGCTGCATCGCGTGCGGCCGGCGGGTGGTTCTCTGGCAGCCCGGCGATGGCGCGCAAGCCGGCCCGGGCGTGGTCGCCCACGGCGAGGCCGGCGGCGTGGCGCGGTGGGCGTGCGCCCACTGCGACGGGCCGGTCGAGCAAGTCGCCTGGGTCGACGAGTCGGAGCTGGGCGATCTGGGCTATGTGGTGCGCGACCCGCTCGAGAGCGGCTGTGCGGGGGGCTGCGCCGGCGGCGCCTGCGGCCGTGCCTCCAGGGGCTAGGGCCCCGTCGTCGCCGATCTCGCGAATCCGCAGAGCCCCGCGGTGGTGTGCGATGGGCCTGGTGGAGCGCCCCGGGGGGCGCTGCTCCTGGGTGGGCCCGTCGCCCGGTGAGCGCGCAATCGGCATCTTCGCCGTGAAATCGAGCGCTTGGGACGAGTGGGTCTGGCTTTGCGTCGGGCTCGCATCGTAGGAGAAGCGCATGCACACGACCCTCAGCCGACGTGACTTCCTGCGCGCCACGGGCGCGGGCGCCCTGGCCCTATCGCTCGGCACGCTGTGCCCGGCGGCCGCCGAGGGCGTGGCCGGGGAGGGGGCCAGCGCGGCGGACGGCGGCTGGGCTGCCGGCAGCGCTGGCGGGTCGGCTTACCGCGGCTGGGAGGATCTCTACCGCCAGCAGTGGACCTGGGATCGGGTCGTGCGCGGCACCCACAACCGGGTGAACTGCATGTCGGCTTGCGCCTGGAACGTCTACGTGAAGGACGGCATGGTCTGGCGCGAGGAGCAGGCGCCGGTCTACGACGAGGGCGGGCGAGCGGGAACCCCGGACTTCTTCCCGCGAGGCTGCCAGAAGGGAGCCTGCTACAGCAAGCTGATGGTCGCGCCGCAGCGCCTGCGCTACCCGCTCGAGCGGGTCGGCGAGCGCGGGAGCGGGCGGTGGCGGCGGATCTCCTGGGACGAGGCCCTGGACAAGGTCGCCGACGCGATCGTCACCGCGGCCACGGAGCACGGTGCCGAGACGGTCGTGGCCACGCCCGGGCCGAACTTCGACCACGGCCCGGACTCGGCGGCCGAGTTCCGCCTCCTGCGCACGATCGGCGCCTCCATCCTCGACACCTTCTCCGGCATCGGCGACATGTCGCTGGGCTTCATCCAGACCTACGGCATGTTCCTGAACGACGGCACGAGCGACGATTTCTTCAACTCCGACTACATCGTGATGTGGTCCGCCAATCCGCTCTACACGCGCATTCCCGACGTGCACTTCGTGACCGAGGCTCGCTACCGCGGCGCGCAGCTGGTGGTGATCGGCCCCGACTACAACGCGACTGCCGTCCACGCGGACCTCTGGTTAAATCCAAAAATCCAAACAGACCCGGCCCTGGCGTTGGCCATGGCCCAGGTGATCGTCGCCGAGGGGCTCTACCGCAGGGACTACGTCGCGGAGCAAACCGACCTGCCGTTCCTGGTGCGCAGCGACACGGCCCGCTTTCTGCGCGAGAGCGACCTGGTCGAGGGCGGCCGCACCGACGCCTTCTACGTGTGGGACGAGAAGCGCGACGAGGCGGTGCTCGCGCCCGGAAGCCAGGGCATGCGCAAGGCGTCGCTCGCCCTGGGCGAGATCCGGCCCTCGCTCGAGGGGCGCCACGAGGTGCAGCTCGCCGACGGAGCACGCGTCGCCGTGGAGCCCCTCTGGGAGCGGCTGCGCCGGCAGCTCGACGCCGATTACACGCCCGAGCGGGCGCAGGAGATCACGGGCATCCGTGCCGAGGTGATCCGCCGCGTGGCGCGCCAGATGGCCGGGGCGGGCGCGGCGCTGATCTACGCCTCGACCGGCGCGTGCAAGCACTACCACAGCGATCTCATGCACCGCTCGTTCGCCCTGCTCATGGCGCTCACGGGCAATCAGGGCCGCCCCGGCGGGGGCCTGCGCTTGGGCTCCTGGTGGGCGGTGACGGGCTTCCACGAGCTCTCGTTCGAGGAGCTGCCGGGCTGGCAGAAGCTCGCCTTGCGCATCCTGGGCCGCCCCCCGGTGCGCGACATCGAGGCGTACATCAACGAGCGCGCGCGCGACCACGCGTTCACCCCGGTGCTCCCCTGGCTCCAGGTGCACGGCGGCTACGCGCCGACCATGGGCGCCCCGGGCAACAACGACGGTGCGAGCCCCATGGGCATGGAGGCCGCGATGCAGGTCGCGGTCGACCAGGGGTGGATGCCGATCTACCCCGCGCCGGGCAAGTCCCCTCGGGTCTTCGTCGTGACCGCCGACAACCCGCTGCGCCAGTGGCCGGCACCGCAGATCGCGCTCGAGCACCTGTGGCCGAAGTTCGACCTGGTGGTCAACGTCAATAGCCAGATGTCGACCACCGGCATGTACAGCGACCTGGTGCTTCCCGCCGCGGGATACTACGAGAAGCTGGGCATCAAGTACGCCTGGGGCTTCCTGCCCTACCTGGTGCTCAACGACAAAGCGGTCGAGCCGCTCGGCGAATCGCGCAACGAGTGGTGGATCTTCGGCAGCCTGGCCGGCCGCATTCAGGAGCGGGCCCGGGCGCGCGGTGCGACGGTCGCCAAGGACGCCTTCGGCAACGAGGTCGATCTGACGCGCGTATCCGACGTGTGGACCGCCAACGGCGCCTTCGATCCCGCCCAGCCGCGCACCGGCATGGACTACATCTTCCGGCGCTCGGAGATCTGCGAGGGTACGACCTGGGACGAGGCGATCGTGCGCGGCGTGGTCCCGATACGGCGCAACGGCCCCTACGGCATGTTCAACAACATGTGCACCGACGTCGACTTCTCGCGCCCGCTCTACCCCAACGCCTGGCAGGTCGAGGACAAGGAGTCCTGGCCGACGCTCACCGGACGCCAGCAGCTCTACCTCGACCACGACTGGTACCTCGACGCGGGCGAGGCGCTGCCGGTGCACAAGGCGCCGCCTTCGGCCGGCGGGTCGTACCCGCTGCGCATGACCGGCGGCCACACGCGCTGGAGCATCCACTCCATCTGGCGCAGCGAGGCGACCATGCTGCGGCTGCAGCGCGGCGAGCCGGTGCTCTACATGAACCGGGACGACGCGCTGGCGCGCGGCATCGCCGACGGCGAGCGGGTGCGGACCTTCAACGACGTCGGCGCGTTCGAGTGCGTGGTGAAGCTGGCGCCCTCGGCCCAGCCGGGGCAGGTGATCATCTACCACGCCTGGGAGTCGTTCCAGTTCGCTGGCCACCGGGGCCAGCAGGAGCCGATCGCCGGCTCGTGGAAGGCCCTGCACCTGGTCGGCGACTACGGGCAGCTGCACTACCGCAGCCTCTACGGGGCGCCGAACTTCGGGCCGCGCGGCGTGGCCGTGGACGTGCAGAAGGCGTGACGCGGCCGAGGCGCCGCAGCGCTGCGGGCGGCCCGGCGCCTCAGCGGCCGTCGCCCTTGCGTCGGGGCAGCACGTAAGCGAGCAGGGCGAGCACGACGATGGCTGCCGCGGCGATGCCGAACCACGGCAGCAGCGCTCCGGGGTCGTCGCCGGGTGTGACGTAGAACACGATCCAGTAGCCGGCGAACGTGAGCCCCAGAACCAGGAGGGCCGCCGTCACCAGCGTGCCGCGCTCGGGCGGCTGGGAGCTGGACATGCGCCGACGTTGCGACGGACGGGCCCGCGATGTCAACCCGGCCCGCCACCCCGGTCACCCCGGCCGCTCGCCCCCGCCCCTGCGGCGCCCGGGGCGCCGGCGGGGGGCGCGGTCGTTGCCCGAACGCGCGGCGCTACACCCGGCCCAGCTGGCGCAGGCCCTCGTAGAGCACGATCGAGACGGCGTTGGCCAGGTTCAGGCTGCGCACCGCGTCGCTCGCCATGGGGATGCGCCACAGCGGTGCGAGCTCGGCGCGCAGCGCGGCCGGCAGGCCGCGCGTCTCGCCGCCGAAGACCAGGAAGTCGTCGGGCGAGAATGCGACGCGGGTGTAGGACTCGGTGCCGTGCGAGCTGAAGCCGTGCAGCCGGCCGGGGCGGCGCGCGGCGAGGAACTCCTCCCAGCTCGCGTGGACGGCGAGATCGACGTGGGGCCAGTAGTCGAGGCCGGCGCGCTTCAGGTGGCGGTCTTCGAGCGAGAAGCCGAGCCGGCCGACCAGGTGGAGCGGGGTTCGGGTGGCCGCGCACAGCCGGGCGATCGAGCCGGTGTTGGGCGGGATCTCCGGCTCGACGAGCACGACCTCCACGGCGCCCCCCGGCCGGGCTCAGGCGCGCGGCGCCGCGGGGC
>CAZGUU010000306.1:0-5965 GCA_964529315.1 uncultured Enterobacteriaceae bacterium
CTGCGGACCGGGGCGCGAAGGCGGGCCCGGGTGCCGCTCCGGGCGCGACTGCGGGCACGAGCGCCGGCCGGGAGCTCCTGGTGGTGTGCTCGTACTTTGCGTCCGACACGCTCGTCGAGCGCACCATCGAGGCCTTCGCCGAGGTCGCCGACCTCTACCTCGTCCCCGTCGAGCCCGGCGTACCCGGCCCGGCGGCGGCACGACCCCATCACCCCGGCGTGCGCCTGGGGCTCGACGACGGCGCTCTGGCACCGGTCAAGAAGTGGCGCACCATCGATCGGATCCTGCGCCGCCTCGACCTGGCGCGCTATCGCTGGGCGTTCTTCCCCGACGACGACCTCGAGTATGGCGACGGCTTCGCCGAACGCTTCCTCGGGCTGCTCGAGGCGCACGACGTCGCCCTGGCCCAGCCGGCGCTCACCCCCGACAGCTACCACACCTACCCGATCTGCGTGCGCCGGCCCGACTGCCTGCTGCGCCTGACGAACTTCGTCGAGGTGATGGCGCCGTGCTTCCGGCGCGATGCCCTGGAGCTGCTGCGCGCCACGCTCGACGCCGAGACCTCGCCCATGGGCTACGGCTTCGACCTGCACTGGCCGTACGCCTGCGAGCGCCACGGCCTGCGCATGGCGGTGGTCGACGAGACGCCGATCGCACACCGCTTCCGCCCCACCGGCAAGCACTACCGCGGCGACGACCTGCACGGGCAGGGTTACGCCTACGGCCGGCGCTGGCCGCGCATCCTGACGCACGAGATCTGCGTGCGCGAGGAGATCCGACGCAACCTCCCCTGAGCTCGGCCGATGTACGGCGTGCGCCGGGCCGGGGGCTGGACTTGGTCAAGCTCGCCCTGGTGCGCACCGGCGTGTGGCCGCTCGACGCGGCCTACCGAGCCGTCTATCGCGCCGCGGCGCAGCTCGCCGTGGCCGCCCTGCGGGCGCGCTTTCCCGGCTGCGTCAGCAGCGCCTACCTGCGCCGCAGCGCGGCCATGGGCTCGGTCGTGCCCGGGCTCTCCGACGTCGACCTGTTCTTCGTCCTGGCCGATGCAACCGTGCCCGACGATCACGCCGCGATCGGCCGCTTCTACGCCCGGCTGGCACGGCGGATCCCGCTGCTCGACGGCCACCTCGAGGCCTTCCCCTGGCAATCCATCGTCCGCCTGCAGCGCGACAACCCGGCCTTCCGCTTCCGCTTCTTGGAGCAGCCCCAGACCTGGCGACGCCTGTTCGGGCCGGACGCGATGGCCCGGCTCGAGCCGCCCTCGCCCGCCGAGACCACGGTGGCCCACGTCTTCGCCGTGAAGAGCTGGGTCACCCTGTGGAACGCCTTCTGCCTCGACCACCGCGGCGATGCTTTCGCCAACCGGCGCCGCGAGTACTTCCTCTACAAGCTGCTGGGCGCCCTGCTGGTCGGCGCGGGCCACGCCGCCGGCCGGGCCGCGGTGTACCGGCGCGACGTGCTCTGCCGCAGCTTCGCCGAGGGCCACATCTCGCTCGACGGCCTGATCGAGCCCGGCGAAGCCGAGCGCCTACGCCGCTTTGCCGAGCACACGCTGCGCCTGCGCCTGCGCCGCACCTTCGCCGCGGACGAGGCCGCCCGCTGGCCGCTCGCCATCTCCCTCCTGCTCGGCGCGCTGCGCCTGCTCGGCCGCCTCTACGCCCTGCACGGCGCTGCCTCGAGCGACATGCTGCGCGACGAGCACGTACACTTCTACCGCGACGGCGTCTTCCTGCCCCGCCAGCGGCTGGTTGCGCCGCTCGACGCTCTTGCCCTCGCGGATCGCGCCTCGCTGCTGGCCGCGATCGCGCGCGACGCGGCGCGCGGCGTGGACACGGGGCTCTACGCGGAGGGCTTCCTGGTGGACCTCGCCAGCACCGACCCGAGCATCGGCCACTGCACGGTCGTCGCCGCACCGAACGACGACCCGTGCGCCGCCGCACGGCCCGACGCTCGGGCCGGCTCGGACACCGGATCGGCGTGCGATCCGGCGTCCAGCTCGCGATCCGGCTCGGCGCCCACCTCCGCGTCCGGAGCGCTGCCCGGCGCGGCGGTTGGCGTACCGGGCGGCACGGCGCGGGGTCAGGGAACGCGCTGCTCGTCCCAGTAGCGCCGGAACAGCCCGCCGGCAGCGAGCAGGGCCTCGGGCGTGCCGTGCTCGAGCACCCGGCCCGCCTCGACGACGACCACCTGATCGGCGTCGCGCACGGTGGAGAGGCGGTGCGCGATGACGATGGCCGTGCGTCCGGCCACGGCCTCGCGGATCGCGGCGCGCACCGCGGCCTCCGTTGCGCTGTCGAGCGCGCTGGTCGCCTCGTCGAGCACCAGGATCTCGGGGTCGCCGAGCAGCGCACGAGCGATCGCCAGGCGCTGGCGCTCGCCACCGGAGAGCCGCACGCCGCGATCGCCGACGACGGTGTCCAGTGCGGCGGGCATCGCCGCGACACGCGCCGCCAGGTGCGCGCGCTCGAGCGCGCGCCACAGCTCGGCGTCGCTCGTCGCGCGGCCGAGCGTCAGGTTCTCGCGCAGCGGCGCATCGAAGAGGAACACGTCCTGGCTGACGAAGGCCATGCGCCGGCGCAGAGAGTCGCGCCGGTAAAGCGCGAGGTCCACGCCATCGATGGTCACCGACCCAGCGGGCGTCGGGTAGAAGCCGACCAGCAGGTGGACGAGCGTCGACTTCCCGCCGCCGCTCGGGCCGACCAGAGCGGTGGTCGTGCCGCGGGCGAAGGTCGCGCAGAGGCCGTGCAGCGCCGGGGTGCCGTCGAGGTAGGAGAAGCGCAGGTCGCGCACCTCGATCGCCTCGCGCAGGCCGCCGAACTCGAGCGTCCCGTCGCGCACCACCAGGCGGTCGGCCTCGTCGAGCAACGCGCCGAGCTCGCGCAGCCGCGGTGCCCGCGCGGCCAGCGTCGAGGCCATCTCCTGCAAGGCCGCCGCCTTGGGCAGCGCGGTCCGCACGACGTAGAAGAAGACCAGGAAGGCGGCCATGTCGGCCGGGCTCGCCTCGCCCAGGGAGAAGGCGAGAAAGGCGATCGTGGCCAGGATCGCGACCAGGAGCAGGACGTCCTGGATCGGTGCCACCAACCCCTGGACCGCAGCCAGGCGGAAGTCGAAGCGCCGGCGGCGCTCGGCGTTGTCGGCGAAGGCCAGGCGCGCCGCGTCCACCTGCGCGTGCGCCTGGAACAGCGGGATGCACGAGAGGAAGTTGAACGCCGCCGCGTGTTGCTCGAGGGTGGCGGCGTTGAGCGCCGCCGAGCGCCGCCCGACGCTGCCCCGCACGCGCCGCAGCGCGAGCTGGACCGCCGGCAGGAAGGCCAGGGCGAACAGCGTGAGCCGCCAGGAGACCACCAGCATGACGCCGATGTAGGCAGCCAGCGTAAAGCCAGTCGCGGCGGCACGTTGCCCGCTGGCCACCAGGTCGACGACCTCGCCGCAGTAGCCGAGCAGCGCCTGCAGGCGCCCCTGGTTCACCTGGTCGAAGAACGACTTCCCCGAGGCGAGGCAGCGCGCGAAGACGTGCAGGATCGCCTCGCGCAGGTAGCGGCCGCTCCAGTACGCCTGTGCCAGATACGCGGCGTAGCTCGCGGCGTTGCGCGCCACGGCGGCGCAGAACGCCGCCAGCGCGAGCAGGACGAACAGCTTGCCGAACGACCCCGGCCCCGGGGCGAGCGCCGCGCCGCCCTGCTCGATCACCCAGGCAAGGCCCGGCCACTGGCGGACCTGCTCGAAGCTCCCCTGGGCGACGCCGGTGGCCATCGGCACGAGCAGGCCGAGCCCCAATCCGTCGAGGCCGGCCGCGACCAGCGACAGGGCGAGCGGCACGCCCAGGCGCGCCGGCGTGGCGCCCATGATGCGCAGCCAGGGGCCGATGCGCATCTCCGCGTACCAGCGCGCCGGCCACCAGCCGCGGACCGTCGAGCGCGCTGCCGGCCGCGTCGTGCTCACGGGCGCGCCGCCGCTCGTCGGCCCGCGGCGGCCTGCGCGGCCAGGCCGAGGTGAGCGCGGCCCCGCGCCACCGCTGCGCGCAGCGATTGCTCGAGCTGCGCGTCCTCGGGGAAGAAGATCCGCCGCGTCGCCAGTCGAGCGGCGCGCAGCCAGTGGTACGGCGCGAGGATCGCCCACAAGGCCACGGCCTCGGCCAAGCCGTAGTGCTTGCGGTGATAGGCGTAGAGGCTGGCGATGAAGTGGCGCGCGCTTTGGCGCTGGTCGGGCATGCTGTGGCCGCCGACGTGGGTCGCGGCCGCCCCGGCCACGTAGTGCACCTCCGCGCCCACGGCGATCGCGCGCGCGCAGAGATCGGTCTCCTCGAAGTAGAGGAAGAAGCGCTCGTCGAGCCCGCCCAGCGCATCGAGCAGCGAGCGCCGGACGAGGAAGCAGGCGCCCTGCACCATGGCCACGGCACGGTCGGTGCTGCGGTCCCAGTCGAGCAGGAAGTAGTCGCGAAAGTGGCGGCTGCGCGGGAACCAGCGGTGCAGGCGCGTGTACTCGAACAGCGCCTGCACGAACCCGGGCGGCAGGCCGGTCGCCGAGCTGTCGGCCGGGAGCGAGCCGTCGGGCGCGAGCAGCCGGGGGCCGACGATCGCCACGCGCGGGTGCCGCTCGAGGTAGCCGGCCAGCGTCGCCAGCGCGCCGGGCCGCAGGCAGGCGTCGGGGTTCAGCAGCAGGACGAGATCGCCGCGCGTCTCGCGGATGGCGCGGTTGCACGCCGCGGCGAAGCCCACGTTGCGCGAGTTGACCAGCAGCCGCACGTCGGGGTGGCGGGTGCGCAGCAGGTCCACCGTCCCGTCGCGAGAGGCGTTGTCGACCACCCAGACCTCGGTGGGCAGGCCGCCCGCGCCGTCGCGGATCGAGTCCAGGCACGCCCCGACGTGCGCCGCGCTGTCGTGCGTCACGACGACGACCACGACCGAAGGCGAAGCCGAGCCGGGGCCGGTGGTGCAGCGAGGCTCGCAGTCGAGCTCGGCCTCGGCGCGGGCGGGAGAGCCAGGTGTGGGTGGAGCGTGCACGGTGTCCCCGTCAAACCTCTCGGCCGGCGCCACCGCGGCGCAGGCGTCGCAGCTTGGCGTGCGCCAGCGCCGGGTAGAGCGCGTAGACGGCGGCGAGCAGAATGCCGCGCCAACCGTCGCGGGCCGCGCCGTGCTCCCGGCAGTAGTAGCGGAAGGTGTGGTAGAAGAGCGGCGCCGGGCGCTCGGCCGGCGCCGACTCCGCGTCGAGCGCGCGGGCTCGCTGCGTGGTGCGCTCGCGCAGCTTGGCGAGCAGCTCGCCGAGCGAGTCCGCCTGCCGGTGGATCAGCCCACTCTCGAGACACGCGGTGGGGCCGCGGACGACGGCTCGCTGGTCCAGGTGGCAGCCCTCGTAGCGCGCCTCGCCCTTGCGGAAGAGCCGCAGCTGGTGGTCCGCACCGAGGAGGCGCGCCGGCCGGCCCCAGAAGAGGTTCAGGCGAGGGACGAGAAAGGCCGCCCGCTCGTCCGATGCGACGACGGCGGCGATCTCGTCGCGCAGTGCCGGCGGCACGACCTCGTCGGAGTCGAGCGCGAGGATCCACTCCTGGGTGGCCAGCGCGAAGCCCAGGTTGCGCGCCACGTCGAAGTTGCCCAGGTGGGCCTCGACCGCCGCTCGGGGCTGTGCGTGGATGCACGCGCCGTACTCGCGGGCGATGGCCAGGGTCGCGTCCTGGCTCGCGTCGTCGAGCACCAGGATCTCCTCGGCCCAGCGCACGCTCTCCAGGCACTCGCGCAGGTGGCGCGCCGAGTTGCGGGTTAGCACGACCACCGAGAGGCCCACGGCTCAGGCCCTCCTCGATGGCGCGCCACCCCCGGCGAGCCGCGCGTAGAGCTCGACGTGGCGCGCCGCGAGCGCGCGGTAGGTGTGCCCGCGCGCGAACCCGCGGGCGGCGCGGCCGAGCTCCGTTCGCCGCGGGCGGTCCTCGAGCAGGATCGCTTCCGCGGGCACGCCGCGCATCATCGCC
>CAZGUU010000307.1:0-5961 GCA_964529315.1 uncultured Enterobacteriaceae bacterium
GGCTTTCCGCCCGGCTGCGCCGAGGATCCCGTTGCGGCCTCGGAGCTGCGCCGCGGCGACGCCGTGGTCTGCGAAGCGGGCGACCTGATCCCGGGCGACGGCGAGGTGATCGAGGGCATCGCCTCGGTCGACGAGTCGGCGATCACCGGCGAGTCGGCGCCGGTGATCCGCGAGAGCGGCGGCGACCGGTCGGCGGTGACCGGCGGGACGCGGGTCCTCTCGGATCGGATCGTCGTGCGGATCACGGCGGAGCCCGGCGCTTCGTTCCTCGACCGGATGATCGCGCTGGTCGAGGGCGCGGCGCGACGCAAGACGCCCAACGAGATCGCCCTGCACATCCTGCTGGTCGGCTTGACGATCGTCTTCCTGGTCGCGTGCGTGAGCCTCGTGCCGCTCGCCAGCTACTCGGGCATGCGGCTCGAGCCGACGCTGGTCGTGGCATTTCTGGTCTGCCTGATCCCGACCACGATCGGCGGCCTGCTCTCGGCGATCGGCATCGCCGGGATGGACCGGCTGCTGGCGAAGAACGTGCTGGCGACCAGCGGCCGGGCCGTCGAGGCGGCCGGCGACGTGGACACGCTGCTGCTCGACAAGACCGGAACGATCACGCTGGGCAACCGCATGGCGACGGAGCTCCTGCCGATGCCCGGCGTCCGCGTCGAGGAGCTGGCCGACGTGGCGCAGCTCGCGAGCCTCGCCGACGAGACCCCGGAGGGCCGCTCGATCGTCGTGCTGGTCAAGCAGCAGCTCGGCTTGCGCGGCCGCGACGTGCGCCGCAGCGGCGCGACCTTCGTCCCCTTCAGCGCCCAGACGCGCATGAGCGGCTGCGACCTGGACGGCCGTCAGGTACGCAAGGGCGCGGTGGACGCGATTCGCCGGCAGGTCGAGTCGCAGGGCGGCGTGGTGCCGGCCGAGCTCGAGAGCCTCGCCCGCGACATCGCGGACTGCGGCGGGACGCCGCTCGCGGTCGCCGACGGTGGCCGCGTGCTCGGCGTCGTCCACCTGAAGGACGTGGTCAAGGGCGGCATCCGCGAGCGCTTCGAGCGCTTTCGCGCCATGGGGATCCACACCGTGATGATCACCGGCGACAACCCGCGCACCGCGGCGGCGATCGCGCGCGAGGCCGGCGTGGACGAGTTCCTGGCCGAAGCCACCCCCGAGGCCAAGCTCGAGCTGATCCGCCGCGAGCAGGCCAGGGGGAAGCTCGTCGCCATGACCGGTGACGGCACCAACGATGCGCCGGCGCTCGCCCAGGCCGACGTCGGCGTGGCGATGAACACCGGCACGCAGGCGGCCAAGGAGGCCGGCAACATGGTCGACCTCGACTCGAATCCGACCAAGCTGCTCGAGGTCGTCGAGGTGGGCAAGCAGCTGCTCATGACTCGCGGCTGCCTGACGACGTTCTCCATCGCCAACGACGTGGCGAAGTACTTCGCCATTCTGCCGGCCCTGTTCGTCGGCATCTTTCCCGAGATCGCGCCGCTCGACGTGATGCACCTCTCCTCGCCGCGCAGCGCCATCCTGGCGGCGGTGATCTTCAACGCCCTGATCATCGTCGCCCTGATCCCGCTGGCGCTGCGCGGCGTGCGCTACCGCCCGCTCGGCGCGGCGGCGCTGTTGCGCCGCTCGCTGCTGATCTACGGGGTCGGTGGGGTGCTCGCGCCGTTCGTCGGCATCAAGCTGATCGACCTGCTGCTCGCGGCGCTGGGGCTCGCGTGAGAAGCGGGGGCCCGTCCGCGCCGATCGCGATCGCTCTGCGCACCACGCTCGCCACGCTGGTCCTGACCGGCATCGTCTACCCGCTCGCCGTGACCGCCGCCGCGCGGCTGCTCTTCCCTCGCCAGGCGGGTGGCAGCCTGGTGCTCGACGAGCGGGGCGTGGTGGTCGGCTCGGAGCTCCTCGCGCAGGGCTTCGCCCAGGCGGCCTACTTCCACCCGCGGCCGTCGGCGGCGGGACGCGATGGCTGGGACGCGGCGGATTCGGGTGCATCCAACCTCGGTCCGACCTCGGCCGAGCTGCACGCACGCGCGGCGGCCGCCGTCACGCGGCTGCGCGAGCGGAACCCCGAGGCACCAAAGGGCGACGTGCCCGGCGAGCTGGCGAGCGCGTCGGGCAGCGGGCTGGATCCGCACGTCTCCCCGAGCGTGGCGCTCTGGCAGGTGGCGCGCGTGGCGCGGGCGCGCGGGATTTCCGCCGAGCGGGTGCACGCCGCCCTGGTGGCGCACATCGAGGGGCGAGATCTGGGCTTCCTCGGCGAGCCCCGGGTGAACGTGCTGCTGCTCAACCTGGCGCTCGACCGCCAGCTCGGCCGCCCGCTGCCCGGGGCGGGTGGCTGAGGGCGCCGCCGTGACGGCGCGAGCCGCACAGAGCCCGCAGGCGCCGGAGCCATCCGTGCGCCCGACGGCGACGCCCGAGCCATCCGCGGGCAGCCCGCAGGGGGCAAAGCGGCGCCAGCGGCCCGAGGACTTCCTCGAGCTGGTGCAGCGCAGCCGGCGCGGGCGGCTCAAGGTGTACATCGGCTTCGCCGCCGGCGTGGGCAAGACGTATCGCATGCTCGAGGAGGCCCACGCGCTGCGCAAGCGGGGCGTCGACGTCGTCGTGGGGCTGGTCGAGACGCACGGGCGGTCCGAGACCGCGGCTCTGCTCGAGGGGCTCGAGGCGATCCCGCGGCGGCGCATCGAGTACCGCGGCGTCGCCGTCGAGGAGATGGACCTCGACGCGGTCCTGGCACGCCGGCCGCAGCTGGCGATCGTCGACGAGATCGCGCACACCAACGCCCCAGGCTCGCGACACCGCAAGCGCTACCAGGACGTGCTCGAGATCCTCGATGCCGGGATCAACGTGCTGTGCGCCTTCAACGTGCAGCACATCGAGAGCTTGAGGGAGGTCGTCGAGCGCGCGACCGGCATCGCGGTGCGCGAGACGGTGCCCGACACCTTCTTGCACCAGGCCGATCAGGTGGTGAACCTCGACCTGTCCATCGAGGATCTGATCGATCGGCTGCGCAATGCCAAGATCTACCCTCCGGAGAGGATCGAGCGGGCGCTGGCGAGCTTCTTCACCGATCGGAACCTGGCCGCTCTGCGCGAGCTGTCGCTGCGCGAGGTGGCGGAGAGCCTCGATCGCGCGACCCTGGCGCGGCGCGCGGTCGAGGGGCGCGCCGGCGGCCCGCCCGCGAGCGAGGATCGGGTTCTGGTGTGCCTCTCCGCCGGCTCGCCGCGGGCCAAGCGGCTGCTCCACCGCGGCTCGCGCATGGCGGGCCGGCTCAACACGGACTGGTACGCCGCCTGGGTCGAGACGCCGCACGAGGGGCCGACCTCGATCGACGCCACCGCGCAGCGACGGCTCGCGGAGAGCGCCGAGGAGGCGCGCGAGCTCGGTGCCGAGCTCGTCCGGTTGCGCGGGCGGGATCCCGTGACGACGCTGCTCGAGTTCGCGCGCTCGCACGGCGTGGGGCACATCGTCGTCGCGCGCAGCAGCCGCCCACGCTGGCGCCGGCTGCTCGGTGGGTCGTTCGTCGAGCGCATGGTGCGCCTGGCGCGGGACTTCGACGTGCTGGTCGTCTCGGACGACGCCGGGCTCGGATCGGGCTCTTGAGCGTCCGGGCGAAGCCGCTCCTCGCCCTGGCACCGCTCGGCGAGCCCGGCCCGGCCGGCGCGGGCGCGACTCAGTAGTTGTACCCGGCCTCGTTGTGCAGCGAGAGGTCGAGCCCGGAGCGCTCGTCGGCCTCGTCTACACGCAGGCCGACCAGCGCGTCGGCGATCTTGAGCGCGGCCAGGGCGATCAGCGCCGACCAGGCAGCGCTCGCCAGCGCACAGCCGAGCTGGACCGCGAGCTGCCGCCCGACGTGCAGATCGGCGATCGATCCGCCCAGCTCGGCCGCGGCGAAGATCCCCGCCAGCACGGTGCCGACGAACCCGCCGATGCCGTGCACGCCGAAGGCGTCCAGCGAATCGTCGTAGCCGCCCCAGCGCTTGAGCGAGGTGGCGCCGAGGTAGCACGTCGCGCCGGACGCCAGGCCGATGCACAGCGCCCCTGCGGGGCCCACCGTCCCGGCCGCCGGGGTGATCGCTGCCAGGCCCGCGATCGCACCCGTGGCGAAGCCGAGCATGCTCGCCTTGCCGAACTTGGCCCACTCGATCGCCATCCAGGTGAGCGCCGCGACGCACGGCGAGAGGTGCGTGACGAGCGCGGCCATGCCCGCCGTGCCGTTGGCCGCCAGGGCGCTGCCGGCGTTGAAGCCGAACCACCCCACCCAGAGCATCCCGGTGCCGGCCGCCGTCATGGTGAGGTTGTGCGGCGGCATCTGGGTGTGCGGGTAGCCCTGCCGCGGGCCGATCACCAGGGCCGCGACCAGCGCCGCCACCCCCGCCGTGATGTGGACGACGATGCCGCCGGCGAAGTCGATCACGCCGAATTGCGCCATCAGCCCGCCCGCGCCGCCCCAGATCATGTGGCACACCGGCGTGTAGGCGAGCGTGAACCAGATCGCCGAGAACAGCAGCATCGCCGAGAATCGCATCCGCTCGGCAAAGGCGCCGACGATCAAGCCTGGCGTGATGAGCGCGAACATCGCCTGGTAGGCGACGAAGACGGTCTCGGGGATCGTCCCCTGCAGGGAGTCGACGCGCACGCCACTCAGGAAGAGCTTGGCCAGGCCGCCGATCACCGAGGCACGGCCCCCGCCGTCGGGGCTCATGCCGGTGGCGTCGAAGGCCAGGCTGTAGCCGTAGAGCACCCACAGCACGGTGATGAGCGCCGTCAGGGCGAAGCACTGCATGAGCACGGATAGCACGTTCTTGGTGCGCACCAGGCCGCCGTAGAACAGCGCCAGGCCGGGAACCATCATGAAGAGCACCAGGGCCGTCGACACGAGCATCCATGCGGTGTCGCCCGAGTTCAGGGTCGGCGAGCTCATCTTTGGGGGCACTCCTTCCGTCTGCGAGATTGAAGCCTGGCTCTATTGCCCGTGCAGGCGAAGGCCGCAAGCTCTCCCGCCTGCGGCTTTCGCGCTCGTCGCCCGGAGGCGGGAGCTCCGAGCCCCACGCCGCCGTGCCGGCGCGGCTGCCCGCCGAGGAGGCTCCGTGCAGCTCGGTCGCCGCCTCCCCTCCAGCGTCGGGATCGCCGGCGAGCTGGACCTCGACGCATACCCGGCCGCGTTCGGTGAGCTCGAGCGCGTTGTGCACCAGGTTGCGCATCACCATCTCGAGCTTGCCCTGGTCGAGCGACCCGGCAGGGCTGGTCGACCGTCAACGGTTTGCCGCTGCACCCCGAGCGCTTCGGGTACCTGCGCGACGCGTCGTGCGACCCTGCCGTGGGCAAGGTCCGCCTTGCGCGGCCGGCCCGGTGGCGTACCTTTCTGCGCCGTGCCCACCCCGCCCCAGTACTCGCGCCGCCTCGACGAGGCGCTGGCGCTCGCCGCCGACGCCTTCCGCGACCGGCTGCGCAAGGGAACGCAGATCCCCTACCTCACCCACCTCTTGCAGGTGCTGGTGTCGGTCGGAGAGCACGGAGGCGACGAGGATCAGCTGATCGCGGCCGTGCTGCACGACTTCCTCGAGGACGTGGCCGGAGCGCGACGCGACGATCTCGCGCAGCGCTTCGGCGAGCGCGTGGCAAGGCTCGTCGAGGCGCTGAGCGACGCGACGAGCCAGCCCAAGGCCCCCTGGGAGGAGCGCAAGCAGCGCTACGTGGCGCGGCTGCGCGAGGAGCCGCACGAGGTGAAGCTGATCGGTGCGGCCGACAAGCTGCACAACGCTCGCTGTATCCGCCGCGACCTGGCCTCGCTCGGTGACGAGGTGTGGGCGCGCTTCACCGGGACGCGGGAGCAGACGCTCTGGTACTACCGTGCGGTGCTCGATGCGCTGGCGCACGACTTCGTGCACCCACTGGTCGACGAGCTGCGCGAGGAGATCTCGCTGCTGCACGAGGCCGCGGGCGTGGCGCAGCCCGGGCGAGCCG
>CAZGUU010000308.1:0-5884 GCA_964529315.1 uncultured Enterobacteriaceae bacterium
CCGACCTGTCGCGCGTCGGCGACTCGGGCTACGACCGCGGCTGGTACGACCAGCACGCCGCCCGGCATGCGGCGGCGAGTGGCGGTCCGTGGAGCGCCTCGTTCGGGCCCCTGTCGAGCGACGACCGGGCGGCGATCGACGAGCTGCTCGCCTCGCGCGTCGGGGCGCCAGACCTGGTCGAGGCCAAGGCGGTGTTCCACAGCCTGGGCTGCCGCGGCTGCCACAAGGTCGCGGGGGTCGGCGGCGACGACGGCCCCGACCTCACGCGGGTCGGGGACAAGGACCCGGGGCAGCTCGACTTCTCGCACGTACCCGGCGGCCGCAGCCTGGCCGCGTGGCTCGCCGAGCACTTCCGCGCGCCGGCGAGCGTCGTGCCTGGCTCGCAGATGCCGCAGCTCGGGCTGACCGACGCGCAGATCGACGCGCTCACCCTCTACATGCTCTCGCTGCGCCGCGGCGATCGGCCGGAGGCCTACTGGCCCAAGGATCGCGTGCGCGCCGAGCGCTTCGGCGAGCGCGAGTTCGCAACCGACGGCGCGACGCTCTACGGCAGCTTCTGCGCGGCCTGCCACGGGCCGAGCGGCGAGGGCATGCGCTACCCGGGCATGCCGGCCTTCCCGGCGATCGGCAACCCGGACTTCCTGGCGATCGCCTCGGATCGATTCATCGCCGAGACCGTGGTGCACGGCCGCCCAGGCCGGCGCATGCCGGCCTGGGGCGGGAGCGAGGGCGGGCTGCGCCCCGAGGAGATCGACGCCGTGGTCGGCCACGTGCGCTCGCTGGGCGGCGGTGCGCCCGCGCCGCGCGACGAGGGACCGCGACGCTGGGTGGACGGCAACGCGGCGCGGGGCAAGGAGCTCTACGGCGCCGCCTGCGCCTCGTGCCACGGCGCGGCGGGCGAGGGCAAGGAGGGGCCGGCCCTGGCCAACCCGCGCCTGCTCGCCAGCGCCACCGACACCTATCTGGTCGAGACCATCCGCCGCGGGCGGCGCGGAACCTCGATGCCCGCCTTCTCGGCCGCCTCGCCCGCGCACCGCGCGCTCGGCGACGACGAGATCGCCGCCATCGTCGCGTTCATGCGCTCCTGGGAGGAGAAGTGAGATGGGACGCAAGGGAATGAACCGCCGCGAGTTTCTCGAGGCGGCATCCGCGATGGGCTTCGGGGCGTTCGTCGCCTCGGCGACTCGCGCCTGGGGGCTGGATGCGGTCGACAACCCGCTGGCGCGCTACCCGAGCCGCGACTGGGAGCGCGCCTATCGCGACCTGTGGAAGACCGACTCGACGTTCACCTTCCTTTGCGCGCCCAACGACACGCACAACTGCATCCTGAACGCCTACGTGCGCTCGGGCGTGGTGACGCGCATCGGGCCGACGATGAAGTACGGCGAGGCGACCGACCTCGAGGGCAACCGGGCCTCGCATCGCTGGGATCCGCGCGTCTGCCAGAAGGGCCTGGCGCTCACCCGTCGCTTCTACGGCGATCGTCGCGTGCGCCACCCCGTGGTGCGCGCGGGTTACAAGAAGTGGGTCGAGGCCGGCTTCCCGCGCGGCAGCGACGGCCGGCCGCCCGCCGAGTACTTCCAGCGCGCGCGCGACGAGTGGGTGCGCGTGACGCACGACGAGGCCGCCGAGATCGTGGCCAAGGCGTTGGTCAACATCGCCTCCACCTACAGCGGCGAGGAGGGCGAGAAGCGGCTTCTCGCCCAGGGCTACGACGCGGACGTCGCCCACATGACCAAGGGCGCCGGCACCCAGACGCTCAAGTTCCGCGGCGGCATGCCGCTGCTCGGGCTGACCCGCATCTACGGCCTCTACCGCATGGCCAACTCGATGGCTCTGATCGACGCCAAGCTGCGCGGCGTCTCGCCGGACGACGCGCTGGGGGGGCGCTGCTGGGACAACTACTCCTGGCACACGGACCTGCCGCCCGGGCACCCCATGGTCACCGGCCAGCAGACCGTCGACTTCGACCTCTCGGCGGTCGAGCACGCGCGCACCGTCGTCGTCTGGGGCATGAACTGGGTGACGACCAAGATGCCCGACGTGCACTGGCTGAGCGAGGCACGGCTCAAGGGCACACGCGTCGTGGTGGTCGCCTGCGAGTACTCGTCGACCTCGTCCAAGGCCGACCAGGCGATCGTCGTGCGTCCGGGGACCACACCCGCGCTGGCGCTGGGCCTGGCCGACGTCCTGATGCGCGAGAAGCTCTACGACGCCGACTTCGTGCGCCGCTTCACCGACTTGCCGCTGCTCGTGCGCACGGACACGCTCAAGCTGCTGCGCGCCGGCGACGTGCTCGAGGGCGAGCTGGCGGCGCTCTCGAACCAGACCAGGGTCTTGGCCGAGGGCGAGAAGCCACCGCCGCCGGGCAAGCAGAGCGACCAGCTCGTCCCGGCGGCGCTGCGCGCCGAGTGGGGCGACTTCGTGTGGTGGGATGCGGCGGCGGGAGCGCCCAGGCGCCTCTCGCGCGACGAGGTGGGCGGCAAGTCGACCGTCGGCGAGAGCGCGCTGCTCGAGGGGTCGGTCGAGGTGACGCTGCGCGACGGCACCAAGGTGCGCTGCCGGCCGGTCTTCGACCTGGTGCGCGAGTACGCCGCGCACTTCGATCCGGCGACGGTGGAGGACATGACCTGGGCGCCGGCAGACGCCGTCGAGCGGCTGGCGCGCGACATCGCCGCAGAGCCCGGGACGACGCTCTTCGCCGTCGGTATGGGGCCGAACCAGTTCTTCAACAACGACAACAAGGACCGCGACATCTTCCTGCTCGCGGCGCTCACTGGAAACATCGGCCGGGTGGGCGGCAACGTCGGCTCGTTCGCCGGCAACTACCGCATCGCGCTGTTCAACGGCATCCCGCAGTTCATCTACGAGAACCCCTTCGACATCGAGCTCGACGCGGCCAAGACGGCGCGGCCCAAGCCCTACTGGAAGGGCGAGTCGGCCCACTACTTCAACAACGAGCACCGGCCGCTGCGCATGGGCGGCCACCTGGTCACCGGCAAGGGGCACCTGCCGGCGCCGACCAAGTCGCTGTGGTTCGCCAACTCGAACTCGATCCTGGGCAACGCCAAGTGGCACTACAACGTCGCGGTGAACGTGCTGCCGGGCATCGAGCTGGTCGCGGTGAACGAGTGGTGGTGGTCCGCCTCCTGCGAGTGGGCCGACGTGGTCTTCGCCGTCGACTCGTGGGCGGAACTCAAGCAGCCCGACGTCGCCGGCTCGGTGACCAACCCGTTCATCACCGTCTTCCCCCGCACCCCGCTGGAGCGGATCTTCGAGACCCGCGGCGACATCGACGTCCTGGCGCTGGTCGGTGCCAAGCTCGCCGAGCTCACCGGCGAGCCGCGCTTGCGCGACTACTGGCGCTTCGCCGAGGAGGGCCGGGCCGAAGTCTACCTGCAGCGCATCTTCGACATGTCGGCCTGCGCCTCGGGCTACCGCCTGCTCGATCTCGAGGAGAAGGCGAAGCAGGGCGTGCCGGCGCTGCTCATGTCGCGCACCTACCCGCGCGCCGTCGGCTGGGAGCAGACGCAGGAGTCGCGGCCCTGGTACACCAAGAGCGGCCGGCTCGAGTCCTACCGCGAAGAGGACGAGTTCATCGCCGCCGGGGAGAACCTGCCCGTGCACCGCGAGCCGATCGACTCGACGTTCTACGAGCCGAACGTGATCGTGGCGCCCAAGCACGAGGCGCTGCGCCCCAAGGGGCCCGAGGCGTACGGGGTCTCTCCGACCGACCTCGCCACGGACACGCGCCAGGGACGCAACGTCGTCAAGACCTGGGCGGAGACCCGCGCGACGCGCCACCCGCTCGCCGCCGACGGCTACCGCTTCGTCTTCCACACGCCCAAGTACCGCCACGGCGCCCACACCACACCGATCGACACCGACGTCTGCGCAGTGCTCTTCGGGCCCTTCGGCGACATGTATCGGCACGATACGCGTATGCCGTTTGCGACCGAGGGCTACGTCGACATCAACCCGGAGGACGGCCGCGCGCTCGGCGTCGACGACGGCGACTACGTGTGGATCGACTCCGACCCCGAGGACCGGCCGTTTCGCGGTTGGCAGAAGAACCCGCGCGACTACAAGCTCTCGCGGCTCCTGTGTCGCGCCCGGTTCTATCCGGGCACGCCGCGCGGCGTGACCCGAATGTGGTTCAACATGTACGCGGCTACACCCGGGTCGCAGGAGGGCCAGGAGAAGCGGCCCGACGGGCTCGCCAAGAACCCGCGCACCGGCTACCAGGCGATGTTCCGCTCCGGCTCCCACCAGTCGGCGACGCGTGCCTGGATCAAGCCGACGTGGATGACCGACTCGCTGGTGCGCAAGGAGGTCGTCGGCCAGCAGATCGGCAAGGGCTTCCTGCTCGACGTCCACTGCACGACCGGCGCGCCGCGCGAGTCGATCGTCAAGATCACCAAAGCCGAGCCGGGCGGAATCGGCGGCCGAGGCGTGTGGCGCCCGGCGAGCCTCGGGCTCAGGCCAGGCTACGAGAGCGACGCCATGCGGCGCTACCTGGCCGGCGACCTGGTCCGCACGGACGGCGGGAAGGGAGGCAAGGCCTGATGGCCCGCGTGCGCAACTGGCAGATCCGGCGGGACATGTCCTACTGGTACCCGGAGTCGCGCCCCAAGCGGCAATTCGCAGCGGTCTTCGACACGAACAAGTGCATCGCGTGTCAGACCTGCACCCTGGCCTGCAAGACGACCTGGACGTCGGGCAAGGGCCAGGAGTACATGCTGTGGAACAACGTCGAGACCAAGCCTTACGGCTTCTACCCGCTGGGCTGGGACCTCGAGCTCCTGAGCCGGCTCGGCGAGCAGCCCTGGAAGGGAGACGTCTACGAGGGTCGCACGCTCTTCGAGGCGGCCGGCGCCGGCGAGCGCGTGCTCGGCTGGCGGCCCGAGGACGTCGACTACTCCTACCCGAACGTCGGCGAGGACGACTGCGCGGGCGCCGTCGAAAAGGGGGCCGCGCACGAGCTGCCGCACGGCAGCTGGTTCTTCTACCTGGCGCGCATCTGCAATCACTGCACCTACCCCGCCTGCCTCGCCTCGTGTCCGCGCGCCTCGGTCTACAAGCGGCCCGAGGACGGCGTCGTGCTCATCGACCAGGGCCGCTGCCGGGGCTACCAGGAGTGCGTCAAGGCGTGCCCCTACAAGAAGGCCTTCTACAACCCGATGACCGGCACCTCGGAGAAGTGCATCGCCTGCTTCCCCAAGCTCGAGTCGGGGCTCCAGCCGCAGTGCTTCGCCAACTGCATCGGCAAGATCCGCTTCGCGGGCTGGGTCTCGCTGCCCGAGCAGGCGCGTGAGGACAACCCGATCGACTACCTGGTGCACGTGCGCAAGCTGGCCCTGCCGCTCTTCCCGCAGTGGGGGCTCGAGCCCAACGTCTACTACATCCCGCCGGTGCACGTGCCGCGGCCCTTCCTGCGCCAGATGTTCGGGCCCGGCGTGGACGCGGCGATCGACACCTATCGGCACGCCGCCGAGGACGCGGACCTCACGGCGCTGCTCACCCTGTTCGGCTCGACCGAGCGCCTCGTGTCGCGCTGGAAGCGCTCGGGCGGCGAGGTGGCGGGCTTCGACGAGGACGGCACCGAGATCGTGCGCGTGCCGCTGCGCGAGCCGGTCTTCGTCCGCCAGGCCTTCGATGCCGCGCGCAAGGTGACGCGCACGAACATTCCATGAGGGGGATGGCCATGATTGCGCAGAGGATCTCGCGCCCCGGGGCCGCCGCACCGACCTCGCTCGCTGCACCGAGCGCGCTCATCACGCCCACCGCGCCCACCGGGCTGACCGCGCTGGCGAGCCGGGTCGCGCCCACCGCGCGGGCCGCGCTTGCCAGCCGGGTCGCGTTCGCCGCGCTCGCGGCGTTGGGG